>NZ_CP029495.1:2554433-2873737 GCF_003325475.1 Chromobacterium phragmitis
TGGACAGGTAGTTGGTGAAGATGAAGGTGGTGCCGGAGCCGTCGGAGCGGCGCACTACCGAGATGCGCTGGTCGGGCAGCTTGACGCCGGGGTTCAGCTTGGCGATGGCCGCGTCGTTCCACTTGCTGATCTTGCCCATGTAGATGTCGGCCAGCAGCGGGCCGGTGAACTTGATCTGGCCGGCGGCGATGCCCGGAATGTTATAGACCGGCACCACGCCGCCCATCACGGTCGGAAATTGGGTCAGACCGGTTTTTTCCAGTTCTTCCGGCTTCAGCGGCATGTCGGACGCGCCGAAGTCCACGGTCTTGGACTGGATCTGCTTGATGCCGCCGCCAGAGCCGATGGACTGGTAGTTCATGTTGTTGCCGGTGCTGCCCTTGTAGGTGGCGGCCCACTTCGCGTACAGCGGGTAGGGGAAGGTCGCGCCGGCGCCGGTGATGTCAGCCGCGTAGGCCGAGCCTGCGATCAGCGCGGAACCCAGGACTGCGGCCAGACGAACAGACTGTTTCATTGCTTAACTCCCGAACTGTGGATGGGACTGCGTTTGTGATGGCCGCAATCGTATCGGGCAAATCTTTCAGTAATATTACAAGTCGTAAATGCTTGACCCAGCTCCATTGGAGAGGGGGCTGCCGCCGCGCTATAATCGGCGCCAACCAATAACATGGAAATGGAGAGTCGCATGTCCGGCAAACTGGTGATTGGCAATTGGAAGATGAATACCCGCGGCGATAGCGCTCGTCAATTGGCGGCGGCGCTATTGGCCGATGCGCAAACCAATCGCGAGGGCGTCGGCATCGCCGCACCCGCCGTTTACCTGGCTGCGCTGGCCGAGCAACTGAAGGGGAGCAAGATCGCCTTGTCTTCCCAGGACGTCAGCCGTTTCGCCGCCGACGGCGCGTTTACCGGCGAGACCAGCGCCGCCATGTTGGCCGACGTGGGCTGCCGCTACGCGCTGGTCGGACATTCCGAGCGCCGCCAGTATTTCCGCGAAGACAATGCGGCGCTGCTTGCCAAGATGCGCAACGCGATCGCGGCCGGCGTGGTCCCGGTGCTGTGCGTGGGCGAGACGCTGGCGCAGCGCGAGGCGGGCGATTATTTGAACGTGGTGCGAGAACAGCTTGCCATCTTGGCCGAGATCGCCGATGGTGAATACGTTGTCGCCTACGAACCGGTATGGGCCATCGGCACCGGCAAGGTGGCATCGCTTGAGCAGATCGCCGAGATCCATGCATTCATCAAAAATTGGTGCTTGCAAAACGTTGCCGGCTCCGCTAAGATTCGCGTCCTCTACGGCGGCAGTGTCAAAGCAGAGAATGCCGAAGCGATTCTGGCGACGGAAAACGTCGACGGAGCACTGGTCGGAGGAGCCTCTCTGGACGCCGATTCATTCAGAGTGATTTGCCAAGCCGCAGGAAAATTGATATAGTATGGAACTTCTCAAGACGCTTATTTGGATTGTTAATCTGCTGTCCGCAGCATCTATCATCGTCCTTGTTCTGATGCAGCACGGCAAGGGTGCGGATATGGGCGCGGCCTTTGGTAGCGGCTCGTCCGGCAGTCTGTTCGGGGCGTCTGGTTCTGCGAATTTCTTGAGTAGAACGACTGCGGTTGCTGCCGCGGTGTTCTTCTCGACCTCCATGGCGCTGGTCTTTCTTTCCGGGGGTGGGAAGAGTGATCTGGGCGTAATGGGCAATGGCAGTAAGATTGAGCAGGCGGCGCCGCAAATCCCGGCAGGCGCGCCTAATAAAAACGCTTCGGGAACGGCTTCCAAGATTCCGGAGTGACAATGTAAAGCTTTGCTGTGCCGACATGGTGAAATTGGTAGACACGCTATCTTGAGGGGGTAGTGGCGAAAGCTGTGTGAGTTCGAGTCTCACTGTCGGCACCACCATTCAAAAACAGGCCACCGGGACTCCGGTGGCCTGTTTTATTTGGAGCCAAGAGGGGGTGACCCCTCTTTTTTTGGGGGTGTACGGGAAATGCTGCAAAACTACTTTCCCATTCTGATGTTTGTCATCGTCGGACTTCTGGTCGGTGTGGGCCCTATTGTTCTGGGCAAACTGCTGGCGCCGAATCGTCCTGACGCTGAAAAACTTTCTCCATACGAATGCGGCTTCGAGGCCTTCGAAGATGCCCGCATGAAGTTTGACGTCCGCTACTACCTGATCGCCATTCTCTTCATCCTGTTCGACCTGGAAATCGCATTCCTGTTTCCGTGGGCGGTGGTGTTGAAGGATCTGGGCGTCTATGGTTTGGGCGTGATGGTCGAGTTTCTGGCCGTGCTGACGCTCGGCTTCGTCTACATGTGGAAGAAGGGAGCTCTGGAATGGGAGTAGAAGGGATTCTGGAGAAAGGCTTCGTCACCACGACAGCCGACAAGCTTATCAACTATACCCGCACCGGTTCGCTGTGGCCGATGACCTTCGGCCTGGCCTGTTGCGCGGTGGAAATGATGCACGCCGGCGCGGCGAGATATGACCTCGACCGCTTCGGCGTCGTGTTCCGTCCCAGCCCCCGCCAGTCCGACCTGATGATCGTCGCCGGCACGCTGTGCAACAAGATGGCGCCGGCCCTGCGCAAGGTTTACGACCAGATGGCCGAGCCGCGCTGGGTGATTTCGATGGGCTCCTGTGCCAATGGCGGCGGTTACTATCATTACTCCTACTCTGTAGTTCGTGGCTGCGACCGCATCGTGCCGGTCGATGTCTACGTGCCGGGCTGTCCGCCGACCGCCGAGGCGCTGCTGTACGGCATCATCCAGCTGCAGAACAAGATCAAACGTACCAACACCATCGCCCGCTAAGGTAGAAACTATGGCCTCCAAGAAAATGGAAGCGTTGGGTTCGGTCGTTGCCGCGGCGCTGGGCGACAAGCTCGTGAGCAGCACGCTGGCCCTGGATGAGCTGACCATCGTGTGCAAGGCGTCCGATCTGCTGTCCGTCGCGCAAACGCTGCGCGATCACGCCGATCTCGCCTTCGAGCAGTGCATCGACGTCTGCGGCATGGACTACAGCGCTTATCGCGACGAGCCGTGGGACGGTCCGCGTTTCGCCGCCGTGTACCACCTGCTGTCCGTCAAGCTGAACCATCGCCTCCGCCTGCGCGTTTTCGCCGAAGACGACGATTTCCCGGTGATCCCGTCGATCAATGGCGTGTGGAACGCCGCCAACTGGTTTGAGCGCGAAGCGTTCGACCTCTATGGCATCGTGTTCGAAGGCCACCCCGACCTGCGCCGCCTGTTGACCGACTATGGCTTCGTCGGCCATCCGTTCCGCAAGGACTTCCCGCTGTCCGGCCACGTGGAAATGCGTTACGACCCGACCCAGCAGCGCGTGATTTACCAGCCTGTGACCATCGAGCCGCGCGAAATCACTCCGCGCATCATTCGCGAGGAGAATTACGGTGGCTGAGATCCGCAACTACACCCTCAACTTCGGCCCGCAGCACCCGGCCGCGCACGGCGTGCTGCGCCTGGTGCTGGAGCTGGACGGCGAAGTCGTCCAGCGCGCTGACCCGCACATCGGCCTGCTGCACCGCGGCACCGAGAAGCTGGCCGAGAGCAAGACCTTCATCCAGTCGCTGCCGTACATGGACCGTCTCGACTACGTGTCGATGATGTGCAACGAGCACGCTTACTGCCTGGCCATCGAGAAGATGATGGGCATCGAGGTGCCGGAGCGCGCGCAATACATCCGCGTGATGTTCGCCGAAATCACCCGCATCCTGAACCATCTGCTGTGGATCGGCGCCCACGCGCTGGACATCGGCGCGATGACCATGTTCCTGTACGCGTTCCGCGAGCGCGAAGACCTGATGGACTGCTACGAGGCGGTGTCCGGCGCGCGGATGCACGCGGCCTACTTCCGTCCGGGCGGCGTCTACCGCGACCTGCCGGACAGCATGCCGCAGTACACCGTGTCCAAGATCAAGAACGCCAAGGAGCTGGCGCGCCTGAACGAGGGCCGCAAGGGCTCGATGCTGGACTTCATCGAAGACTTCACCAAGCGCTTCCCGACCTATGTCGACGAGTACGAGACCCTGCTGACCGACAACCGCATCTGGAAGCAGCGGACCGTGGGCATCGGCGTGGTGACGGCCGAGCGCGCGCTGAACCTGGGCATGACCGGCCCGATGCTGCGCGGTTCCGGCATCGCCTGGGACTTGCGCAAGACCCAGCCGTACGACGTGTACGACAAGATGGATTTCGACGTGCCGGTGGGCGTGGGCGGCGACTGCTACGATCGCTACCTGGTGCGCGTGGAAGAGATGCGTCAGTCCAACCGCATCATCCAGCAGTGCGTGGCCTGGCTGCGCGCGAACCCGGGTCCGGTGATCACCGACAACCATAAAGTGGCCCCGCCTTCGCGCGAAGGCATGAAGTCCAATATGGAAGACCTGATCCACCACTTCAAGCTGTTCACCGAAGGCATGCACGTGCCGGAAGGCGAGGCTTACGCCGCGGTGGAGCACCCGAAGGGCGAGTTCGGCATCTATCTGGTGTCCGACGGCGCCAACAAACCGTACCGCCTGAAAATCCGCGCGCCGGGCTATGCCCATTTGGCGGCGCTGGACGAGATGGCCACCGGCCACATGATCGCCGACGTCGTCGCGATCATCGGTACGCAGGATATCGTGTTTGGGGAGATTGACCGCTGATGCTGTCCGCACAATCGCTAGCCTTGATCGACCGCGAGGTCGCCAAATATCCGGCCGACCAGAAGCGCTCCGCCGTCATGGGCGCGCTGCGCATCGCGCTGGACGAGCGGCGCGCGACCGGTGAAACCCCGGAAACGCGCTGCCTGAATCCGGAACTGATCGAGTTCGTCGCCGACTACCTGGGCATCGCCCCGTTAGCCGCTTACGAAGTCGCCACGTTCTACAACATGTACGACATGAAGCCGGTGGGCAAATTCAAGATCACCGTCTGCACCAACCTGCCCTGTGCGCTGTCCGGCGGCGTCAACGCCGCGGAGTACATCTCGAAGAAGCTGGGCATCGCCATCGGCGAAACCAGCGCCGACGGCATGTACACCCTGCTGGAAGGCGAATGCATGGGCGCCTGCGGCGACGCGCCGGTCTTGCTGGTGAACAACCACAAGATGTGCAGCTTCATGACGCCCGAAGCAATCGATAAAAAACTGGCGGAGTTGAAATAATGGCTGTCTTCGCTAATGGCGTGATTTTCGACGGCGTCGACACTGCCCAGCCTGATTGCTGGCGTCTGGACGCCTATGTGGCCCGCGGCGGCTACCAGGCGCTGCGCCGCATTCTCGACTCCAAGATGACGCAGGAAGACGTGATCGCGGAAGTGAAGAACTCCGGCCTGCGCGGCCGCGGCGGCGCGGGCTTCCCGACCGGCCTGAAGTGGAGCTTCATGCCGCGCTCGTTCCCGGGCGACAAGTACGTCGTCTGCAACACCGACGAGGGCGAGCCGGGCACCTTCAAGGACCGCGACATCATCCGCTACAACCCGCACTCGTTGATCGAGGGCATGATCATCGCCGGTTACGCGATGGGCACCAAGGCGGGTTACAACTACATCCACGGCGAAATCTTCGAAGACTACGTGTTGTTCGAGGAAGCGCTGGAAGAGGCGCGCAAGGCGGGTTTCCTGGGTCAGAACATCCTGGGCTCCGGCTTCAACTTCGACCTGTTCGCCCACCACGGCTACGGCGCCTACATCTGCGGCGAAGAAACCGCGCTGCTGGAATCGCTGGAAGGCAAGAAGGGCCAGCCGCGCTTCAAGCCGCCGTTCCCGGCCAGCTTCGGCCTGTATGGCAAGCCGACCACCATCAACAACACCGAATCGTTCGCCTCGGTGCCATTCATCATCCGCGACGGCGCGCAAACCTTCCTCGAGAAGGGCAAGCCGAACAACGGCGGCACCAAGCTGTTCTCGGTTTCCGGCCACGTCAACCGTCCGGGCAACTACGAGATCGCGCTGGGCACTCCGTTCTCCGAGCTGCTGGAAATGGCCGGCGGCATGCGCGACGGCAAGAAGCTGAAGGCGGTGATCCCGGGCGGCTCGTCCGCGCCGGTGCTGCCGGCCGACATCATGATGCAGTGCACGATGGACTACGACAGCATCGCCAAAGCCGGCTCCATGCTGGGTTCGGGCGCCGTGATCGTGATGAATGAGGACGTGTGCATGGTCAAGGCGCTGGAGCGTCTGGCCTACTTCTACCACGAAGAATCCTGCGGCCAGTGCACGCCGTGCCGCGAAGGCACCGGCTGGCTGTACAAGGTGATCCATCGCATCGTCAATGGCCAAGGCCGCAAGGGCGATCTGGAGCTTCTGGATTCCGTGGGCAACAACATGGCCGGCCGCACCATCTGCGCGCTGGCCGACGCCGCGGTGTTCCCGGTTCGCAGTTTCACCAAGCATTTCCGCAATGAGTTCGAGTACGCGATCGAACACGGAAAGACCTTGGTGGATCACAAATGGTGTTGAGCGATGCTTGAAATCGAAATCGACGGTAAAAAACTGACGGTGCCGCAAGGCAGCACCGTCATCGAGGCTGCCCACTCGGTGGGCACCTACATTCCGCACTTCTGCTACCACAAGAAGCTGTCCATCGCGGCCAACTGCCGGATGTGCCTGGTGGAAGTGGAAAAAGCGCCCAAGCCGCTGCCGGCCTGTGCCACTCCGGTCACCGACGGCATGAAGGTCCATACCGCGTCGCCGCTGGCCAAGAAGGCCCAACAGGGCGTGATGGAATTCCTGCTGATCAACCACCCGCTGGATTGCCCGATCTGCGACCAGGGCGGCGAATGCCAGCTGCAGGATCTGGCGGTGGGCTACGGCAACTCCACCTCGCGCTACGAGGAAGAGAAGCGCGTGGTGGTGGGCAAGGACATGGGTCCGCTGGTTTCCGCCGAGGAAATGTCGCGCTGCATCCACTGCACGCGCTGCGTCCGCTTCACGGAAGAAGTGGGCGGCTTCCAGGAAATCGGCATGGCCAACCGCAGCGAGTTCTCCGAAATCCTGCCGTTCCTGGGCAAGACCGTGGACTCGGAAATCTCCGGCAACGTCATCGACCTGTGCCCGGTGGGCGCGCTGACGTCCAAGCCGTTCCGCTACAGCACCCGCGCCTGGGAACTGTCGCGCCGCAAGTCGGTGAGCCCGCACGACGGCCTCGGCTCCAACCTGGTGGTCCAGGTGAAGAGCAATGAAGTGATGCGCGTGCTGCCGCTGGAAAACGAAGCCATCAACGAGTGCTGGATCGCCGACCGCGACCGCTTCTCCTATGAGGGCCTGAACAGCGCCGAGCGTCTCTCCAAGCCGATGATCAAGTTCGACGGCAAGTGGCACGAGACCGACTGGGAAACCGCGCTGAACTACGTGGCCAAGGGCCTGAACGGCGTGTCCGCCGATCACGGCAAGGACGCCATCGGCTTCCTGCTGAGCCCGCACTCCACCACGGAAGAACTGCACCTGGCGCAGAAGCTGGCGCGCGCCTTCGGCGTCAACGCCGTCGACTACCGCCTGCGCCGCAGCGATTTCGCCGCCGACGCTTTCAAGCAGGGCGCCGAGTGGCTGGGCTCCACCATCGCCGAACTGGCTGACGCCAAGTCGGTGCTGGTGGTCGGCTCCACGCTGCGCAAGGAACAGCCGCTGCTGGCCTCGCGTCTGCGCCAATCGGTGAAGAAGGGCAGCGAGCTCAACATTATCCATGTCGCCGACGACAATCTGCTGACCCAGATCAAGGGCAAGCTGATCGTGTCGCCGCTGGCGCTGGTGAATGCGCTGTCGCAAGTGCTGAAGGCCGTCGCCGAGATCAAATCCGGCTCGACCGAGATCGACCTGGCTGCCGTGGAAGTGTCCGCCCAAGCGCGCGTCATCGCTGAAAGCCTGAGCGGCGCGGAAACCGCGTCCATCGCGCTGGGTAACGTCGCGCAACACCATCCGGCCTACAGTCAGCTGCTGTCGCTGGCCCAGGAAATCTCCCGCCTGTCCGGCGCGCGTTTCGGCATCCTGGCCGAAGCCGCCAACAGCGTGGGCGCCGAACTGGTGGGCGCATGGGCGCAAAACGGCGACAACGCCGCCGCGATGATCGCCAAGCCGAAGAAGGCCTACTTCCTGCTGAACGCGGAAGTGGAATTCGACAGCTACGACGGTCAGGCCGCCGTGGCCGCGATGAAGCAGGCCGCCACGGTGATCGCGCTGACCGCCTACCAGGGCCAGGGTCTGCTCGACTACGCCGACGTGCTGCTGCCGATCGCGCCGTTCTCCGAGACCGCCGGCTCCTTCGTCAACATGGAAGGCAAGCTGCAAACCTTCAACGGCGTGGTCAAGCCGCTGGGCGAAACCCGTCCGGCCTGGAAGGTGCTGCGCGTGCTGGGCAATATGCTGAATCTGGCCGGCTTCGAGCAGAACAGCGCCGAAGACGTGCGCGCCGAGTTCGGCGACCTGGCTGCCAAGCTGAACAACGCCTTGTCCAAGACAACCGCCAGCCCGGCCGTCGGCTCCGGCATCGTCCGCATCGGCGAAGTGCCGATGTACCAGGCCGACGCCGTTTGCCGCCGCGCGCCGTCGCTGCAGGCCACCAACGAAGCCAAGGGCGCCGACACCGCCTATGCCCATAGCAGCCTGCTGGCCAAGCTGGGCGTGGATGCCGGCTCCACCGCGCTGTTGAAGCAGGGCGAAGGCGAGGCCCGGGTCCGGATCGAGGCCGACGACAGCCTGCCGGCCGACGCGGTACGAGTCGCAGCAGCGCACGCTTCCACGCTGGCGCTGGGCGGCATGTTCGACGCAATCGAGATCAAGCAGGGGTAAGCGATGGAGTTCTTGCAAGGTATTCTTGGCACTGACGCGGGGCTCCTGGTGTGGACCCTGCTGAAGATCATCGCCATCGTGCTGCCGATGTTGGGCTGCGTGGCGTATCTGACGCTGGCCGAGCGCAAGGTGATCGGCTACATGCAGATCCGCATCGGCCCCAACCGGGTCGGCTATTTCGGCCTGCTGCAGCCCATCGCCGACGCGGTGAAGCTGCTGATGAAGGAAATCATCCTGCCGACCAACTCCAGCAAGGGCCTGTTCCTGCTGGCGCCGGTGCTGTCCATCGGGCCGGCTCTGGCGGCCTGGGCGGTGATTCCGTTCACCGACAAGCTGGTGCTGGCCAACGTGAACGCCTCGCTGCTGTACATCCTGGCGCTGACCTCGATGGGCGTGTACGGCGTGATCATCGCCGGCTGGGCGGGCAACTCGAAGTACTCCTTCCTCGGCGCGATGCGTTCCGCCGCTCAGATCGTATCCTACGAACTGGCGATGGGCTTCGCGCTGGTCGGCGTGCTGATGGTGTCCGGCAGCTTGAACCTGGTCGACATCGTGCATCAGCAGTCGTTCGGCAGGGGCGATGGCTCCATCCTGTCCTGGAACTGGATCCCGCTGTTCCCGCTGTTCATCGTCTACCTGATCTCCGGCGTGGCCGAGACCAACCGCGCGCCGTTCGACGTGGCCGAAGGCGAATCGGAAATCGTGGCCGGTTTCCACGTGGAATACTCGGGCATGGCCTTCGCCATTTTCTTCCTGGCCGAATACGCCAACATGATCCTGGTGGCCGCGCTGACCGCGCTGCTGTTCCTGGGCGGCTGGCTGTCGCCGTTCCCGGCATCCTGGGGCATCCTGGGCGCCGGCGGCTTCCACTGGCTGGCGGCCAAGGTCGCGATGGTGCTGTTCTGCTTCCTGTGGTTCCGCGCCACCTTCCCGCGCTATCGTTATGACCAGATCATGCGTCTTGGCTGGAAGGTGTTCATCCCGGTGACCCTGGCGTGGATCCTGGTGGTGGGCGTGTGGATGTTTACCCCGCTGTCCATTTGGCACTGAGACAGGGGATAGGTGAAAAAATGAATTCGATCCGCAACTTTTTCAAGACCTTCCTGCTGGTGGAGCTGGTCAAGGGCCTGATGGTCACTGGCCGCTACTTCTTCGCCCGCAAGATCACGGTGCAATTCCCGGAAGAGAAAACGCCGATTTCGCCGCGTTTCCGCGGCCTGCACGCGCAGCGCCGCTACGCCAACGGCGAGGAGCGCTGCATCGCCTGCAAACTGTGCGAGGCAGTGTGCCCGGCGCTGGCGATCAGCATCGAGTCCGAGCAGCGCGAAGACGGCACCCGCCGCACCTCGCGCTACGACATCGACCTGACCAAGTGCATCTTCTGCGGCTTCTGCGAGGAAGCCTGTCCGGTGGACGCGATCGTGGAAACCCACATCTTCGAATACCACGGTGAAAAACGTGGCGACCTCTACTACACCAAGCCGATGCTGCTGGCGATCGGCGACAAGTACGAGGCCGAAATCGCCGCCAACAAGGCGGCCGACGCCAAGTATCGCTAAGGGGAGGCCATGAACCTAACTACGGTAATTTTCTACGTTCTGTCCGCCATCCTGATCTTCGCCGGTCTGCGCGTGGTGACGGCCAAGAACCCGGTCCATGCCGCGCTGTATCTGGTGCTGGCCTTCTTCACCAGCGCCGGCCACTGGTTGCTGATGGAGTCGGAGTTCCTGGCGATCACGCTGGTGCTGGTTTATGTCGGCGCGGTGATGGTGCTGTTCCTGTTCGTGGTGATGATGCTGGACATCAACATCGAGAAGCTGCGCGAAGGCTTCTGGAAGAACCTGCCGGTGGCCGCCACCGTCGGCGCCATCATGGTGTTCGAAATGGCGCTGATCCTGGTGAGCCCGGACGCGGCGCTGTCGCAGTACAAGGCCGGCGCGCCGCTGGCCGCCGACTTCAGCAACGTGAAGGTGCTGGGCAGCCAGCTGTACACCACCTATCTGCTGCCGTTCGAGATCGCGGCGGTCGTGCTGCTGCTGGCGATGATCGCCGCCATCGGCCTGACCATGCGCTCGCGCAAGGACAGCAAGGTGATCGACCCCGCCGTTCAGGTGAAGGTGCGCCGCGAAGACCGCGTCCGCATCGTCAAGATGGACGCCGTGAAAAAAGTGGAAGCGGCCGACGCGGCCGATTCCGGTGAGCAACAGGCCTGACGGCCAATCAACCAATAAGGGAGGAAACGTGCTGACACTGACTCACTTTCTGGTGCTGGCCGCCATCCTGTTCGCCATCAGCGTGCTCGGGATTTTCCTGAACCGGAAAAACCTGATCATCCTGCTGATGGCCATCGAGCTGATGCTGCTGGCGGTGAATTTCAACTTCATCGCGTTTTCGCACTACCTGTCGGATTCGGCAGGCCAGATCTTCGTGTTCTTCATCCTGACGGTTGCCGCCGCCGAGTCCGCCATTGGTCTGGCGATTCTGGTGGTGTTGTTCCGCAACCTGCAGAGCATCAACGTTGAAGACTTGGGCAGCCTCAAGGGCTAAGGCAAACCGGAACCACTACAAAGCACAAAAGCATGGATATGAAGAGCTTATACCTGCTGATTGCACTCGCCCCACTGGCGGGTTCCATCATTGCGGGCCTGTTTGGATGGGCGATCGGGCGGCGCGCCTCGCACGTCGTCACGATAGCCGGCGTGGCGGTGTCCGCCGCGCTGTCGCTCAAGGTGCTTCTCGGCTTCCTCAATGGAAGCGCGGAAGTGTTCAATGGACCGGTTTACACTTGGCTGACCGTCGGCGGTCATGAGTACGCCGTGGGCTTCCTGGTGGATTCGCTGACCGCGATGATGCTGGTGGTGGTCACCAGCGTGTCGCTGATGGTGCATATCTACACCATCGGCTACATGCAGGATGATCCGGGCTACCAGCGCTTCTTCAGCTACATCTCGCTGTTCACCTTCTCGATGCTGATGCTGGTGATGAGCAACAACTTCGTCCAGCTGTTCTTCGGCTGGGAAGCTGTGGGCCTGGTGTCCTACCTGTTGATCGGCTTCTGGTTCAAGCGCCCGACCGCGGTGTTCGCCAACCTGAAGGCCTTTCTGGTCAACCGCGTCGGCGACTTCGGCTTCTTGCTGGGCATCGGCATGGTGCTGGCTTACTTCGGCGGCTCGCTGAACTACAGCGACGTGTTCGCCGCCGCTCCGGCGCTGGCGCAGAAGACCGTCGAGCTGATCCCGGGCCAGGAGTGGTCGCTGATGACCGTCACCTGCATCCTGCTGTTCATCGGCGCGATGGGCAAGTCGGCGCAGTTCCCGCTGCACGTGTGGCTGCCGGACTCGATGGAAGGCCCGACCCCGATCTCCGCGCTGATCCACGCGGCCACCATGGTGACCGCCGGCATCTTCATGGTGTCGCGGATGAGCCCGCTGTTCGAGCTGTCCGACGTCGCCCTGAACGTGGTGATGGTGGCCGGCGCGATCACCGCGCTGTTCATGGGCCTGCTGGGCATCGTGCAGAACGACATCAAGCGCGTGGTGGCCTACTCCACGCTGTCGCAGCTGGGCTACATGACCGTGGCGCTGGGCGCGTCCGCCTACTCGGTGGCGATGTTCCACGTGATGACCCACGCCTTCTTCAAGGCGCTGCTGTTCCTGGCCGCGGGCTCCGTGATCATCGGCATGCACCATGATCAGGACATGCGCAACATGGGCGGCCTGCGCAAGTACATGCCCATCACCTGGATCACCTCGCTGCTGGGTTCGCTGGCGCTGATCGGCACGCCGTTCTTCTCCGGCTTCTATTCCAAGGATTCGATCATCGAGGCGGTCAAGGTCTCCCACCTGTCCGCGTCGGGCTTCGCCTATTTCGCCGTGGTGGCGGGCGTGTTCATCACCGCCTTCTACTCCTTCCGCATGTACTTCCTGGTCTTCCACGGCAAGGAGCGCTGGATGGAGAACCATGGCTCGCAGCATGAGCACCATGGCGACAGCGACGAAGAAGAAGTGTCCCACGACCATCATCATGGACTGGGTCCGAACGACAAGCCGCATGAAAGCCCATGGGTGGTGACGCTGCCGCTGGTGCTGCTGGCCATCCCGTCGGTGTTGGTCGGCTTCTTCGGCATCGACAAGCTGGTTTACGGCACTTTCTTCGACAACGTGATCGCGGTGAATCATGCCGCGCATCCGGGCATGGAAGAACTGGCGCACGAGTTCCACGGCGCCGTCGCCATGGCGTTGCACTCGTTCACCACGCTGCCGCTGTGGCTGGCCATCGCCGGCGTCGCCACCGCCTGGTTCTTCTACATGAAGGCGCCGCACATCCCGGCCGCCATCAAGGAGAAGTGCGCGCCGATCCACAGGCTGCTGGAAAACAAGTACTACCTGGACGAGATCTACTTCGCCGTGTTCGCCAAGGGCTCGCGCGCCATCGGCACCTTCTTCTGGAAGGTGGGCGACACGCTGCTGATCGACGGCCTGATGGTCAACGGCACCGCCAAGCTGGTGGGCTGGTTCTCCAGCGTGGTGCGCCGCGCGCAGACCGGCTTCATCTACAGCTACGCCACCGCGATGATCATCGGCGTGCTGGGTCTGATGACTTGGTGGTTCCTGCCGCTGATTCTGCGTTGAGTCCGGATTCCGGGATTGAAATAACAATATAGGTTTGACTATGTTCACAAATCTGTTAAGTCTGGTGATCTGGACGCCGATACTGGCAGGCCTGGCAGTGCTGGCCACCGGCGGCGACCAGCGCGCGCCGCTGGCGCGCTGGCTGGCCTTGGCGGGCGCCCTGGCGGGCTTCCTGCTGTCGGTCCCGCTGTTCACCGAGTTCAACAACCTGAACGGCGGCATGCAGTTCGAAGAGATGAAGCCGTGGATCGCTTCGCTCAACATCAACTACCACCTGGGCGTGGACGGCATCTCCATGCTGTTCGTGGTGTTGAACAGCTTCACCACGCTGTTGGTGGTGATCGCCGGCTGGGAAGTGATCCAGAAGCGCGTGGCGCAGTACATGGCCGCCTTCCTGATCATGTCCGGCCTGATCAACGGCGCCTTCGCCGCGCTGGACGCCATCCTGTTCTATGTCTTCTTCGAAGGCATGCTGATCCCGATGTACCTGATCATCGGCGTCTGGGGCGGTCCGCGCCGCGTTTACGCGTCGATCAAGTTCTTCCTGTACACGCTGCTCGGCTCGCTGCTGATGCTGGTGGCGCTGATCTACCTGTACTTCCAGGCCGGCAAGAGCTTCGAGATCCTGGCTTTCCACGACATCGCCAAAATCTCGCTGACCGCGCAGATCCTGCTGTTCGTCGCCTTCTTCATGTCCTTCGCGGTGAAGGTGCCGATGTGGCCGGTGCACACCTGGCTGCCGGACGCCCACGTGGAAGCGCCGACCGGCGGTTCCATGGTGCTGGCCGCGATCACGCTGAAGATCGGCGCTTACGGCTTCCTGCGGTTCGTGCTGCCCATCCTGCCGGACGCCGCGCGCGAGCTGTCGCCCGTCGTCGTCACCCTGTCGTTGATCGCCGTGGTCTACATCGGCCTGGTGGCGCTGGTGCAGTCGGACATGAAGAAGCTGGTGGCGTACTCGTCCATCTCCCACATGGGCTTCGTGACCCTGGGCCTGTTCCTGTTCACCGGCAGCGAACTGAACCAGTGGGCGGTTGAGGGCGCGCTGGTGCAGATGGTGTCCCACGGCTTCGTTTCCGCCGCGATGTTCTTCTGCATCGGCGTGATGTACGACCGCGTGCACAGCCGCAACATCGCCGACTACGGCGGCGTGGCCAACAAGATGCCCGTCTTCGCGGCCTTCATGATGCTGTTCGCGATGGCCAACTCCGGCCTGCCGGCCACTTCCGGCTTCGTCGGCGAGTTCATGGTGATCCTGGGCGCGGTGCAGGTGAACTTCTGGTACGCCGCGCTGGCCGCCACCACGCTGATCTTCGGCGCCGCCTACACCCTGTGGATGTACAAGCGCGTGATCTTCGGCGACGTGGCCAACCAGCATGTGGCCGAGCTGTCCGACGTCAACAAGCGCGAATTCCTGGTGCTGGCCATCCTGGCCGTGATGGTGCTGGGCATGGGTCTGTACCCGCAGGCTTTCGTCGCCAAGATGCATCTGGCGGTCAACGACCTGATCATGCACGTCGCTCAGACCAAGCTGCCGTAAGGACGGAAGGAATAAACACAAATGAATTGGGCTGATCTCAACCTGATACCCGCGGTGCCGGAGCTGTTCCTGATCGGCGCCTTGCTGGTGGTGCTGATGCTGGATCTTTTCATCCCCGATGAAAAGCGCGGCGTCACCTACGGCCTGACGCTGCTGACCCTGGTCGGCGCCGCCGTCGCTCAGGTATGCACCTTTACCCCGTACCCGGTGACCACGTTCTCCGGCATGTTCGTCGCCGATCCGCTGGCGGCGCTGGTCAAGCTGGCGATGTACGGCGTCACCGCCATCGTGCTGGTGTACAGCCGCCAGTACACCGCCGACCGCGGCCTGTTCAAGGGCGAGTACTTCTCGCTGTCGCTGTTCGCGCTGCTGGGCATGAACCTGATGGTGTCCGCGTCCCACTTCCTGACTCTGTACATGGGCCTGGAGCTGCTGTCGCTGGCGCTGTATTCGCTGATCGCGCTGCAGCGCGATTCGGTGGCGGCCACCGAATCGGCGATGAAGTACTTCGTGCTGGGCGCGCTGGCCTCCGGCCTGCTGCTGTACGGCATCTCTATGATCTACGGCGCCACCGGATCGCTGGAGCTGGCCGTAGTGGCCAAGTCCATCAAGTCGCACGCGGCCAACCCGGTGCTGCTGATCTTCGGCCTGGTGTTCATCGTCGCCGGCCTGAGCTTCAAGCTGGGCGCCGTGCCGTTCCACATGTGGGTGCCGGACGTGTACCAGGGTTCGCCGACTTCCGTGACGTTGATGGTCGGCGCCGCGCCCAAGCTGGCCGCCTTCGTGTTTGTGCTGCGCATTCTGGCCCAGGGGCTGGACGCGCTGGTAGTGGACTGGCAGGGCATGCTGATCATCGTCGCCGCATTGTCGATGGCCATCGGCAACATCACCGCCATCGTGCAGACCAACATCAAGCGGATGCTGGCTTATTCCACCATCTCGCACATGGGCTTCCTGTTGCTGGGCGTGCTGGCCGGCACCAAGCAGGGCTACTCCGCCGCGCTGTTCTACGCGGTGGTGTACGTGGCCATGTCGCTGGTGAGCTTCGGCATCATCCTGGCGCTGTCGCGCAAGGGCTTCGAGTGCGAGAAGATCGACGATCTGAAGGGGCTGAACAGCCGCAACAGCTGGTACGCGCTGCTGATGCTGCTGGCCATGTTCTCCATGGCCGGCATTCCGCCGCTGGCCGGCTTCTACGCCAAGTTCGCGGTGATCCAGGCCGTGGTGCAGATCGGCATGCTGAAACTGGCCGTGTTCTCGGTGGTGATGTCGGTGATCGGCGCCTTCTACTACCTGCGCGTGGTCAAGGCCATCTATTTCGACGACGCCCAGGACAACGCGCCGATTACTGTGCGGGCCGACATGAAGCTGGTGCTGTCGCTGAACGCGCTGGCGCTGCTGGTGGTGGGCATCCTGCCGCAGTCTCTGTTCGAACTGTGCGCGCAGGTGATGCGCCAGTCGCTGGGCATGATGTAAGGAGCGGCCATGCAGACCAGCATCGTTGTCTTGCTGCTGCTGGCCGTTGTCGCCGCCAACCTGCCGTTCGCCACCACCCGGGTGGCCGGAATGTTCAAGGTGGCGCGCAAGCGCTTCGGTTGGCAGGCGCTGGAACTGGCGGCGCTGTATCTGCTGGTCGGTCTGCTGGCCAGGCTGCTGGAGTCGCGGGCCATGCCGGTACATCCGCAAAACTGGCAATTTTACGTGACGACCTTCTCGCTGTTCGTGGTGGCGGCCTTTCCAGGCTTCCTCTACCGTTATTTCTGGCGCAAGCCGGGACAGTGAGGCGCGAGAGCCGCGCAAACAACAAAGCACCGCTGCGGCGGTGCTTTTTTATTGGCAATTGTTTTCGCTTCTTGCTTAATATCGCATCTTGATTGAAATTGACATTTTATACCCGCATACCATGCGGACTCGATGGAACGATCATCATGATGCGCAAACTGCTTTCCGCTTCTCTGCTCGCCGTGCTCGCGGGCTTCGTCCAAGCCGATGAGCTGACGCCGGCCCGCAACGGCGACTTCGCCCATTACACTTTCGCTCTGGCCTGGATGCCGGGCTTCTGCCAGGCAGGCGGGGAGGGCTGTCTGCCGGATCAGAACCAATCCGAACTGATAGGCCTGCACGGCCTGTGGGCATCGGAGCCGCAAAGCCTGGCTGACAAGGGGGTGGCGGTGAGCCAGTGGTGGGAGCAGGGGTGTTCTCTATTTCCCCATGTCACCATGGTACCGGCCCTGTCGGAGGATTTGCGCCAGAGGCTGAAGGAGACAATGCCGCAACTGGCGAGCGACCTGCAGACGCATGAATACGTCAAGCACGCCCAGTGTTTCGGTTTCGACGCCAACGAGTTCTTCACCACCGCGCTGCAGCTGCGCGAGGCGGCGCTGGACAGCGATTTCGGTCGCTACTTGCAGGCTCAGGCCGGCCGGGTGCGAAACGGAGCGGAATTGAAGGATGCGTTCGCCAAGGGCTACAACGGCGCCGCGCGCGGCGCTCTGCAACTACGCTGCGCCAAGGATGCCAAGGGGCGCAACGTCTTGACCGAACTGTGGTTCACGCTAAAGAAGGACAAGCTGGAAAGTTTTCCGGAATCGGACAGCTTCATGGATACGCCGGCGGGGGAAAGGGAGGATACGTGCGGCAAACCTTTCTTGCTGCCTAGATGGTGAGAGGGCGCGAAAAAGCCGCCCTGGCTTGACGGCCGGGCGGCTTTCGCCGTCGCATGCGATGCGCGCTCAGTCCGTGCCGTATTGCGGAGAGCGCGGGCCATACAACACGCCGTTCACGTGTCCCGCCGACAGCAGCATATTGCTCGCCATGCCCGCTACCGGATAAGTGGCGTCGGTCGCGCTGTTGACGATCTGTTTGATCGCCGCGTTGATCAGCATGCCGACCAGGCCGCCGCCTGAGTTGTTGCTGTTGGCGTTATTGGCCGCCGCGCTGCCCGTCCACAGCTCCTGGCCGGTTTTCAGGTCCACCAGCCTGGTCTGAACTTCCACTTCGGCCACGCTGTCGATCACGCTGTAATGAACGCCGTAGCGCTTGATCGTGGTGTACAAGGCGGCGTCGGCTCCGAATATCTCACGCAGTTTGGCGGGGGAGACAGACTGGATGTCGTTGGCGCTGGATAGGCCGTTCTGTTTGAAGGATTCGGTCATCAGGGTGACAGGCACCACGTAGTAGCCGGCTTCCGCGAGCGGATAGGTCATCTGCGAAAGCACGCCGTTGGGCGCATTGACATCAGGAGAGTCGTTGACCGGGGGCAGAACCAGAATGCTGCGTGGCTTGCTTTGTTTGTAGGCGGTGTAGTCGCGCTTGACGACAGGGCCGGCGCAACCGGTGGCCAGAATGGCCAAGGCGGCGATCAGGGTCGCCTTGAAAAGAAGCTTGAGCATGATGTCCTCTTATTTTTTCAGTTTGCTCATCAAGAAGTCCATATAGATCGAAGATTCGGGGAAGCGTTTTTTCTCCGCGTCGAACTCTTGGACCATCTGCTCGGTTTTGCCCGCATTGGCGTATAGCATGCCCAGATGGGCGTGATAGCCGGGCGGCTCTTGATTGCCATTGGCGCGTATCCTTTGCAGCCCTTCTTCCAGCGCGGCGATCTGTTTCTGAGCATCCGCGCCGTCGCCTTTCAGGTATTCATACACTTGAGGCTGATACGCTTCCCATTGATAAAGGGATTTTGGGCCGCTGGCGCAGGCGCTGAGCAGCGCGCAGCCAGCCAGCAACAAGCTGGTTTTGGATATTTTCGTTTTCATTGTCTCTATTATTTTTGATCTGGGGTTGCGAGTGGAGTTAGTTGCCAGGCTTCCAGGCGCCGGAGTCGATGCCGTTGACGAGGTTGTTGACGGCTTCGCGCATGGCCAAGTCCAAAACCTTGCCATTCAGCGTTGAGTCGTAGCTGGCGGTGCCGCCGAAGCCGATGATCTCGCGATTGGACAGCGAGTATTCGCCCGCGCCTTGCGAAGAGAAGACGACTTCGGAAGTTTGGGTATTGACCACGTTCAGATTGACCTTCGCATAGGCGATCTGCTGTTTGCCGCGGCCGAGGATGCCGAACAACTGGCGATCGCCGATTTCCTTACGGCCAAACTCGGTGACGTCGCCGGTGATGACGTAGTCTGCTCCTTTAAGCGTTTGCGCTTGTTTTTTCAAGCCCGCTTCCTGCTTGATCTCTTCCATGTTGGCGCGATCCAGCACGTTGAAGCGATTGCTTTGCTGCAAATGCGTGATCAGGATGGTTTTGGCCTGGCTGCCGAGATGGTCGACACCGTCGGAGAAGATGCCGCGCATGAAGCTGGAGCGATTGTCGAATTTGCCGACCGAGATGGGCGCGCGCGGACCATGATAAGGTTTGTTGGCGGTGGCGACCTGTTGCACTGACAGCGCGGTGGAGGATTCTGTGGCGCAGCCGGACAGCAAAGCGGCGCTGATGGCGGCTGCGAAAATGGTCTGTTTCAACATTGATAAAATCCGATTTAAATTTACTGGGTATGAATGTTAACGTGGGTTAACAATATACCCGAAGTCGGACTCAATGTTGATGCTTTAACTCAATGGCATTTGATGTCGGGAAGCCCCGGCCATGCTTGGCGCCGCTTGCAAAAGTCCTGGTGCTGCGTTGCGCCGACTTGGCGTACGCTTTGTACTGTCTGCGTCGGCGCGCCTTGCCTCAGACGTAAAACTGAATTTTGTTAGCCGCCCTTACCTTTAGTAGAAGCGCGCTTCGCCCTGCGGGCGATTCTTGAAGCGTTTGTGCAGCCAGAAGTACTGGTCCGGGATTTCGCGCACGCGCTCTTCTAAGAAGGCGTTCATCCTGCGGGTGTCCGCTTCTATGTCCTCGCTCGGATAATTGTCCCAGGCGGGATAGAACTCGAGCTCGAAACGGTCGCCGACGCGGCGGGCGATAGCTGGCACCACCTTGGCTCGGGCCAGCTTGGCGATGCGCGACATGCCGGTGATGGTGGCGGCCTTGACGCCGAAGAAATCGACGAACAGCGAGTCGCGAACGCCGAAGTCCTGATCGGGCAAGTACAGGAAGGGAGCGTGATCCTTGCGCATCGCCTTGATGATGGGACGCAGTCCTTCCTGGCGCGACACGATGTAGGCATTGTCGTATCGCTGGCGGCCGGCGTAGATCTGGCGGTCCAGCGCCTTGTTTTTCTGGTGGGAATACACGCTGACCAGCGGAATGTACTGGTTCAACGCGAATACGCACATTTCGAAGCCGACAAAGTGGGGGTAGAACAGGATCACGTCCTCTCCCTTGTCGCGCAAGTCTGTGACGTGATGCAGATTCTTGATGTCGACCAGGGCGTCGATGCGTTTGGCAGAACTCCACCAGCACACGCCATACTCCAGCACCATCCGCATCATGTGCTGGCAGTTTTTGCGTATCAGTCGCCTGCGTTCCGTCAAAGGCATGTCTGGAAAGCATAGCCTCAGGTTGATCAGGCCGATGCGGCGGCGGCTGCGGGCCAGGAGATAGGCGATATTGCCGAGGCCGGCGGCGATGAGGCCGATGGCCCGCATCGGCAGCAGGCGGATCAGCCACAACAGGGCGAATGCGAGTTTCATGCTTGTCCTTGTTCTGCGTCGGGCCGAGAGACCCCAGCCGGGCATTTGTAGCGGTTATAGCTCCACAGATACTGGCTGGGGAAGCGGCGGATCAGGTTTTCCACCTGGGCGTTCATCAGCGCGCAATCGGCTTCCTTGTCGCCGCTGAACGGTTGAGCCAGCGGCTCGATGTGGACGACGAAGCCTTGGCCGCGCGGCAAGCGCTCGCCGACGAAAAACAGCGTGGTCACCTTGTTCATCTGCGCCAGCCTGGGCGCCAGTGTCATCGTGTAGGCCGGGCGCCCGAAGAATGGCGCCCACACGCCTTCTCCGTTGCCTGGAGCCTGGTCGGGCAGGATGATGGTGGCCTCGCCAGACTTCAGCGCCTTCATCAGCGCGCGGACGCCGGCGGCGGTGGCCGGCGCGGTGCGGCCTTTGTCGCGCTCGCGGCCCGCCTGCATCACCGGCTCCAGCCATTGCAGCTTGGGGGGGCGGTACATCGCGGTCAGCGGAAACGGCAGGCGCGAGCTGATGTAGCGGCCGGCAATGTCATAGCTGCCAAGGTGCGGCGTGATGAAAACAATCCCGTTGCCTTGTTCCAGCGCGTGCTCGACATGTTCCCAGCCATGGCATTCTTTGACCATGGCGGCGATGTCTTCCGGGCTGCGACACCAGGCGATGGCCAGCTCCAGCGCGCCCTTGCCGGTTTCCGCCGCGCTTCGTTTGACTTCGCGTGCTAAAACCTGATAGCTTTCAACGGTTTTACTAGAGCAAAGATTTTCCCGTAGCCGCGCCGCGAAACGGGGCGACGCGAGGAAAGTCAGCCGCCCCAGAGCGGCGCCCAAACCTTGTAGCCAGGACAATGGGAGGCTCGCCAGTAAGGTCAGTAGCACTTGGACTAGCTTGGACATGATCTGAGCGGTCTTGATCTGAAAGCGGCCTATTCTACCATCACAGGGTTTTGTATTTTTTGGGAACGCAGAATAAATGAGTGAATACCTGTTTACCTCGGAGTCCGTCTCCGAAGGCCATCCGGACAAGGTAGCCGACCAGATCTCCGACGCCATCCTCGACGCCATCCTGCGCGAGGACAAGCACGCCCGCGTCGCCGCCGAGACGCTGGTGAACACCGGCCTGGTAGTGCTGGCCGGCGAGATCACCACCACGGCCAACATCGATTACATCAAGATCGCGCGCGAGACCATCAAGCGCATCGGCTACGACGATTCCGAGCTGGGCTTCGATTATCGGGGCTGCGCGGTGATGGCTTGCTACGACAAACAATCGCCGGACATCGCCCAGGGCGTGAACGAGGGCGAGGGCCTGGACCTGAATCAGGGCGCCGGCGACCAGGGCCTGATGTTCGGCTACGCCTGCGATGAAACCCCGACGCTGATGCCGTTCCCGATCTACTACGCGCATCGCCTGGTGCAGCGCCAGGCCGAATTGCGCAAGGATGGCCGCCTGCCGTGGCTGCGTCCGGACGCCAAGAGCCAGATCACCTGCGTGTACGACGCCGCCACCGGCCTGCCCAAGCGCATCGACACGGTGGTGCTGTCCACCCAGCACAGTCCGGACATCGACCACCAGACGCTGACCGAAGCGGTGATCGAGGACATCATCAAGCCGGTGCTGCCGCCGGACATGGTGACGGCGGAAACCAAGTTCCTGATCAATCCGACCGGGCGCTTCGTCATCGGGGGCCCGATGGGCGACTGCGGCCTGACCGGGCGCAAGATCATCGTCGACACTTACGGCGGCGCGGCGCCGCACGGCGGCGGCGCGTTCTCCGGCAAGGATCCGTCCAAGGTGGACCGCTCGGCCGCCTACGCCGGCCGCTACGTGGCGAAGAACATCGTCGCCGCCGGCCTGGCGCGCCAGTGCCAGATCCAGGTGTCGTACGCGATCGGCGTGGCGGAGCCGACCTCGATCGCGGTGGACACTTTCGGCACCAACAAGATTCCGAACGAAAAGATCGTGGAACTGGTGAAGAAGCACTTCGACCTGCGTCCCAAGGGCATCATCCAGATGCTGGACCTGCTGCGTCCGATTTACGGCAAGACCGCCGCCTACGGCCACTTCGGCCGCGAGGAGCCGGAATTCAGCTGGGAGCGCACCGACAAGGTGGAGGCGCTGCGCGCCGACGCCGGCTTGTAAGCGGTTGACCGCCGCACGAGAAAACCGCCGAATGATTTCGGCGGTTTTTTTATGGGGCGGTCAGCGCGCCGCGCGCGCGCTGCGGTTCTTGCCGGCGGCCTTGGCCTGGTAGAGCGCCTGGTCCGCCCTGCGGTAAAGTTGTTCCAGATCGCTGCCGTGGTCGGGCAGGGCGGCGATGCCGCAGGAGAAGCTGGCGCGGAAAGTCTGGTCGCCGCTGCCCTGGTGTTCGATGCGATGGAAGCGGCGTCGCCAGATTTCCGCCCGTTGCTGCGCCTGTTCTGCATCGCTTCCGGGCAGCACGACCATGAATTCCTCGCCGCCGAGCCGGCAAACGATGTCGGCCGCGCGGCATTGTTGTTTCAGCAGCCAGGCCAACGCCTGCAGCACGGCATCGCCCACCTGGTGGCCGTGCAGGTCGTTGATGCGCTTGAAGTCGTCCAGGTCCAGCATCGCCACTGCGATGGGCTGCGATTCGCGTTCGGCGCGCTCGCGTTCCCGTTCGAAGGTTTCATCCAGATAGCGGCGATTGAACAGCTGGGTCAGCGGATCGCGCAGCGTCTGCTCGCGCAGCGCAGCCTGCAACGCTTCGATCTGGGCCAGCCTGTCGGTCAGTTGCAGATTGGCGTCGCGCAGCGCGTCTTCGGTCTGGCGGCGCAGAGTGATGTCGCGCATCACCAGCATCCGGGTGAGGGCGGGCTTGCGGAAGGGTTGGATCTCGTAGACGCGGATATCGAGAATGCGGTCGCCGTCAGGCGTCATCAGTTCTAACTGAGGCCCGCCTGAAAGCATGCCGGCGCGCAGCCAGGGCGCCGGCAGTTCGCAGCCATGCCATGGCGCCGGCTTGTCGCCCAGCATGTCCGAGCCGGCGGGGTTGATGTCGAGGATGCGCAATTGATGGTCGACCACTACGACGCCGTCGCCCATCGCCTCGAACGCGCGGGCGCGGGCCACCGGCACCAGATACAACTGGCGCAGGTATAGCAGATCGATGGCGAAGATCATGCCGGTGAAGGCGAAGGAGTGGGGCGTCGGATCCAGTCCTTGCAGCGGGAACGCGCCGCTGAGGTAGAGGATATTGCCGAACCAGGGCGCGATCGCGCTGAGCATCAGCGTGATGGACTGGCCTCGAAAGTGGGGCGGGAAGTAATGCAGCGCCCGGATCAGCAGCAGGCTGCCCAGCAGCATCATCAGGTAGGAGTAGCCTGCCACGCCCAGCCAGAACGCCGGGCCGTGGCCGTAGATCAAGAGGTTGTAGCCGGAGGGGCTGGGCCGGACGCTGGTCCATATCAGACGGTGGTGGTCATTGCTGGCCGCGAGCAGCAGGCAGAGGACGGGAATCGCGAACAGCAGGGCCAGCCAACGGCGGCGCAGCGAGATGTGATTGTAGTCCAGCGCCAGCAGCAGAAACAGCACCGGCGTGCTCAGCGTGCCTAGATATTCCACCTTGGACCAGAAGAGTTTGGCGCCTATGCTGGTGACGGACAGTTCGCACATCGCGCCGCCGGCCCAGAACGCCACCGAGGCCATCAGCAGCGCCAGCCAGCGCACCCCGGCGAATTGCCGTCGGTTCCAGGCGATGATGCTGATGGCGGCGGCCAGCAGCGAGGCGAGGCCGGACAAGGCGGCCAGCGGCGTGAATGCGAAGGACATGGCAAGGCGGCGAAATGACCAAGCGCCAGTTTATCGCTTTGACATGACAAGTCCTACCTTTTCCGATGGGACTGGGTATAATCGTTTTACCACCCGAGGGGCGCTGCGAGGAGGTTCATCTCCCCAGGCTCGGGCTGCCGCGGGCGATATCGTCCGCGAATCAAAACGGCGCTCACCTGACTCATGACCGTGGCGGCACGGGATGGCGGGTGGGCCGCATCCTGGCTGGCCGCGTGAACAAGGATGCTTCACGATGGCTGAATTTTCCGATTTTCACGTAGCAGACATCTCGCTTGCCGGCTGGGGCCGCAAGGAGCTGAACATCGCCGAAACCGAGATGCCGGGCTTGATGGCGACACGCGACGAATACCGCGCCAGCCAACCGCTGCGCGGCGCCCGCATCGCCGGCAGTCTGCACATGACGGTGCAGACCGCAGTGCTGATCGAGACCCTGACCGCGCTGGGCGCCGAAGTGCGCTGGGCTTCGTGCAACATCTTCTCTACCCAGGACCACGCCGCCGCCGCCATCGCGGCTGCCGGCATTCCGTTGTTCGCGTTCAAGGGCGAGAGCCTGGACGAGTACTGGGAATTCAGCCATCGAATCTTCGAGTGGCCGGAGGGGCAGCCCGCCAACATGATTCTGGATGACGGCGGCGACGCCACCTTGCTGTTGATGCTGGGCAGCAAGGCTGAGAAGGACATCGGCGTGCTGGCTCACCCGACCAATGAGGAGGAGACCGCGCTGTTCGCGTCGATCAAGCGCCACCTGGCCGTCGACCCTCGTTGGTATTCCAAGCGTCTGGAGCACATCCAGGGCGTGACCGAGGAAACCACCACCGGCGTGCACCGCCTGTACCAGATGGAGAAGGATGGCCACTTGCCGTTCCCGGCGATCAATGTCAACGACTCCGTCACCAAGTCCAAGTTCGACAACCTGTACGGCTGCCGCGAATCGCTGGTGGACGGCATCAAGCGCGCCACCGACGTGATGGTGGCCGGCAAGGTGGCGGTGGTGCTGGGCTACGGCGATGTGGGCAAGGGCTGCGCGCAGAGCCTGCGCGGGCTGGGCGCCACGGTGTGGGTGACCGAGATCGACCCGATTTGCGCGCTGCAGGCGGCGATGGAAGGCTACCGCGTGGTGCGCATGGACGAGGTGGCCGACCAGGCCGACATCTTCGTCACCGCCACCGGCAACGTCGGCGTGATCTCCCACGAGCACATGAAGAAGATGCGCAACAACGCCATCGTCTGCAATATCGGCCACTTCGACAGCGAGATCGAGGTCGCCTCCTTGCGCCGGTACCAGTGGGAGAACATCAAGCCGCAGGTGGACCACATCATCTTCCCGGACGGCAAGCGCGTGATCCTGCTGGCCGAAGGCCGCCTGGTCAACCTGGGCTGCGCCACCGGCCACCCCAGCTTCGTGATGTCCAACAGCTTCACCAACCAGGTGCTGGCGCAGATCGAGCTGTTCGCCAACGGCAACAAGTACGATAAAAAGGTGTACGTGCTGCCCAAGCATCTGGACGAGAAGGTGGCCCGTCTGCACCTGGCCCGCATCGGCGCGCGGCTGACCGAGCTGTCCGACCAGCAGGCCGCCTACATCAGCGTGCCCAAGCAGGGGCCTTATAAGCCGGATCACTATCGTTATTGATTATTGAACCAAGGCGAAACGGACAGCGCCCCTAGAATGGAGCTGTCCGTTTTTTGCGACAGGCACGAGACGACAGCCGGCGCGAGACCGGCGAGCCAGCCAGGACAGCGATAGAGAGGATCACCATGACGCAGACGCCGCGCACCTTCAGTTTCGAATTTTTCCCGCCCAAGACGCCGGAAGGCGTCGCCAAGCTGCGCACCACGCGCCAGCAACTGGCCCAGTTCAAGCCGCAGTTCTTCTCGGTGACTTTCGGCGCCGGCGGAACTACCCGCGACGGCACCTTGTCCACTGTGCTGGAAATCCGCAGCGAAGGGCAGGCCGCCGCGCCGCACCTGTCCTGCATCGGCTCCACCCGCGAGAACATCGCCGCCATCCTGAATGAATACCGGGCCAACGGCATCCGCCACCTGGTGGCGCTGCGCGGCGACATTCCGTCAGGCATGGTGGCGGCCGGCGAATTCCGCTACGCCAACGAGTTGGTGGCGTTCATCCGCGCCGAGCATGGCGACCATTTCCACATCGAGGTGGCCGCCTATCCGGAATTCCATCCGCAGGCGCGCTCGGCGGAAGACGACCTCGCCAATTTCGTGCGCAAGGCCCAGGCCGGGGCGGATTCGGCGATGACGCAGTATTTCTTCAACGCCGACAGTTATTTCCGCTTCGTCGACGAGGTCCGCGCGCGCGGGGTGGACATTCCCATCGTGCCCGGTATCATGCCGATCTCGAATTTCGGCCAGCTGTGCCGCTTCTCCGACATGTGCGGGGCGGAAGTGCCGCGCTGGCTGCGCCTGCGCATGCAGGCCTATTACGACGATGCCGCGTCCATCCGCGCGCTGGGGCTGGACGTGGTGACCGAGCTGTGCGATCGCCTGTTGCAAGGCGGCGCGCCCGGACTGCATTTTTACACATTGAACCAGGCAGGCCTGGTCTCCACCATCTGGCAGAGGCTAGGCCTGTGACGGCGCGCGGGCGGATTCTATCCGCCCGCGGCCGCAAGCAACAGGAAAGCCCATGCAAGACCAACAAGCCGTTCAAACCGCGCCCCGCAAATCGCTGCTCGGCCAGGTGATTTTCAGCAGCCGCTGGCTGCAGCTGCCCATCTACCTGGGCCTGATCGTGGTGCAGGGCGTGTACGCCTGGAAATTTCTCGCCCAGTTGTGGGAGTTGCTGGAAGGGCTGAACCACCTGACCGAGACCGACATCATGCTGGCGGTGCTGGGCCTGATCGACGTAGTGATGATCGCCAACCTGCTGGTGATGGTGACGGTGGGCGGCTACGAGACTTTCGTGTCGCGGCTGCGCATCGATACCCATCCGGACCAGCCGGAGTGGCTGGACCACGTCAACGCCTCGGTGCTGAAAGTGAAGCTGTCGATGGCCATCATCAGCATCTCGTCCATCCACTTGCTGCAGACTTTCATCAACGCCAGCCGCATCGACGAGCACACCATCAAGTGGCAGCTGTTCCTGCACCTGGCCTTCCTGCTGTCGGCGGCGGCCATCGCCTACACCGACAAGTTGCTGGCCGGCACCACCGCCCACCACCAGAGAGACTGATCGGCGCAGCCAAAGCAAAACGGCCCTTGTGGGCCGTTTTGTTTTTGAGCCGCGCGCCGCTTACAGGCCGCGCATCTGTCCCAGCGGCAGCGCGGTGGTGCGCTTGATCTCCTTCAGCACGAAGCTGGACTTCACATCCTCGACGCCCGGATGTTGGAGCAGCTCGTCCATCACGAAGCGCGAGAAGTGCTCCATGTCCTCGAAATACACTTGCAGCAGATAATCCATTTCTCCGGTCATCGCGAAGCAATTGATGACTTCCGGCCAGTTCTGCACCGCCTCGATAAAGCTCTGCAGGTGCATGTTTCCGCGTTTTTCCAGCGTCACGCGCACCCAGGCCTGCAGGCCCAAACCGATGTGCGCCGGATCGAGCAGGGCGACGTACTGGCGGATCACGCCGGACTCTTCCAGTTGCTTCAGTCGGCGCAGACAGGGCGATGGCGACAGGGCCACGCGCTCGGCGAGTTCGACATTGGTCAACCGGCCGTCCAGTTGCAGCTCGGCCAGAATACGCAAGTCTGTCTTGTCTAATGTGAGACTTGGCATATTTTCTCCTGATAATCGGTTTGTTGTGGTGTTTTATTCTTCAATATCGCTTGGCAAAAATCATTTAGCAAGATAATTGCCGCTCTATTTCCATAGAATAAAAAGCCTAATCGCAAACGGCGGCGCAAGACTGCCGATGCATGTCGATGGTGTGTGACAGCAGATAACGATTCGTTCGGAGGAGAGCCAAGTCGTACCGCCATCGGCGGCCGACGCCGGCGCGCGCGTCCCGTCGCGCAACCGTTTCCCCTTGCCTCTGCTTCCTTCCGACTCGTCAAACCGCCCCCGGCGCCCACGCGAACGGGAATGCGGTCAGCTTACATAACGCGGACCATCTGCGCACGTTTACAAAAGACTGAACGAAAATTGATAGACCATGCCTCGAATGTCTGGCACGAGGCTATAAACAGAGGAGAAACAAATGAAAATGGAAGCCATGCTGCAAAACCCGCTCGCCACCGATGGATTCGAATTCGTCGAATATACCGCGCCGGACGCGGCCGGCGTGGAAAAGCTGCGCCAGCTGTTCCTGTCG
This sequence comes from Chromobacterium phragmitis, assembly GCF_003325475.1. NCBI lineage: Bacteria > Pseudomonadati > Pseudomonadota > Betaproteobacteria > Neisseriales > Chromobacteriaceae > Chromobacterium > Chromobacterium phragmitis. Next base: position 2,583,045 of record NZ_CP029495.1, read on the forward strand.
CTGGGCTTTACCGAAGTGGCCCGCCACCGCAGCAAGGATGTCAGCTTGTTCCGTCAGGGCGACATCAACTTCATCCTGAACGCCGAGCGCAGCCAGCCGGCCAGCGAATTCGCCAAAGCGCACGGTCCGTCGGCTTGTGCGATGGCTTGGCGCGTCAAGGACGCCGCCAGGGCGTATGAATACGCGCTGTCGCACGGCGCCAAGCCCTATCAGCGCCCGGTCGGCGCGATGGAGCTGAACATCCCGGCGGTGCAGGGCATCGGCGGCTCCGCGCTGTATTTTGTCGACCGCTATGGCCAGGGCAAGGACATCTATGAGATCGACTTCGTGCCGCTGGATGGCGTCGACCAGCATCCGTACGGCGTCGGCCTGACTCTGATCGACCACCTGACCCACAACGTCGCGCGCGGCAATATGGCTACCTGGGCCGACTTCTACACCGGCATCGCCAATTTCCGCGAAATCCGCTACTTCGACATCGAGGGCAAGCTGACCGGCCTGGTGTCCAAGGCGATGACCAGCCCCTGCGGCAAGATCCGCATCCCGATCAACGAATCGTCCGACGACAAGAGCCAGATCGAGGAATTCCTGCGCCAGTACAACGGGGAGGGCATCCAGCACATCGCTCTGACCACCGACGACATCTACGCCACCGTGGAAACGCTGAAGGCGCGGGGCACCCGCTTCCTGGATACGCCGGATACCTACTACGAGAAGGTGGATACCCGCGTGCCGGGACACGGGGAGGATGTGGCTCGCCTGAAGAAGAACAGCATCCTGATCGACGGCGCGCCGGTGGAAGGCATCCTGCTGCAGATCTTCACCGAAACCGTGATCGGCCCGATTTTCTTCGAAATCATCCAGCGCAAGGGCAACGAGGGCTTCGGCGAAGGCAACTTCAAGGCCTTGTTCGAGTCCATCGAGGAAGACCAGATCCGCCGCGGTGTGCTGAAGGCCGATTGATCCATTCCCGCCGCGGCGGCCGGCTCCGGATTTCCGGACGGGCGCCGCGGCGTCTTGCCGTATGTACACCATGCAATGGCGCGGTCCCGACGCCGCCGGCCGCGCCGACAGGACATTCAAAATGCGTAAATGGATCAGTTACCCGCACCGCGAGGGCACCATCTCGCGGCAAGCCCACGCCGATTTTCCGGCCGAGGCCATCTACGAGCGCGAAGTGGGCCGCAGCGGCTTCTTCGGCCCGGCCACCCACCTGCATCACAAGCATCCGCCGACCGGCTGGAGCGCTTGGGAAGGCCCGCTGCGCCCGCGCGCTTTCGATCTGAACGAACTGCCGCACGGCACGCCGGCGCCGTGGGACGCGCCGCTGGTGTTGCACAACGCCCAGTGCAAGCTGCGCATCTGGCGCTGCGACCAGGCGATGACCCAGCTGTTCCGCAACGCCGACGGCGACGACCTCTTGTTCATCCACGCCGGCAGCGGCGAGCTGTTCTGCGACTACGGCCACTTGAGCTACCGCGACGGCGACTACATCCTGGTGCCGCGCTCCACCAGCTGGCGCATCGAGCCGGCCAGCCCGACCACCATGCTGATGGTGGAAACCAGCAATGGCGCCTACCAGCTGCCGGAAAAGGGCCTGGTCGGTCCCCACGCCATCTTCGACGAGGCGGTGCTGGACGTGCCGGCCATCGATGACGCCTTCAAGGCGCAGCAGACCGAGGACGAGTGGCAGGTGGTGATCAAGCGCCGCGGCGCGCTGTCCACCGTCACCTACCCGTACAACCCGTTGGACGCCATCGGCTGGCACGGCAATTTGTCGGTGGCGCGCGTCAACTGGCGCGACATCCGTCCGCTGATGAGCCACCGCTACCACCTGCCGCCATCGGCGCATACGACTTTCGTCGCCGACGGTTTCGTGATCTGCACCTTCGTGCCGCGGCCAATCGAGTCCGACCCGGGCGCGCTGAAGGTGCCGTTCTATCACAACAACGACGACTACGACGAAGTGATCTTCTATCACGCCGGCGACTTCTTCAGCCGCGACAACATCAAGCCGGGCATGCTGACTTTCCACCCGGCCGGCTTCACGCACGGCCCGCACCCGAAGGCATTCGCCAAGGCGATGACCGATCCGAAGAAGTTCACCGATGAAGTGGCGGTGATGATAGACGCTCGCGACGCTTTGGAGCAGGGGCCTGGGCTGGCCAGCGTGGAGTGGCAGGGATACGTGGATAGCTGGAAGCCCAAGTCCTGACGCCATTGCTGCTGCGCGGCCCGATCTCGACGCTGCGATGCTCGCGGTACGATTTGTACCGCTGCGCTTCTCCCGCCGACCTCGGACCGCTCGCGACGCAATCGCGTTCAGGCCAGGCCGAACATTGATTGATATAGAGGAACGGCCCGCAGCGGCCGCAAGCAGAAAGAACATCAAGATGAAATTAGCCACCTACCACAACCACACCCGCGACGGCCAGCTGATGGTCGTCAGCCGCGATCTCTCCCGCGCCGTGGCGGTGCCGGCGATCGCCGCCACGCTGCAGGCCGCGTTGGACAACTGGGCCCAGGCCGAGCCGCGCCTGAAGGAAGTCTACAACGCCATCAACCACGGCCAGGCGCCGGACGAAGTGGCCTTCGATGCCAGGCGTTGCCTGAGCCCGTTGCCGCGTGCTTACCAGTGGGCCGACGGCAGCGCCTATCTGAACCACGTGGAACTGGTGCGCAAGGCGCGCGGCGCCGAGGTGCCGGCCAGCTTCTACACCGATCCGCTGATGTACCAGGGCGGCTCCGACGCTTTCCTGGCGCCGACGGCCGATATTCCGCTGCGCGACGAGGCCTGGGGCCTGGATTTCGAAGGCGAGGTGGCGGTGGTCACCGGCGATGTGCCGCTGGGCGCGCCGGCCGACGCCAAGCACATCCGTCTGCTGATGCTGGTCAACGACGTGACCCTGCGCAACCTGATTCCGCCTGAGTTGGCCAAGGGCTTCGGCTTCTTCCAGAGCAAGCCGGCCACCGCCTTCTCGCCGGTCGCCGTCACGCCGGACGAACTGGGCGATGCCTGGGACGGCGGCAAGGTGCACCTGCCGCTGTTGGTCGACTATAACGGCGCCTTCTACGGCAAACCCAACTGCGGCGTGGAGATGCAATTCAGCTTCCCGCAACTGGTGGCCCACGTGTCGAAGACCCGCGAGCTGGTCGCCGGCTCCATCGTCGGCTCCGGCACCATCTCCAACAAGGATCGCTCGGTCGGCTCTTGCTGCCTGGCCGAGCAGCGGATGATAGAAACCATCGAGCAGGGCGCGCCGAAGACGCCGTTCATGAAGGTGGGCGACACGGTGCGCATCGAGATGAAGAACGCGGCCGGCGACAGCATCTTCGGCGCTATCGTCCAGACGGTGGCGAAACATGACTGATCGCGTGCTGTACGGTTATTTCCGTTCCAGCGCCGCCTACCGGGTGCGCATCGCGCTGAACCTGAAGGGGCTGGATTACCGCTATCAGCCGATCAACCTGCTGAAGGGCGAGCAGCGCAGCGCCGAGTACCTGGCGATCAACCCGCACGGCCTGGTGCCGCTGCTGGACGACGACGGCGTCAGGATCGCGCAGTCGCTGGCCATCTGCGAATACCTGGACGAGGCGTATCCGGATACCCCGCCGCTGCTGCCTGCCAATCCGGCGGCGCGGGCGCGGGTCCGCTCGCTGGCGCTGGCCATAGCCGCCGACATCCATCCTTTGCAGAACACCCGGGTCGGCAAGTATTTGCAGACCGAGTACGGCAAGGACGAAGAAGGCAAGGCCGAGTGGATACGCCATTGGATACGCGTTGGCTTCGACGCGCTGGAGCGGCAGCTGGCGGAATCGCCCAGCCGCTACGCAGCCGGCGACGAGCCGACGCTGGCCGACATCTGCCTGTTGCCGCAGGTGTTCAGCGCCCGCCGTTTCGGCCTGGATTTGACGCCGTACCCGAACATCGTCCGTGTCGCCGACGAGTTGGAGCATTTGCAGGCATTCGCCGAAGCGCATCCATCCCGCCAGCCGGATACGATGTAAGTCTTTGATCCGCAGGCCCGGCTGCTAAGCGTGGCCGGGCCGCTTGTTTTTTCGGCGCAGCGACAGGCCGTTTTTTTGCAATTATGCCTTGACGCGAATGGCGTCCTCTGATTAAATGCATGGCTCTGACGGCGCGGCAAGCGTGGTTAGGAGAAGTGGCCAGTTAGCTCAGTTGGTAGAGCAGCGGATTGAAAATCCGCGTGTCCGTGGTTCGATTCCGCGACTGGCCACCACAGCATGGCCAGTTAGCTCAGTTGGTAGAGCAGCGGATTGAAAATCCGCGTGTCCGTGGTTCGATTCCGCGACTGGCCACCAAGATTCCGACGCCCAGCAAGAAATTGCTGGGCGTTTTGCGTTTCTATCCATTCGGAGCGCGCGATGAGCGACTCGCAGCATCTGCAGGATCTTCAGGCCCGGTTTCGTTCCGGTGAGAGAATCAAGCTCCTTCACTTCTGGGGGCATCAGCCCGGCAAGCATGGCGTGACGGCAGCTTGCTTCAGCCAATGGTACGCCGCGCCTTTTGTCGCAGAGGGCGTGCATTATCCGACGGCGGAGCATTTCATGATGGCGGAGAAGGCCGCGCTGTTTGGAGACGAAGCCGCGCGGCTAGAGATTCTGGCTGCGCCGAGCCCGAGCGCAGCCAAGAGTCTGGGGAGGCGGGTAAAGGGATTTGACGATGTCGGCTGGCTGGCGGCGCGTTTTGACATTGTGTTGCGCGCCAATTTGGCAAAATTCGAACAAAACGCCGAGTTGAGGCAATTCCTGCTTGGCACCAAAGGCCGCGTGCTGGTGGAGGCCAGCCCGGTAGATCGGATCTGGGGCATTGGATTGGCTCAGGACGATGATCGGGCGGGCAACCCTACGCTATGGCGCGGACTGAATCTGCTTGGCTTCGCGTTGATGCGGGTCCGGGAGCGGTTGGGTTGAGCCGCGGCTGACCAGCGATGCAAGAAAAAAAAGAGCACGCCTTGGCGTGCTCTTTTGCATATGGCTCTTAGCGGCGGCGCGGCGGCAGCGGCGGCGCGTCGTTGGCGTAGATGGGCTCCTGCGGCGCCAGATTGGCGTAAATGGCTTCGCCGCCCGCATCGGCTGCGGACTCGGATTGAAGGATCGGCCGGCCTTGACGTTCGGCCAGATCCGCCAGCGTGGAGAGCTGGTCGCGCGTCTGCACCATCAGGTGGTTGCGGCTGCCGCGCATGTCGGCGACGATGGATTCCAGGCTGGCGGCGCCAGGCTTCAGCAACTCGCGGGCGGCGATCAGCTGGCCGGTGCGGCCGACGCCGGCGCGGCAGTGGATGACCGGCAGCAGCTTGTCCGGATCGTTCAGCGCGCTGCTGTTCTTGCTGCGATAGAGGTCGACCTTGTCCGCCATCACGCCATCCACGTGTTGGGCCAGCGCTTGCAGCGCGTCGGCGCCCTGGGCGCCGAAATCGGCCCAGTTGGGCACGTGCAGCACCGGGATGGAGATCGGCTTGTCGCCGGGGCATCTTACGTTTATCTGGTAGGCGCGCACTTCCAGGCCGCCATCCAGCGCGGTGCGGCTGGTTTCCTTCGACGTCACCTCGACCTGGCCGTAGCTGCCGTTCTGCGAGAAGTAATGGGGCAGGTCGGGATTGCCGTTGCGGTCCAGCTTGGCCATGTCCTTGTCGGATGCCAGCACCACCAGCACCGGGGTGCGGTTGGCCGCCAGCATCGAGAAGTAGCTTTCCAGCTGGGCTTCTTTCGGGTATTGGCTGGCGATGGCGGCGTTGACGCCGCCGACTTGCACGCGGTTGGCGGGCAGCGATGTTCCGTCCGGGGCGCAGACCTGGGTGGCGGCGGCGGTGGGGATGTTGCGGAAGCGGGCGTTGGCCACGTCGGAGAGGAAGGCGGCGCCTTTCGCGCGGGTGCCGATCTGGTCTTGCAGCTCGAGGAACAGGCCGCATTGATGATCGCTGGCGCCCAGCGAGTCGATCAGCGCCGCTTTGCGGGCTTCCAGGCCTTCAGGGCGGGCTTCGACGCGGGCCGGCGCCAGTTTCAGATGCTCGGCGCCGCGTCGCTGCGCCAGCGCGGTTTGCGGCTTGGCCGTTTCGGCGCGCGGCGCGCGAACTTCGACGCTCTTGTCCTGGCTGGCCTTGGCCGGCTGCTCGGCGCGAGGGGCCAGCTTGGCGGCGAGATCCGCCAGGCGGAAATCGCGCGGTTTCTGTTGCGGCTGCAGCAGGCCCTGCTGGCGCAGGAACTGGCTGGCGCGGCGGGTCTGGTCCGGATGCAGCAGGTAAGAACGGCCGGTGTAGACCACCAGGGTGCCATCCTTGCGGATGCCGATGCGTGCCTTGTCGGCGTCGACATGATTCAGGTTCAGGCTGGCCAGGTCGACGTGGCGTCTGCCCAGCTGGATGCCGGTTTGAATGGTGCTCATCTTGCTTCTTTCTTAGTGGATTGCCCGGAAGGGCTTATGCGGCGGCCGGCCTGAGGCTGGCCGCTTGGAATGTGGTCAGCGCGCGGCGTGGTCGAGCAGCGCTTCGGCGAGGGCGATCAGCGCGTCCAAGGCGGCGGCCAGTTGCGGCAGATCCAGGCCATGGCCGGGGAGGCGCAGCCAGCAGGCGAGGCGGCCTTGTTCGTCCAGCGCCGCCACCGGCTGCCAGGGCAGGGCTGACAGCTGATTGCCGCGCAGCGCGCATTCCAGCAGCGCGGCGGAGGGCGAAGGCAGCGCGTCGCCCAGGTCGGCCTGCATGAACCAGCGGTCCTGATCGATTGCGCCCAGGTGCAGCGTGAAGCGCTGCTCCACCGTCAGACTGACCGTGTCTTGACCGGCGGCCAGTGCGGGCGCGTCGAAGCCCAGGTGCCGCAGCAGTTCGGCTGCGTTGCGGTGGAAGGCGGCGAGGTCGTGCATGGAGAGGCTCTTGAATGCGTAGTTCGGATAAGCCGATTCTTATGGAGATGGCGGCTGCGGGCTACCAGAATTCGCTCACCGCCGGACGGCTCATGTGGAGGCGGCGGCGCGCTGTGGGTATGGCAGGCGTTTGCCGGGGAGTTGGTGCTGGACGAAACAGTCCGCGTAGGTTTGAGAGGCGTATAATCGGACGCTTGATCCGTATCGGAGCCTTCATGCCTTATCGTTTCATCGCTTCCGACCTGGACGGCACGCTGCTGGACCCGCACCATGCCGTCGATCCCCTGACCGCCGAGACGCTGCGGCGGCTGGAGGCGCGCGGCGTCCAATTCGCGCTCGCCACCGGCCGCCATTATCTGGACGTCAAGGACATTCGCCAGGCGCTGGGCGTGCGCGCCCACCTGATCACCTCCAACGGCGCGCGCGTCCATGATCCGGACGACGTCTTGATCCACCGCCGGGACATCGACGCGGAACTGGTGCGCGCCATCGCTCAGCCGGCGTTCGCCGCCGGATGCATCGCCAACTTCTACCTCGACGACGAATGGCTGATCAGCGAGCCCAATCAGGCGCTGCTCGACATGCACAAGGATTCGGGCATGCGTTACCGGGTGCGCGATCTGGCCCGGCACGGCGGCGAGGGCGTGGGCAAGGTGCTGTACATCGCGCCGCACGAGCATTTGCTGGGCGTGGAGCGCAAGCTGAGGGCGCGTTTCGGCGACCGGCTGTATATCACCTTTTCGCTTGAGCACTGCCTGGAGGTGATGGCCGCCGGCGTGTCCAAGGGCCACGCGCTGGAGATGGTGCTGACGCGGCTGGGCATCTCTGCCGACGCCTGCCTCGCCTTCGGCGACGGCCAGAACGATGTGGAGCTGTTGCGCGCGGCCGGCCATCCGCGGGTGATGGGCAACGCCCACCCGCGGCTGAGCGACATGTTGCCGCAGGCGCCGCGCATCGGCAGCCACGCCGACGCCGGCGTCGCCCGGCATTTGCGGCAGCTGTTCGCGCTGTAGCGCCGCGTTTGTAAATCGGGCGCGCCAGCTGGCCAAGGCGGGCGCGGGCGGGCTAAGCTGGGAAAAACATCTGTACTGGTTTCTGATCGTCGACTGAATGCGTTGTGTTTGCATGGCTTTGCCAGGGGGACCGCCATGAATTCGTCGTGTTTGGAAAGTGAGCGCGGAAACGCCCGCCAGCCGGCGCGCGCCATCATCGAGGAGATGCTTGGCGCCGCCGGCATCGCCGTCAACGGCGGCCGTCCGTTCGACATCCAGGTCAAGCATCCCCACTTTTTCCGCCGCGTGCTGCGGCAGGGTTCCATGGGCCTGGGCGAGAGCTATATGGACGGCTGGTGGGAGTGCGAGCGGCTGGATGTCTTTTTCCAGCGCGCGCTGCGGGCCGGGTTGGAACACCGCTTGCCCCGGCGCTGGCGCGACGCGCTCTACGCGCTGTCGGCCAGATGGGTCAATCTACAGTCGCTGCGCCGCGCGCGGCACGTGGGCGAGCGGCATTACGACCTGGGAAACGACTTGTTCCTGGCGATGCTGGACCCGCACATGCAGTACTCCTGCGGTTACTGGAAAGACGCCGAAACGCTGGCGCGGGCGCAGGAGGCCAAGCTTGGGCTGATTTGCGACAAGCTGCAGCTGGCGCCCGGCATGCGCCTGCTGGACGTGGGTTGCGGCTGGGGCGGCCTGGCCGCCTACGCCGCGCGGCGCTATGGCGTCAGCGTCACCGGCATCACCATCTCCGAGCAGCAGCGGCAGCTGGCGCTGCGGCGCTGCGAGGGCTTGGACGTGGAAATCTTGCTGCAGGACTACCGCCACCTGGATCTGCGAGCCGACCGCATCGTGTCGGTCGGCATGTTCGAGCATGTCGGCCCGCGCAATTACGCCGCTTACTTCGAAACCCTGGCTCGTTGCCTGAAGCCGGACGGCCTGTTTCTGCTGCACACGATAGGCTCGAACGCCACCGACCTGCGCATCGACCCGTGGATAGAAAAATACATTTTTCCTAACGGCTGCTTGCCGTCGGCCTCTCATGTCGCCGCCGCCAGCGAGCGTTGCTGGGTAATGGAAGACTGGCATAATTTCGGCGCCGATTACGACCGGACGCTGATGGCCTGGCTGCAGCGTTTCCAACAGGCCTGGCCGCAGCTGGCGCCGGCCTATTCCGCCCGTTTCTACCGGATGTTCACTTATTACCTGAACGCCTGCGCCGGCGCGTTCCGCGCGCGCGATCTGCAGTTGTGGCAAGTGCTGCTGAGCCGGCAAGGCGTGGAGGGAGGCTTGAGGGTGGCGCGCTGACGGCGCGCGGCAAGAAAAAACGCCAGCGGATTCCGCTGGCGTTTCGTTTCGGCGGGAGACGGCCGGTCAGGCTTGCAGCGCGGCGGCGAGGGCCGCGGCCTGGTCGCCCACGATCAGGTGCAGCACGCCCGGCGCCACTTGGGTGACGGCGGCCACGCCGGCGGCGCGGGCGGCGGTCTCGTCGAAGCGGGCGGCGTCCTTCAGCTCCACCCGCAGTCGGGTATGGGCGATGGCTTCCACCTTGGCCACGTTGGCGTTGCCGCCCAGCGCCTGTTTCAGCGCGGCGACATCGGCCTTGGCCGCGGCGACCGATGCGGGCGCGGCCGCCTGGACCGCGGGAGCGGCGGCTGCCGGGACGGAGGACAGTTCGGCGTCGCTGCCGGCGCCGCGCAGGTAAATCTCCATGTCGGTCTTCAGGTTTTCGGACAGCGGTCCGAAAATGGCCTGGATGCCGCTGCCGACCACCACCACGCCGGACGCGCCCATCGCCTTCAGCTTGGGTTGGTCCACCTTGGCGGTATCCTGCACCGCGATGCGCAGACGGGTGATGCAAGCGTCCAGGCTGCGGATGTTGGAGCGGCCGCCGAAGGCCAGCACCAGTTCGCGGGCGCGCTGGTCTTCGCTGACGACTGCGGCGGCGCCAACCGCTTCATCTTCGCGGCCGGGGGTCTTCAGGTTGAACTTGGCGATCACGAAGCGGAACACCGAGTAGTAGATCGCGGCGTAGATCGGGCCCAGGATGAACACATAGGCGGCGTGCTTGGCCTTGTCGCCGATCAGGTTGAACATCAGGAAGTCGATGCCGCCCTGCGAGAAGGTGAAGCCCATGTGCATGTCCAGGGTGTTGGCCACGAACTGGGTGGAGGCGGCCAGCACGGCGTGGATCAGGTACAGCACCGGGGCCACGAACAGGAAGGAGAACTCGATCGGCTCGGTGATGCCGGTCAGGAACGAGGTCAGCGCGGCCGAAATCATGATGCCGCCCACCTTGGCGCGGTTTTCCGGCTTGGCCGAATGCCAGATGGCGATGGCGGCGGCCGGCAGGCCGAACATCTTGAACAGGAAGGCGCCGGACAGGATGCCGGCGGTCGGGTCGCCCGCGAAGAAGCGGTTGATGTCGCCGTGGATGATCTTGCCGGTGACCGGGTCCGGGAAGTTGCCGATTTCAAAGAAGAACGGCACGTTCCAGATGTGGTGCAGGCCGAACGGAATCAGCAGACGCTCGAAGAAGCCGTACACGGTGGCCGCGGTGCGCGGATCGCTGACGGCGGCCCATTGCGAGAAGGCCTTGATGCCGTTGCCGATGGGAGGCCACACGAACGACAGCACCACGCCCAGCACGATGGCGCTGATGGCGGTGATGATGGGCACGAAGCGCTTGCCGGCGAAGAAGCCCAGGTATTCGGGCAGCTTGATCCGGTAGAAGCGGTTGAACATGTAGGCCGCCAGGCCGCCGGCGAGAATGCCGCCGAACACGCCGGTCTGGATGGACGGCAGGCCCATGATGGTGTCGGGCTTGACGCCCATCAGGCCAGCCATCACGCCGAGGGTGACGGTGGTGACCAGGTGGCCGATCACCGCCGCGATGGCGGCGACGCCGTCGTTCTCGGTGAAGCCGAGCGCCACGCCCACGGCGAAGATCAGCGGCAGGTTGCCGAAGATCACGTCGCCGGAGTTCTTCATCAGCGACAGGATCGCCAGGAAGACCGTGTTCTGGGTGTGGAAGTCGGTCGCGCCGATACCAAGCAACAGGCCGGCCACCGGCAGCACCGCCACCGGTAGCATCAGCGCTTTGCCTATCTTCTGCAGAAAAGCGAACGATTGACTAAACATGATTATTATCCTGCATTGACATGCTTATGGAATGTCGAGCGGCTGCGAGGCCGTCCCCTCTATCAAGCGCCTTCGCGAGGCCGGTCCGCTGAGATGGCGGCGGACGGCGCCGGGTCGCCCCGGCGGTCTCCCCGTCCGCCGCCGCGAGCCTGCCCGCGCCGGCGCTTATTCTGTTAACGAGCGTGTTGATTCAGGTGGTGGCGGACGTCGGTCACCGTGGACAGCGCCAGCACGTCTTTTGCCAATTGCTGGCAATCGGCCAGGCTCCAGCGCGCCAGCGTGGCCTTGACCGAGGCGACGGCAGGGGTGCTGACCGACAGCTCGGTCACGCCCATGCCCACCAAGAGAGGCGCGGCGCGTTCGTCGGAAGCCAGGCCGCCGCAGACGCCCACCCACTTGCCGTGCGCGCGCGCGCCCTCGCAGGTCAGCGCGATCATCGCCAGCACGCCGGGGTGCAGCGCGTCGGCCTGCTTGGCCAGTTGCGGGTGGCCGCGGTCCATCGCCAGCACGTACTGGGTCAGGTCGTTGGTGCCGATGGAGAAGAAGTCCACTTCCGGCGCGAAGCGCGCGGCCAGCACGGCGGCGGACGGCACTTCGATCATGATGCCCACCTTGACCCCGGACACGCCCAGCGCGGCCTGCTCTTCGGCCAGCACCGCCTTGGCGGCGCGCAGTTCTTCCAGCGAGGCCACCATCGGGAACATGATGTGCAGCTGGGTCAGCGGCGCGGCCTGCAGAATGGCGCGCAGCTGGGTGCGCAGCAGGTCGGGGCGGTCCAGGCTGACGCGGATGCCGCGCAGGCCGAGGAAAGGATTGTCTTCTTTCGGCAGCGGCAGGTAGGACAGCGGCTTGTCGCCGCCCACGTCCAGCGTGCGCACCACCAGCGGGCGGTCCTTGCCCAGCGCGTCGGCCACCGCGCAGTACTCGGCGGCCTGCTCTTCTTCGGTCGGCGCGGTGTCGCGGTTGTCGAACAGGAATTCCGAACGCAGCAGGCCCACGCCTTCGGCGCCCTTGGCCACCGCTTCGCGCGCGTCGGCGGCGTTGCGGATATTGGCCACCACGTCGATGCGCGAGCCATCGCTGGTTTGCGCCGGCAGCATCGAGCTCTTGGCCTCGGCGGCGCGGCGCTTGGCCAGGCGGGCGATGTCCTGCTCGGCGGCGGCGAGGTCCGCCGGGGTCGGGGCGATGGCCAGCGTGCCTTCGTTGCCGTTCAGGATGACCTGGAGGCCTTCCGGCAGCTTCAGCGCGGATTGAGAAATGCCGCAGATGGCCGGGATGCCCAGCGAGCGGGCCAGGATGGCCACGTGGCTGGTCGCGCCGCCGGTGCGGGTACAGAAGCCGCGCACCTTGGCCGGGTCCAGCGAGGCGGTGTCGGACGGGGCCAGGTCCTCGGCGATCAGGATGGAGCCGTCAGGCAGTTCCAGCGCGGCCTGCTTGACGCCGGCCAGCAGCGCCAGCACGCGGCGGCCCACGTCGCGGATGTCGTTGGCGCGTTCGCGCAGCAGCGGGTTGTCTTGCGCTTCCAGGCGCGCGGAATAGGCGCTGAAGGCGGCGCGCCAGGACCAGGCGGCGGACTTGCCTTCCGCCAGGCCGGCGTAGGTTTGCGCCAGCAGGTCCGGATCCTGCAGCAGTTCCTGATGCATGGACAAGATGGCCTGCTTGGCCGGGTCGGTCAACTGGGCCTTGACCAGGTCCAGTTGGGCGGAGGCCTCCTCGGTGGCGCGGGCGAAAGCCTGCTGCTCCACATTGGCGCCCTTGCCTTGTTCCGCCACGTCGAATTCTTGCAGCCGGTGATGGACGATGCGGCCGATGGCGATGCCGGGGGACGCGCCCACGCCGGCCAGTTGGGTGTCGCTGTCTTCCTGCTGGGCGGAGAGGGGGGCGGCGGACGGGGCGATAGGAGCCTCGTCGGCTTTTTCGCCGCAGCGGTCGCGCAGCAGCTGGGTCAGTTCGGCGACGGCGGCTGCGGCATCGGTTCCGGCGGCGCGCACGCGCACCACGTCGCCCAGCTTGGTGGCCAGGCCCATGATGGCGACCACCGACTTGGCGTTGGCTTCCTTGTCGCCCAGGATCAGCTGGATGTCGGAAGCGAAGGTTTTGGCTTTGCTGGCGAATACGGCGGCCGGACGGGCGTGCAGGCCGGCCGGATTGCCGATGGCGATATCGGAGGATAGCTGGGGTTCGCCGGCCTGGGCTTGCGGCACGTCCTTGCCGTTGGCCAGCTGCAGCGACAGCACCACGTCGCGGCCGGCATTGACCATGCCTTGGGCCGGCTGCATGTGGGCGACGGCGTCGCCGTTGGTGACGATGATCTGGGTCAGCAGGCTGGCGGCGCTGCGGGCGACCTGGTCGAGGTCGAAGTCGATCACCGGCTGGCCGGCGCTGACTTGCTGGCCTTGCTCCACCAGCGGGAAGAAGCCCTGGCCCTTGAGCATCACGGTGTCGATGCCGATGTGCACCATCACTTCCACGCCTTCCGGGGTGGTGATGGTCAGCGCGTGGTGGGCGGAATGCAGATTGCTGACCACGCCGCTGACCGGAGCCAGCAGGCTGCCGGAGGTCGGGTCGAGCGAAACGCCGTCGCCCACCATCTTGCCGGCAAACACCGGGTCCGGAACGCTGTCCAAGGGGACCAGCCACCCGGAGAGGGGGGCCAGTACGTCAAGTCTTGGTGCGGTGGTGCCCATGAAAAACTCCTCAATTCGTGGATAATTCCAGTCGTTTTATTACGAGCGTCAATCAAGCTGCTTGCCGGTGTCCGCGCGGCGGGTCGGTCCCGGCGTGCTTTTGTTGTGTTGGCTTGCCCTGACGGGGTTTTGACAATTATATACAGGCCGCCGTCTCGTCGGGTCGGCGACTGGTCTTATGCGTATCTTGCCAATTTTGTAGTTAAACTACACGCAAATTACGCAGCAGCTTGATGGCAATCAAGAAAATGTGCAAGTCGGAATTGTCTTGATTGCATGCTGCGGCGCAGCATCCTGGCGGACCGAGAAGCAATAGCGCTTGATAATTGTGTACTTGTCTGGAAAAGGCGTGGGAACAGGGTTGTTGCATTTTTGTAATGCGACTCTAATTTTGCTTGGCGCCGAGGGAGAGGCGCGCCGGACAAAACAAAAAGCCCCGCGGGGCGGGGCTTTGGCGGTGAGAAAGGTCAGGCTCGCGCTTTGCGCTCGGGCTGGCCTTGCAGGAACAATGCGAGCGAGGCGGCGATCAGGAAGGCGGGATATTCCCAGCCGCCGCCGGCGTTGGCGAACATCCAGCCATTGGCGGCATGCACTAGCGCGATGGCGCCCAGAAGCTGCGGGATCAGCAGCAACGCCACCCAGCGCGCCTGGATGCCGGCCAGCAGCAAGAGGCCGCCGCCAATCTCGATCGCGATGGCGATGTAGCCGAAGAAGCCGGGCAGGCCCAGGCTGGCGAAGTAACCAGCGGTGCCGGCCGGGCCGAAGACGAACAGCTTCAGCGCGCCGTGGGACAGGTACATCAGGCCCAGCGCCACGCGCAGGACCAGGGAAGCCAGGTAAGGGTTTTGCAGTCGGTTCATGGTGGGACTCCGGGTCAAATGAATATGGCGCTATTTGACCATCGGCTTTATATTCAATAAATATGATTTTTTGAAAATTATTGTTCAATATTAAGAAATAATATGGATAGATTTTCTGAGATACGCGCCTTCGTCTGCGTAGCGGAGCTGGGCAGCTTCGTCGCCGCCGCCGAGCGGCTGGAGCTGTCGCGGGCGATGGTGACCAAGCTGGTCGCGGCGCTGGAAAACCGGCTGGGCGTCAGGTTGATGCATCGCACCACGCGCAAGCTGTCGTTGACCGAGGCTGGGGAAACCTATCTCGCCCAGGCCGGCAGCCTGTTGGGCGAACTGGACGAACTGGACGCGCTGCTGTCCCATGGCGCCAGCGAGCCGGTGGGCAGGCTGCGGGTATCGGCTCCGGTGTCGTTCGGCATGCGTTATCTGGGGCGCATCATCGGAGGCTTCCACCAGCGCTACCCGCAGATCGAGGTGGAGCTGAATCTGAACGACAGGCGGGTGGATTTGGTGGAAGAAGGGTTCGACCTGGCGCTCAGGGTGTCCAACCTAAGCGATTCGACGCTGGTGGCGCGCAAGCTGGAGCAGGTGGAAGACTTGCTGGCAGCTTCGCCCGATTATCTGGCTCGGCACGGCATTCCGGCGGGGCCGGCCGATCTGGCCGACCATCAGTGCCTGTTGTACGCGCTGACCGCCCAGCCTAATGTTTGGGATTATCAGTCGCCGTCCGGCGAGCAGGGCCGGATCAAAGTGAAAGGCGGCCTCAAGGCCAATAACGGCGATGTGCTGACCGATGCCGCGGTCCAGGGCATGGGCATTGTGCTGCAGCCGCGTTTCTTGCTGGAGGAGGCGTTGGCCGACGGCAGGCTGGTGCCGGTGCTGCCCGGCTATCATTGGCACTGCCTGGATTTGTCGGTGGTGTATCCGGTGCGCCGCCACGTGCCGGGCAAGGTGAGGGTGTTCGTCGATTATCTGGCGGAGTTTTTCGGCGCCGGCGCGAAGCAGGCCGCCGGCCGGGTCTGATCGCGGTTTTCGGCTGGCGCATGGAGGGGACTTCGTTAATTGATTAGATAGACAAAATATACTTGAACGAATTTTCTTCTTCAGTCCTATAACAGAAGCCGGCGCGGGTTCAGCGCCGGGTATCGGGAAGGAGAAGGACATGCGGACAAGCATGATGGCGGCCGGCTTGCTGGCCATGGCCGCGGCGATGGCTGCGGGGGCGGCGGGGTGCGAGCGGCAACAGGCGCCGGACTATCCGCTGGCGGCGCTGCGGGATGGCGTGGCCGGAGTGGTGACTGTGACGTTCAAGGTTTCGGCGGACGGCAAGGTGGCCGGGATCGGCGGCGCGGCATTCAGCGCGTCGATTCCGCCGCAGTACCGCAGCGGATTCAGGGCGGAGATCGCGAAGGCGCTGCGCGAATATCGTTGTGTTCCGGGAGCGGCGTTGAGCCAGGCGTTTGAATTCCGGCCGGAGGAGGAGTAGGCGGCGAGGGTGGACGCTGGCGCGAAAAAGGGCGGCCATGCCGCCCTTGCGCTTGGATCAGGGATAGAACCAGTACAGGCTGTATCCCATCGCGTGCACCTTGCCGGCATCCAGCCGCATGGTGACCTTGACCTCGCTATTGGCGTTGAAGCGTCCCAGCTTCAGGTCATCCGGCTTCAGGTATTCCTTGGGCGCGAACACCTTGCGGATCAGCACTTGGTCGTCGCCGTCCTTCAGCGTGACCTCCAGCATGGGATAGGCCTGAGGATACTGAGCGTGGTTCTTCAGCGTCGCCGACAGCTGGATCAGGTTGGGGTAGTCGGGCACGAAGGCCAGCTCCGACCACTCGGTGCGGATGCGCGCGATGTCGGTGGGCCAGGGCACTTCGCAGCCGAGCGCCGCGCACAAATTCTCCAGCGCCGGCCTGGATTCCGGCACTTCCGCCGCGATGCGGGTTCGATTGATATACACCAGCTGCGCGGCCAGGAACAGCAGGCCGAGCACGGCCAGCGTTGCCAACAGGCCATTGAGCCAGGGGCCGGCTGGCTTGTGGCTGCGGGCCTCTTCTTCTTCCTCGGCGTCGGCGTCGGTGAACAGCGGCTCGGGCTCCGGGCGGGCTGGCGGCTCCTGGGCCGGGGCGTCGGCCCGCCTGCGGCTGCCGAAGACTTCCGGTTCGGGCGCAGGCGCGGCGGCCGGAGGCGGTTCGTCGAACGGGTTGCCTATCGGCGTGGAAACGTGGCGGTTCTGCATCGCCTCGGACAGCGCGCGCTGGAAAGCCTCCACGTCCTGCTGCAGCGGTTCGGGCGCGATGTCGCGGGGGGCGGTCGAAAGGGGCGGCTCGATGGCCGGCTCCGGCAGGATCTGAACGTCGTCCGGCTGGGCCTGCGGATCGAAATCCGGCACTTCCAATTCGAAATCGTCGACCGGATCGCGCGAGGAGGGCGGCGCTTCGAAGACGGGCGCCGGCGCGGGAGCGGGTTCCGAACGGACGACGACGAAATGATCGGGCGCCTTGAATACGTGAGAACAGCGCCCGCAGCGCACCAGTCCATCGGCGGCTGCTAACTGGCTGTCATTGACCTTGAAGCGGGTCTGGCAGTTGGGGCACTGTGTCGTGTATGTCATACGGCGGCGCGTCGGGTTCCTGTCAGTCTAGTCCATCCTTCGTCGAACACCGGCGGGTCCATTTCGAACCACTGGCTGTAAATGGCGGACAATTCGTCGGCCTGTTCGGCGAGGATGCCGGAGAGGACGATTCTACCACCGCTTTTCACATGGCTTGCCAGCAGGTCGCCCAGCATGCGCAGCGGATTGGCCAGGATATTGGCCAGCACCACGTCGTATTGGGCGGTCGGATTGGCGTCCGGCAGGAAGAAATCGGCCTGCACGCCGTTTTGCTCGGCATTGTCCTTGCTCGCGCGCACGGCTTGCGGGTCGATGTCGATGCCCACGGCGGAGGCCGCGCCCAGCTTCAGCGCGGCGATGGCCAGAATGCCGGAGCCGCAGCCGTAGTCGAGCACGCTTTCATCTCCGCGCAGCTGCTTGTCCAGCCACTGCAGGCACAGCCGCGTGGTGGGGTGGCTGCCGGTGCCGAAGGCGAGGCCGGGGTCCAGCTGCAGGTTGACTGCGTCCGGCGCCGGCGCTTCGTGCCAGGTGGGGGTGATCCACAGCCGGTCGGAGATGCGGATGGGTTCGAACTGCGATTGCGTCAGCCGCACCCAGTCTTGCTCTTCGACGCGCTCGACGCTGTAGGTGGGCATCGCCAGCTGGCAGGCGTTGGCGGCGGCGGCGATCAACAGCGCCGGATCGGCGCTCTCGTCGAACAGGGTGATGATGCGGCTCTGGCTCCACAGCTGGTCTACCGGTTCGCCGGGCTCGCCGAAGATCGGTTGTTCCTTGTCGGTG
Source organism: Chromobacterium phragmitis (assembly GCF_003325475.1). Classification (NCBI taxonomy): domain Bacteria; kingdom Pseudomonadati; phylum Pseudomonadota; class Betaproteobacteria; order Neisseriales; family Chromobacteriaceae; genus Chromobacterium; species Chromobacterium phragmitis. Next base: position 2,600,993 of record NZ_CP029495.1, read on the forward strand.
CCGGCCCAGGCGTCCTCAATCGCGGTGGACAGCGCGCCGGCGTCCATCAGGGCGTCGGCCAGCCGTTCGGCGACGGCGGAGTCGGAATCAATGGTGGCTTGCAACCAGGCCATCAGTGCTCCCCCTTTTTCTTCTCGGACAGGCGGTGCTCCAGATAGTGGATGCTGGTGCCGCCGCGCTGGAAGGCCGCGTCCAGGAACAGCTCCTGGTGCAGCGGAATATTGGTCTTGATGCCGGAGATCGCCATTTCCGACAGCGCCACGCGCATGCGCGCCATCGCCTGCTCGCGGGTGTCGCCGTAGGCGATCAGCTTGCCTACCATCGAGTCGTAGTGCGAGGGCACGGTATAGCCTTGGTAAATGTGCGAGTCGATGCGGATGCCGGGACCGCCAGCCGGGTGGTAGCTCTCGATCTTGCCCGGGGACGGCACGAAGGTGAACGGGTCCTCGGCATTGATGCGGCATTCCATCGCGTGGCCGGCGAGCACGATGTCTTTTTGCTTATAGCGCAGTTTCTCGCCGGCGGCGATGCGGATCTGCTCCTGCACGATGTCGATGCCGGTGATCATTTCCGTCACCGGGTGCTCCACCTGCACGCGGGTGTTCATCTCGATGAAGTAGAACTCGCCGTTTTCGTAGAGGAATTCGAAGGTGCCGGCGCCGCGGTAGCCGATGCGGCGGCAGGCTTCGGCGCAGGCCTCGCCTATCTTCTGGCGTTGCTTGTCGGTGATGCCCGGCGCCGGCGCCTCCTCGATGATTTTCTGGTGGCGGCGCTGCATCGAGCAGTCGCGCTCGCCCAGATAGATGGCGTTGCCGTACTCGTCGGCCAGAATCTGGATTTCGATGTGGCGCGGCAGCTCCAGGAATTTTTCCATGTAGACGGTGGGATTGCCGAACGCCGCGCCGGCCTCGGTGCGGGTCATCTGCACCGAATTGATGAGCGCGCCTTCGGTATGCACCACTCGCATGCCGCGCCCGCCGCCGCCGCCGGCCGCCTTGATGATGACCGGGAAGCCGATCTTCTTGGCGATCTTGACGATTTCCGCCGGATCGTCCGGCAACGCGCCGTCGGAGCCGGGCACGCAGGGCACGCCGGCTTCGATCATGGCGTGCTTGGCCGACACCTTGTCTCCCATCGTGCGGATGGTGTCCGGGCGGGGGCCGATGAAGACGAAGCCGGACTGCTCGACGCGCTCGGCGAAGTCGGCGTTTTCCGACAGGAAGCCGTAGCCGGGGTGGATGGCCTGGGCGTCGGTGACCTCGGCGGCGGCGATCAGCGCCGGCACGTTGAGGTAGCTCTTGGCCGACGGCGCGGGACCGATGCAGACCGATTCGTCGGCCAGCTTCACGTATTTGGCTTCGCGGTCGGCCTCGGAGTGCACGACCACGGTTTTGATGCCCATTTCACGGCAGGCGCGCTGGATGCGCAGCGCGATTTCACCACGGTTGGCGATCAGAATTTTTTCGAACATGGAATCTCTCCGCGGGCGGGTCCGGTCCTGGCGTGTGGCCGTGCCGAAACCCTTGCTGTCACGTCAAACGACAAGGGCACAGACCTTGGCCGTGCCCTGAATCTCGCGATGTCGTCCGAGCGCTTACTCGATGACGAACAGCGGTTCGCCGTATTCCACCGGCTGGCCGTCTTCCACCAGGATGGCCTTGACCACGCCGGAGCGGTCGGCTTCGATCTCGTTCATCAGCTTCATCGCTTCGATGATGCACAGCGTGTCGCCGGCGTTGACGCTCTGGCCCACTTCGATGAAGGACTTGGCGCCCGGGCTCGGCGAGCGGTAGAAGGTGCCGACCATCGGCGACTTCATCGCGTTCTGGGTATCGGCGGCCGGGGCTGCCGCAGGGGCGGCGGCTGCCGCGGGAGCGGCGGCGACCGCGGCCGGGGCGGCGTACATTTGCGCCGGCTGGGCGAAGGCTTGCTGAGGTACAGAGGAGACGCGGGTGATGCGGACTTTTTCCTCGCCTTCGGTCACTTCCAGTTCGGCGATGCCGGACTCTTCGACCAGGTCGATCAGTTTTTTCAGTTTACGCAGGTCCATTGTCGATCCTTCGATTGGATGTTCTGTAACGGCGGTCAGGCGCGCGCGGACGACAAGTGCCGTACCGCGTGCGCCAGCGCCAGTTCGTAGCCATGGGCGCCCAGGCCGCAGATCACGCCGAGCGCCAGATCGGAGAAATACGAATGCTGGCGGAACGGTTCGCGGGCGTGGACGTTGGATAGATGTACTTCAATGAACGGAACCTTCACCGCGGCCAGCGCGTCGCGGAGGGCGACGCTGGTGTGGGTGAACGCCGCCGGATTGATCAGAATGAAGGCGGTGCCGTCATCCAGGCATTGGTGTATGCGTTCTATCAGTATGTGTTCGACGTTGCTTTGCAGGGCGGACAGGGAAAATCCGGCCGTCTTGGCCTGCTGGGCCAGTCGCCGATTGATGTCGTCTAGGGTGTCCAGGCCGTAGTGTTGAGGTTCCCGCACCCCAAGAAGATTGAGGTTGGGGCCGTGCAGCACGAGGATGGATTGGCTCAAGGCCAGGCTCCTGTTTTTCATCTTGGCCGCGAGTTTGCCGCAATTCGCCGCAAAATGTCCAGTAATTGCAGAATTTAAAACGCTTGTTTGGTCGGTGGAGTGGGCATTTGGCGACGAGATTTAGAGTGAAGGGCCTAGATTTTCCTATGCTTTTCTATCATGGGCATGTTATTTGCATGTTGTCGTGAAAATCCGTCTTCGGCAAGATCGCCGACGCGCGGCACTGTGCCCGGCGAGTGGGCGCGGGTATAATTCGCCGATTCCGAACGATGATTTCCGCAATGCAGCTTTCTGATTTCGACTATCACTTGCCCGAGGCGCTGATCGCCCAGCACCCGCCGGCCGAGCGCGGCGCCAGCCGCCTGTTGCACGTGGACGGCATGACCCTGTCCGACCTGAGTTTCGCCGATCTGCCCTCGCGGCTGCAAGCCGGCGACTTGCTGGTGTTCAACGACACCCGCGTGATCCGCGCCCGGCTGTTTGGCGAAAAAGCCAGCGGCGGCAAGGTGGAGGCCTTGATCGAGCGCGTGCTGGACGACCACACCGCGTTGGCCCACGTCCGCGCTTCCAAATCGCCCAAGCCGGGCAGCCGGCTGATTTTCGCCGGCCGCTGGGAGGCGGAAATGGTGGAGCGGCAGGACTCGCTGTTCAAGCTGCGCTTCCTGGCCGAGGAAAACGTCTACGACATCCTGGAGGCGTCCGGCCGGCTGCCGCTGCCGCCGTACATCGAGCGCAGCGCCGAGCACGACGACGACGAGCGCTACCAGACCGTCTACGCCCGCGAGCAGGGCGCGGTGGCGGCGCCGACCGCCGGCCTGCACTTCACAGATGCAATGCTGGCCGGTCTCAAGGCCCAGGGCGTGGAAACCGCCTTCGTCACGCTGCACGTCGGCGCCGGCACCTTCCAGCCGGTGAAGGTGGACAATGTGGCCGAGCACAAGATGCACAGCGAGATCTACGACATGCCGCAGGCCACGGTGGACGCCATCGCCGCCGCCCGCGCCCGCGGCGGCCGCGTGGTGGCTGTCGGCACCACCAGCGTGCGTGCGCTGGAATCCGCCGCCCGCAGCGGCGAATTGACCGTCGGCCGCGGCGAGACCGACATCTTCATCACGCCAGGCTACCGCTTCCGCGTGGTGGACCGCCTGCTGACCAATTTCCACCTGCCGAAATCGACGCTGCTGATGCTGGTGTCGGCCTTCGCCGGCTACGAGGAAATCCGCAACGCCTACCGGCACGCGGTGGCAAAGGAATACCGTTTCTTCAGCTATGGCGACGCCATGTTGCTGGAGAAGAAGGCCTGAAACTGAATCGACAGGGATGCTGACCATGTCCGGACTTGCCCCCAACGCCGCCCAGCCGGTGGAAATCCAGCTGCACCAGCTATCCAAGGTGCTGGAAATCGCCTTCGACGACGGCGCCCGCTTCGAGCTGCCGTGCGAATACCTGCGCGTGCATTCGCCGTCGGCCGAGGTGCGCGGCCACGGCGTCGGCCAGGAGAAGCTGCAGACCGGCAAGAAGCACGTCGGCATCGTCGCGCTGGAGCCCATGGGCCATTACGCCTTGAAGATCACCTTCGACGACGGCCATGACAGCGGGCTTTACAGCTGGACCTATCTATACGAGCTGGGCGCCAAGCGCGACCAGTACTGGCAGCAATATCTGGACAAACTCGCCGCCGCCGGCGCGAGCAGGGAGTGAGCATGGAAAAGAGCACGCATTTCGGTTACAAGACCGTGGCGGAGAGCGAGAAGGCCGGCAAGGTGGCCGAGGTCTTCCACTCGGTCGCCGGCAAGTACGATGTGATGAATGACCTGATGTCCGGCGGCCTGCACCGGGTGTGGAAGCATTTCACGCTGACCACCTCCGGCGTGCGCGCCGGCGACAAGGTGCTGGACATCGCCGGCGGCACCGGCGACCTGTCGCGCGGCTGGGCCAAGCGCGTGGGCAAGAGCGGCGAAGTCTGGCTGACCGACATCAACAGCTCCATGTTGACCGTGGGCCGCGACCGCCTGCTGGACGAGGGCGTGATCCTGCCGGTGTCGCTGGCCGACGCCGAGAAACTGCCGTTCCCGGACAATTATTTCGACGCGGTGTCGGTGGCCTTCGGCCTGCGCAACATGACGCACAAGGACGCGGCGCTGAAAGAGATGTGCCGGGTGCTGAAGCCGGGCGGCAAGCTGTTCGTGCTGGAGTTCTCCAAGGTGTGGAAGCCGCTGTCGCCGCTCTACGATTTCTATTCCTTCAAGGCGCTGCCGGTCATGGGCAAGCTGGTGGCGAACGACGCCGACAGCTACCAGTATCTGGCCGAATCCATCCGCATGCATCCGGATCAGGAGACGCTGAAGCAGATGATGCTGGACGCGGGCTTCGGCAAGGTGGACTACCATAATCTGACCGGCGGCGTTGTTGCGCTGCACAAGGGCGTCAAATTCTGATTCACCGCGGGAGCGCGCCATGGCTATCCAGATCGCAGCCTTCAACCATCTGCTGAACCAGCATCCGGCGCGGCGCGCCGAGCTGGCGATCCATGTCGGCCGCCGGGTGGCCATCGCCTTGCCGCCCTTGCACGTGGCTGGCGTGATCACGGAAGAGGGCTGGCTGGCCGATTGCGACGGCGAGCCCGAGGCCAGGCTGAAGCTGCGCCATGGCGCGGTGCTGTCGCATCTGACCGGCCAGGCGCCGCAGTTGTCCGACATCGCGCTGGAGGGCGACGCCGAGCTGGCGACGGCGGTGGGGCGCATCATCGGCCAGCTGCATTGGCACGCCAGCGAGGATTTGTCGCGGGTGTTCGGCGACGTGGCGGCGCAGCGGATGGAGAGCCTGGCGCGCGGCTTGTTCGGCTTCAAAGGCCAATTGGCTTTCCGCCTGGCCGACGGCTGGATCGAACACCTGCGCGAGGAAGCGCCGCTGCTGGCCAGCCGGCACCTGGTGCAGCGCTTCGTGACCGAGGTGGACCACCTGCGCGACGACGCCGGCCGGCTGGACAAGCGGCTGGAGCGGCTGGAAGCCGCGCTCAACAATAAACAGAATTTGCAGACCTGACGGACTTATGTCGATATCGCGTTCGCTGAAGATTGTAGCCACCCTGTACCGTTACGGCCTGGACGATTTCCTCGAGGGCCATTCCAAGCTTGCCTTCCTGCACCGGCTGTTCGGCTTGTGTCCGGTCCGCCGCGACACCTCGGCGCCGCTGCCGCAGCGGGTGAGGCTGGCGCTGGAAAGCCTGGGCCCCATCTTCGTCAAGTTCGGCCAAGTGCTGTCCACCCGCCGCGACCTGTTGCCGCCGGAATACGCCGACGAGCTGGCGCGGTTGCAGGACCGGGTGCCGCCGTTCGACGGCGAGCTCGCCCGCGAGACGGTGGAGCGCAGCCTGGGCCGCAAGGTGGAGGCGCTGTTCGTCGATTTCGATCCCAAGCCAGTGGCCAGCGCCTCGGTCGCCCAGGTGCACAAGGCCTGGCTGCGCCAGGCGGACGGCAGCCGCGGCCGCGAGGTGGCGGTCAAGGTGCTGCGGCCCGGCATCCTGCCGGTGATCGAGCAGGACCTGTCCCTGATGCGGACGTTGGCCGGCTGGGTGGAAAAGCTGTTCGCCGACGGCAAGCGGCTGAAGCCGCGCGAGGTGGTGGCCGAGTTCGACAAATACCTGCACGACGAGCTGGACATGATGCACGAAGCGGCCAACGCCTCGCAGCTGCGCCGCAACTTCAAGGGCTCGGACATGTTGATCGTGCCCGAGGTGTTCTACGACTATTCCAGCCGCGAGGTGCTGACGCTGGAGTGGATGCATGGCATTCCGGTGGGGCAGGTGGACAGGTTGCGCGAAGCGGGCGTGGATTTGAAGAAGCTCAGCCGCTTCGGCGTGGAGATATTCTTCACCCAGGTGTTCCGCCATGGCTTCTTCCATGCCGACATGCATCCGGGCAACATCTTCGTCGCCGCCGACGGCCGCTACATCGCGCTGGACTTCGGCATCGTCGGCAGCCTGACCGAGACCGACAAGCACTACCTGGCCGTCAATTTCCTGGCCTTCTTCAATCGCGACTATCACCGCGTGGCCACCGCCCACATCGAGTCCGGCTGGGTGCCGAGGGATACGCGCGCCGAGGAGCTGGAAGCCGCGGTGCGCACCGTGTGCGAACCCATCTTCGAGAGGCCGCTGAGCGAGATCTCGTTCGGCATGGTGCTGCTGCGCCTGTTCGAAACCAGCCGCCGCTTCAATGTGGAAATCCAGCCGCAGCTGGTGCTGTTGCAGAAGACCCTGCTGAATATCGAAGGCCTGGGCCGGCAGCTGGACCCGGAGCTGGACCTGTGGGACACCGCCAAGCCCTTCCTGACCAAGTGGATGAACGAGCAGATCGGCTGGCGCGGCCTGCTGCGCACGCTGAAGCGCGAAGCGCCGCAATGGGCGACCACGCTGCCGACCCTGCCGCGCAAGCTGAACGAGGCGCTGGGCTCGGCCAAGACCGATCTCCTGGTCGAGGGGTATATCCAGCTGATGCGGGAGCAGAAGCGGCAAAATTTCCTGCTGATGCTGATCGCCATTCTGCTGGCGGCGCTGCTGGCGAAAGTGCTGTGGTAGCTGCCGGCGCGCCGCCGGGGACATGCCGTTCGTCTGCGAAGACGGACGGCATTTTTTCTACGGCCGCCGTATGGGCGGATAAGCGGAAATGCGCGTGGAATCAGGCGATTGGCATGGATTTTCCATGGCATGGTGCTAATTTTCCAGCAGAGGCGCAGCGGCGGCGGAAAATGCGATACCCTTGGCGAAAAATACCACTAATAAGGAGCAGCTTATGTTAAGCCGCAACGCGGCGGTGCCGCGGATCGTGATTGTCGGGGGCGGAGCCGGGGGGCTGGAGTTGGCGACCCGCCTGGGCCGGACGCTGGGCGCGCGCCATCGCGCGCAGGTCGTGCTGGTGGACGGCTCGCCTACCCATATCTGGAAACCGCTGCTGCATGAGGTGGCCACCGGCGCGCTGAACACCGGCGAGGACGAGGTCAACTATTTCGCCCATGGCTACCGCAACGGCTACGATTTCGAGTTCGGCTACATGCAGGGCCTGGATCAGAAGCGCCGTACCATCCGCCTGTCCGCCATCAAGGGGCGCGATGGCCTGCCGCTGAGCCCGGAGCGCGAGATCAGCTACGACTGGCTGGTGCTGGCCGTCGGCGCGGAGGCCAATGACTTCGGCACCCCGGGGGTGGCCGAGCACGCGATGTTCCTGAATACGCCCAACGACGCCGAAAAGCTGCGCCACCGCGTGCTGGAGCAGGCCTTCCGCGCCAGCAGCGGCGAGGAACCGGCGCGGGCGCTGTCCATCGCCATCGTCGGCGGCGGCGCCACCGGCGTGGAATTGGCGGCGGAGCTGAACCACACCATGTGCGAGCTGCATCACTACGGCGCGCGTCTGCAGCCGGAGCGGGTGCGGATCAGCGTGATCGAGGGGGCTGAGCGCATCCTGGCCGCCGCGCCGCCGTCCTTGTCGGCTTATGCCGAGGAACAGCTGGAGGCCAAGCGCATCCAGGTGCTGACCAAGAGCCTGGTGGCGGAAGTGGCGGCGGACGGCGTGACGCTGAAGGATGGCCGCAAGGTGGAGGCCGACATCACCGTATGGGCGGCCGGGGTGAAGGCGCCGGGCTGGCTGGGTGGCTTGGACGGGCTGGAAACCAATCGCGTCAACCAGCTGGTGGTGGATACCCGGCTGCATTGCGCTGGTGGCGACTGCGTCTACGCGATGGGCGACTGCGCCGCCGCGCCGGACGGAGACAGCGGCCGCATGCTGGCCGCGACCGCCCAGGTGGCGCATCAACAGGCGCGCTACTTGGCGGACGAGCTGGCGCGCAGGCTGGACGACAAGCCGGCGCGGCCATTCGTCTTCAAGCCGCAGGGCATGATGGTGTCGCTAGGCAAGCACACCGCGGTGGGCAGCCTGGCGGCGCTGGTGGGCCCCAAGCGCGACTACCACGTGGAAGGCCGCGGCGCGAAGCTGATCTACGCCTCGCTGTACCGGATGCACCAGGCGGCGGTGCACGGCTGGGTGCTGGCGGTATTGCTGTTCATCGGCGACAAGCTGCGGCGCGCGGCGCGGCCGGCGTTGAAGCTGCACTGAGGGCGGCACGGGCTGTTTAGGCCCGATGTAGGAATGTTTTAGGGAATGCCGTTCACTTGCTGAAAGTGAGCGGCATTTTGTTTGGCCATGTGGCAGGTTGTTGGCTTTACCGTTTGGGCGAATGGTTGGCAGGGCGACCATATTTACCCTTCAGCATGCGCCGGTAAAAAAGCGGCTGGCCAGGAGCCGCCGAAACTAGCAGCGCGCTAACGTCGCGCGGCGTCGAACAAATCGGCGGCTTAAAACCTGGCCAGCCGCTTTTTTACCGGGATTTCGCGGGCTGCGGGGGCGGCCTGGGATTGCCAAGGGGCTGGCCGCACAGCCCCTGGCCGGTTTGGCGGGCGGAACCGCCACCTAAAATATTATCCGCGCAGCGGATGCATCTGATGATTTGCCATGGCGAGGCTGTTGTTTTGTCATTCGCTGCATGGATATCACTCGCTTGAATGTGTGCTGCGCCGCAGCTTGACCCGTTCCCGCCTTTCTTCGATGCTGTTTTGACATTTGCATATCGAAGGAGCGGGGATGGAGTTGGGCAAGTGGTTGGATGAGCGTCCGTTGGGCGGGTTTCAGTACCGGCTGTTGGCGTTGTGCGGGCTGTGCATGATTCTGGACGGCTTCGATGTGCAGGCGATGGGCTATGTCGCGCCGGCCTTGCTGGAGGATTGGGGCATCGCCAAATCAGCGCTGGGGCCGGTGTTCGCCGCTGGGCTGTTCGGCCTGCTGCTGGGCGCGCTGCTGTTCGGCGCCTTGTCCGACCGGGTCGGCCGTCGGCCGGTGCTGCTGGCCTGCACCTTGATGTTCGCCTCGGGCATGCTGGCGACGGCGGCGATTCAGACGCTGCCGCAGTTGATCGCTCTGCGCTTTCTCACCGGTCTGGGCTTGGGCGGCATCATGCCCAACGCGATGGCGCTGGCCGGCGAGTACAGTCCGGCGCGGCGGCGCGCCAGTCTGATGATGATCATTTCCTGCGGCTTCACCGCCGGCGCGCTGCTGGGCGGCCTGTTGGCGGCGTGGCTGATTCCGGCGCATGGCTGGCGCGCGGTGTTCGTGTTCGGCGGCGTCGCCCCACTGCTGCTGTGGCTGCCGATGCTGCGCGGCCTGCCGGAATCGGCGCGCTTTCTGCTGCTGCGCGGCCGCGCGCTTCAGGCATTGTTCTGGCTGCGGCGGATGGAGCCGGGCCTGCCGGCCGATTGCCGGCCGTGGCTGGCGGAGGCGCCGTCCCGCGCGGGATCGGTGGCGGCATTGTTCGCCGACGGGCTGGCGCGGCGCACGCTGCTGTTGTGGCTGCTGAGCTTCTTCAATCTGATCGTGTTGTATTTCCTGTCCAACTGGATGCCGTCGCTGTTGCGCGCGCAGGGGCTGGAAATGCGCGACGCGCTGCTGGCGGGCAGCATGCTGCAGCTGGGCGGGGTGGCTGGCACGCTGCTGCTGGGGTGGTGGATAGACCGCGGCGGGTTCCGCCGCGCGTTGCCGCCTTGCTTTCTGTTGGCGGCTCTGGGACTGTGGCTGCTGGGGCAGGTGGAGGGACAGGCCTTGTGGCTGTACGCGCTGTTGTTCTGCGTCGGTTTCTTCATCATCGGGGGCCAGCCGGCGGTCAACGCGCTGGCGGCCGGCGCCTATCCCACCAGCCTGCGTGCCACCGGGGTGGGCTGGAGCCTGGGCATGGGGAGGATAGGTTCAGTGTTGGGGCCGTGGCTGGGCGGCGCGCTGATCGGATTGAACTGGGGCCAGTCGGCGCTGTTCGCCTTGCTGGCGCTGGTGTCGCTGGGTTCGGCCGCGGTGGTGTGGATTTACCATCGAGAGCCCGAGCGGCGGGCCGCTGAGAAAGGCGTTTAAATCGCCAGCAGCGCGGCGAGCACGCGGCGGTCTTCGGCCAGCAGGATGTTGAAGGTGCGGCAGACAGCCTGGGTGTCCATGCATTCGACGCCGATGCCGGCCTGGGTCAGCGCCGCGTACAGCCGGGGATGGACGAAGCGCTGGCTGGCGCCTGAGCCGAACAGCACCACTTCCGGCCGGTAGGCCAGCAGCGCCTCGAAGTGCTCGGCGGCGAGGCTGGCGAAGTCAGGCGCGGACCAGACCGCCACCTCGTCTGCGCTGACGATCAGGTTGCCGTCGCGGCGCTCGGCGTTGATCAGCACGTGGCCTTCGCCGTAGCCGGTGAACAGGTTTTTGCCTTGTCCCAGCGACTGATGCATTTTCATCGGAATGGCTCCATTGGCGTGTGTGGGGCGCGCGGCGAGCGGGCCGCGCGGCGGCGCTGTGCAGCGCACCAAAGATTGGGATAGGATTATACCCAGACCCGGGGCCGGCGCGACTACGCGCGAAGCGTGGTTTCCAGCCGGCAGGACCAAGACAAGAGATCACATGAAACAACCACACCGCCAGCGCAAGACCGTTCCGTCCGGCGGGCGGCCTGAAACGGAAGCCGCCGCCGCCATGCAGCCAGTCCATAAATCGCAGAAACTCTCCAACGTCTGTTACGACATCCGCGGCCCGGTGCTGGAGCACGCCAAGAAGATGGAAGACGAAGGCCATCGCATCATCAAGCTCAATATCGGCAATCCGGCGCCGTTCGGCTTCTTCGCCCCTGATGAGTTGATCGAGGACGTGATCGCCAATTTGCCGGCGGCATCCGGCTATTCCGATTCCAAAGGCCTGTTCGCCGCGCGCAAGGCCATCATGCATTACGCGCAGCAGAAGCATCTGCCGAATGTGGCGATGGACGACATCATCGTCGGCAACGGCGTGTCCGAGCTGATCGTGATGGCGATGCAGGCGCTGCTGGACAATGGCGACGAAGTGCTGGTGCCGGCGCCGGACTATCCGCTGTGGACCGCCGCGGTGAGCCTGGCCGGCGGCCGCGCGGTGCACTATGTCTGCGACGAGGAGCAGGGCTGGTTCCCCAGCATCGACGACATCCGCGCCAAGATCACGCCGTCCACCCGCGCCATCGTCATCATCAACCCCAACAATCCGACCGGCGCGGTGTATCCGCCGGCGCTGCTGCAGCAGATCGTCGAAGTGGCGCGCCAGCATCAGCTGATCATCTACGCCGACGAGATTTACGACAAGGTGCTGTACGACGAGGTCAAGCACACCTCGATCGCGTCCCTGGCGCCGGACCTGTTCGTGGTGACCTTCAACGGCCTGTCGAAGAACTACCGCGCCTGCGGCTACCGCGCCGGCTGGTTGATCCTGTCCGGCGAGAAGAAGCACGCCAAGGATTACATCGAGGGCCTGAACATGCTGGCCTCGATGCGGCTGTGCGCCAACGTGCCGTCGCAGCACGCGATCCAGACCGCGCTGGGCGGCTACCAGAGCATCGACGACCTGGTGGCGCCGGGCGGCCGCCTGGCTCGCCAACGCGATCTGGCCCACAAGCTGCTGACCGACATCCCGGGCGTATCCTGCGCCAAGCCGCAGGGCGCGCTGTACCTGTTCCCGAAGCTCGATCCCAAGGTGTACCCGATCGCCGACGACCAGCAGTTCATTCTGGAGCTGCTGCAGCAGGAGAAGGTATTGCTGGTGCAGGGAACCGGCTTCAACTGGATTGCGCCCGATCACTTCCGCGTGGTATTCCTTCCCAACTCGGACGATCTGATCGAGGCTATCGGCCGCATCGCGCGCTTCCTGGAAAGCTACCGCAAGCGTCACGGCGCCGCCGAGTAAGCGTTTGACCTGGGGCGGCGGATTCTCCTTCGCCGCCCGAGGACCGCCCGGACAGGACGTGCCTGTCCAGACGGCCTTCGGCCGGAATAAAACCAGGGACTGAATGGAGATGTGCATGAAACCGATCAATATCGGCCTGCTGGGCGTGGGCACCGTAGGCGGCGGCACCGCCACCGTGCTGAAACGGAACGCCGGCGAAATCACCCGCCGCGCCGGCCGCGAGATCCGCCTGTTGGTGGCCGCCAGCCGCGACGCGGCTAAGGCGCGCGCCGCGCTGGGGCCTGAGGTGTCCGTGGTGGACGACGTGCATCAGGTCGTCGACAACCCAGAAGTGGACATCGTGGTCGAGCTGATCGGCGGCGACGCCATCGCCAAGGAGCTGGTGCTGAAGGCGATCGCAAACGGCAAGCACCTGGTCACCGCCAACAAGAAGCTGCTGGCGCTGCACGGCACCGAGATCTTCGCCCGCGCGCAGGAAAAAGGCGTGATGGTGGCGTTCGAAGCGGCGGTGGCCGGCGGCATCCCCATCATCAAGACCCTGCGCGAAGGCCTGGCGGCCAACCGCATCGAATGGATCGCCGGCATCATCAACGGCACCTCCAACTTCATCCTGACCGAAATGCGCGACAAGGGCGCCAGCTTCGCCGAGGTGCTGGCCCAGGCGCAGCAGCTGGGCTACGCCGAGGCGGACCCCACCTTCGACATCGAAGGCCACGACGCCGGCCACAAGCTGACCATCATGGCGGCGCTGGCCTTCGGCATCCCGATGCAGTTCGACCAGTGCTATCTGGAAGGCATCAGCAAGCTGGACGGCCGCGACATCCGCTACGCCGAGGAGCTGGGCTACCGCGTCAAGCTGCTGGGCCTCACCCGCCGCACCGACAAGGGCGTGGAGCTGCGCGTGCACCCGACGCTGATCCCGGAAGGCCGGCTGATCGCCAATGTCAACGGCGTGATGAACGCGGTGCTGGTCAAGGGCGACGCGCTGGGCCCGACGCTGTACTACGGCGCCGGCGCCGGCGCGCTGCCGACCGCGTCCGCGGTGGTGGCCGACATCGTCGACGTCACCCGCCTGCTGACTTCAGACCCGGAACACCGCGTGCCGCATCTCGCTTTCCAGCCGGACCAGCTGCAGGATCTGCCCATCCTGCCGATCGCCGAGGTGACCAGTTCCTACTACTTGCGGATCGGGGCGATCGATCGCGCCGGCGTGCTGGCCAACATCACCCGCCTGCTGGCGGAAAACGGCATCTCGATCGAAGCGCTGATCCAGAAGGGATCGATATCCGACGGCACCGCCGAAGTGGTGATTTTGACCCACCGCGTGCAGGAGAAGGCGATCGAACGCGCCATCGCCGGCATCGAGGCGCTGGACAGCGTGGACGGCAAAGTGGTGCGTCTGCGCATGGAAGAGTTGAATGACTAGGATCTGGAAAGCCGGCCTCTGCGCCGCCCTGCTGAGCGGCGGCGCCGCGGCGACGCCGCTCAGCCCCGGCCAGCATCAGTTGCTGCAGGGCTTCTTGATGCGCGGATGCGTCAAGCGCACGCCGGCTTCCGACGGCGTCGGCCTGCCCGGCAACGAACAGGTCCAGCGCTACTGCCAGTGCGCCAGCGAGAAGCTGGCCAGCACCTTCACCTCGGAAGAGGTGATGGGCGTGGTCACCGGCCAGATCAAGAAGGACGATCCGCGCGGCAAGCAAAGGTTGAAGGAAGCCTCCGCCGCCTGCGGCCAATACCTGGAACAACGTTGATGCGATATATCAGTACCCGCGGCGGCATGGCGCCGCTGCCCTTCTGTGAAACCGTGCTGATGGGCCTGGCGCCGGACGGCGGCCTGCTGCTGCCGGAGCGCTATCCCCGGATCGACCGCGCCACGCTGGATGCCTGGCGCGGCCTGGGCTACGCCGAACTGGCGTTCGAGATCATCCGCCTGTTCGCCGACGACATTCCGGCGGACGACCTGAAGGGCGTCGTCTCGCGCGCCTATCGCGTCGAAGTGTTCGGCAGCGAGGCCATCGCGCCGCTCAAGCGCCTGCATGACGGCCTGGCCATCCTGGGGCTGTCCAACGGCCCGACCCTGGCCTTCAAGGACATGGCGATGCAGTTCCTCGGCCAACTGTTCGAGTATGTGCTGGATAAGCGCGGCGAGACGCTTAACATCCTGGGCGCCACCTCCGGCGATACCGGCTCGGCCGCCGAATACGCGATGCGCGGCAAGCGCGGCATCAATGTGTTCATGCTGAGCCCGGACGGCAAGATGAGCGCCTTCCAGCGCGCGCAGATGTACAGCCTGCAGGACGAAAACATCCACAACATCGCCATCCAGGGCATGTTCGACGACTGCCAGGACATCGTGAAGGCGGTGCAGAACGACCACGCCTTCAAGGCGCGCCGCAAGATCGGCACCGTCAACTCGATCAACTGGGCTCGGGTCGTCGCTCAGGTGGTTTACTACTTCCACGGCTACTTCCGCGCGACCGCGAGCAACGACGAGCAAGTCAGCTTCTGCGTGCCGTCCGGCAACTTCGGCAATGTCTGCGCCGGCCATGTGGCGCGGCAGATGGGCTTGCCGGTGGAGCGGCTGATCGTCGCCACCAACGAAAACGACGTGCTGGACGAGTTCTTCCGCACCGGCCGCTACGCGCCGCGCGGCAGCGAGCGCACCTACGTCACCTCCAGTCCGTCGATGGACATCTCCAAGGCATCCAATTTCGAGCGCTTCGTGTTCGACTTGATGGGCCGCGACGGCGAGGCAGTGAAGCGGCTGTGGTCCGAGGTGGACGCCGGCGGCGGCTTCCAGCTGGATGCGGAAACGATGGGGCGGGTGCGCGACGCGTTCGGTTTCGTTTCCGGCAAGAGCGCGCACGCCGACCGCATCGCCACCATCCGACAAGTGGACGCCGAGGATGGCGTAGTGGTGGACACCCACACCGCCGACGGCATCAAGGTGGCCCGCGAACTGCGCCGTGAAGGCGAAACGGTCGTCTGCCTGGAAACCGCGCTGCCGGCCAAGTTCGCCGAAACCATACGCGAGGCGCTGGACCGCGAGCCGCCGCGCCCGGACGGTTTCGAGGCGTTGGAATCGTTGCCGCAGCGGGTAGTGATGCTGCCGGCGGACGCCGGCCAGGTGAAGGCGCTGATCGAAAAGACGCTGGGCTGAGTCCGGCGCGGCGTTCAGGCAAAAAAAACAGGCTCCCTCGGGAGCCTGTTTCGTTTTGGGCTAGGCGATCAGAACGACATGGCCACGCCGAGGTTGCCGCCGGTCTGGTTGCCGCCGCTCTTGCCGCTGGTGACGGTCAGCAGGCCGAAGGCGGTGACGCTCTTGCTGAAGTTGGCGCTGACGCCGGCGGTCCATTCCATCCAGTTGGCGTCCGGCTTGCCCAGATTGGTGGTCCAGTCGCCGACGGTGGTGGCGAGGCCGGCGGTCACGCCGCGGTCGTTCTGCTTGAACTCGTGGGCGAAGCTGACCTTGGCGTAGGGGCTGAATCTGCCGATGTCGGCATCCAGCTGCCAGCCGACCCGGCCTACCAGCGAGCTGACGTTCTGGCTGGAGAAGGACATGCTGCTGCTGTTGCCGCCTTGTTCGGCGAAGCCCGCCACTTTAGCGTAGGCGTAGTCCAGGCCGGCCACCGGGCCGGTGGCGACGCCGCGGTACTGGATGCGATAGCCGCCGGCGGCGCGCAGGCCGAACTGGGTGGAGCGGGTTTTGCCGCTGATGCCGACGCTGGCGGGCCCCAAGGCCACGTTGCGCTGGGTGTCGAGGTCGCCGGAGCCGACATGCAGGTCGCCGTCTACCCAGAACTTGTCCTGGTTGTAGCTGGCGAAGCCGCTCATCAGGGTAGCGCGGTCATCGATGCTGCCCGGCGTGCCCACGCTGTCGACATCGGTCTTGCCTTGCTGGCGCGACATCGCCAAGCCCACGCTCAGCGCCGGCGTGGCCTGGAAGTCCACGCCCAGCGTGTATAGCTGGCCCTTGGGCTTGGCCGACAGGCCGCCGTAGCCTACCTTGTCGTCGCCGAAGGCTCCGTTGACGAAAGCGCTGACCTCGCCCACCGCGCGTTTTTGCGAGCGTATCGCCTGGTAGCGGGCATCCAGCGCGCTGCCCAGTTGGCGCGCGTTGTTCAGCGACGACTGCGGGATGGCGGCGGCGAAATAGGGCGCCTGCAGCAGGCCGTACACGTAATCGCCGATGATCTTGTTCGCTGCGGGTGTGGGGTGCAGCCCATCCGTGAAAATGTAACTCTGGGAATAGGCGGCGCTTGAGCAGGTGATGGCGCTGGTGGCGCAGATGGAGCCAATGGTGTTGGTGAAGCCGAAGCGGTTGGGGTTCGCGCTGATTTCGCTCATCAACCCCGCGACATTGGCGCGCACGACGCCATGCTGCAGGCCGCTGCCGAGCAAAGCATAATCCACAAGGCTGTTATAGCCGGAACTCAATTGCTGCAAGGCGGCGAGAATGGTGTTGTAGGTGCTGGTCAAGGTGGTGACCGAGTCCGGCGCCCCCATGGACGTATTGGCGGCGGCAAGCGCTTGCTGGATGACCGCGTCTTGATTGGCCTGAGTGACGGCGCTGCTGCTGATGGTTTGCCATGCCGCGCCAACGGCGTTGTTGACATAGGTATCCAATGCCGCGCCGCTGAGTCCCGCGTTTTGGCCAACAGCGCTGGCCACGCTTTGAACGGTTTGATACAAGGCGGCAGGGGTGGTCGCCAGGCTGGGAACATTCGGTACGATGATCGTTTTCGCGCCGGCGTTTTGTAGGCTCCCGACGAGCGTGCCGACCGTGCCGGCCGATGTGGCCAGAAGCTTGGTCGCGGTGGCGGCGGTTTTGTCCGTGGTCAGCGTGCCGGCTGCAGCGGAAATATCGTTTCCTCCGATCCAGACCGAATACACGGCATTGCCATCGGCTTTGCCTCCTGTGCTGGTCAGATAGTTTTGAATCTGGGTCGGCAATTCCAGGATGGCGGTGCTGCCGTCTGGCCCATACTGCTCGACCGAGCCGCTTGCTCCGGTAGTGCCGGGATACTGGGTGATGGATGCATAACTTTGCGCCACTGCGCCGCCTTGGGCGTAGTTATTGCCTGTCGAACTGGTATTGGCGGCATTGCTTGGGTTGTTTGCGGTGGAACTCAGGCCATAGTGGCTGGAGAGCACGGAGGTCCAGTTGGGCTGATTCTGGTAAGTCCAGTGGGCCCCCGATGGCAATCCGCCCAGGCCTCCGAAAGCGCCGATGTCGGACAGGCTGTCCCCAAAGAAATAGATGTTGCTGTATGCGTTTGCCGCGGAAGGCAGAGCCATCGCGGTGGCCAGGGCGAGAGTAGTCAGGCGATTGCGCATTTTGTTCCTCATCAAAAGGTGTTGTCTCTATTTTTTAGTGTCAAGAGTCTAAGCTCTAATCAAACGATTATTCGAATATAAGCCCCGCTTGTCAATCGACATCGCGCGTCGTTGGGCCATCGGTTAAAATGCGATGATGCGAAGACTCATCATCATCCTGTGCGGCCTGGTGGCCGCGGGGGCCGCCTGGGGTGGCGCGCAGGACTTGGCGCAGCTGGAGCGTCTGGCCAACTTGTTTCTCAAGCGGGAGCTGGAAATGCGCGCCGCGACCTGGACGTTGGGCCAATTGGACAGAAGGCTGGTGGTGCCTGCATGCCATACGCCCAGGGTGGATTGGGCGACTCCGGGCGTGACCACCGGCTCGACTTTCGTCGCGGTTTCCTGCCAGGAATTGGGTTGGTCCCTGCGAATTCCCGTACGGATCAACGAGAAGCGTTTGGGCCTGGTGTTGAATCGGGCGATGAGCGCGGGCGAGACGGTTACCGGCGAAGATGTCAGGCTGGTGGACATCAGCAATCCGGCCTTGGCCGGCAATGTGCTGACCGATGCGAGCCAGGCTGTGGGCCAGGTATTGCGCACAGGCGCGCCGGCCGGCGCCTGGGTGCGCAACTTCATGGTGCGCGCGCCGTATCTGGTGCGCAGCAACCAACAGGTGAAAGTGCTGGCGCAGGGGGAGGGATTCAGCGCCGAAGCCGAGGGCACGGCCTTGGGCAACGCGGCGCAGGGCGACCAGATCAGCGTGCGGCTAAGCACGGGCAGAGTCGTCCGCGGCATGGTGCAGGCAGACGGCAGCGTGGCGGTGGTGTTCTAGGCAGCGAAATATCGCAGAAAATAGTTCAAGAGATTGTTTTTTCGGTCGATAATAGGATCAGTTGAGTTTAGCTACGGGAAGGTCAGGCCATGAAGATCGACAATTCGGGCAAGCTGTCGGGCGCCTACAGCAGCCAGAGCAAGCCCGCGCCCCGTGCCTCGTCCAGTTCCAGCGCCTCCAGCGCCAGTTCCAGCAGCGATAGCGTCAAGATCGATTCGCTGGCCAGCAAGTTGAGCGCCATAGGTAACGATCCCAGCGCCCAGCAGCCGTCGTTCGACGCCGCCAAGGTGGAGCAGATCAAGTCCGCGATCGCCAACGGCAGCTTCAGCATCAACGCCGACAAGATCGCCGATGGGCTGATCTCGTCGGCTCGGGAATTGCTGAACGGCTGAGCGCATGGCAGAGGCGGGTAACGGAAGAAACGATATGTCAGCCGTCGAGCAGTTTGTCGGTCATTGCCGGGACGAGTGCGAGCTCGTGGCCCGGCTTGTTGTTTTGCTGGAGCAGGAACAGGGCTTGCTGATCCAGGGAGAAAGCCAGCAATTGGAGCCCCTGGCCGACAGCAAGAGCGAGGTGCTTGACCAGTTGGCCGCTCAATCCGCGCTGCGCGGGGCGTTGATGAAATCGTTGGGCGTGCAGGACAAGGATACGCTGTACATCTGGCTGGCGGACAAGCCGTCCGCCTGCGAGGCGTGGACCCGGTTGGAAGACGCGATCAACCGCGCGCAGAGCGTCAATCAGCTGAATGCCGCTTTCGTCAGCGAGCGCCTGGCGTTGGTGGAGGGCTCGCTGGACGTGCTGCGCAGCGCTGCGGCGTCCACGCTTGGCTACGGGCGGGATGGACAGACGCCGGAGCCGGTCACCGGTCGAAGGCTGCTTGGCTCGGCCTGAGCCGCGAGGCAAGAACAAGACGGGGCGCCAGCGATGGCGCCCTAGTCGTTTCCGCTGCCGCCGCGACATCGCGGTGGGCGCGACCCGGCCTTTATGGTATCTTCCCCAGCGGTCCCGTGAAAATCACTACCAGAATCCATGACCCTGATTTCGCTGATTCTTGCCCTGGCCCTGGAGCAACTGCGACCGCTCGGCAATCGCAACCGGGTGTGGCTGCTGTTCACGCGCTACGCCAACCACCTCGAGCGCAACCTGAATGCCGGCGCCGAGCGGCACGGCGTGCTCGCCTGGCTGGCCGCCATTGTGCCCGCGCTGCTGCTGAGCCTGCTGCTGTTCTATTCGCTGAAAGCGATGAGCCCTATCCTGGCGCTGGCCTTCAATGTGCTGGTGTTGTACCTGACCATGGGCTTCCGCCATTTCTCCAGCGCGTTTTCCGAGATATCCCAGGCCTTGGCCGAAGGGCGGGATTACGATGCCAGGGTGGCGCTGGCCCAATGGACCGGCTTGCCTACGGCGGAACTCACCGTCGAGGAGATATCCCGGCTGGCGATAGAGCAAGGCGTGGTGGACAGTTATCGCCACGTGTTCGGGACCATGTTCTGGTTCGTCGTATTGCCGGGTCCGTCCGGCGCCTTGCTGTACCGGCTGTGCTCGATGCTCAATCAGAAGTGGGGCAGTCGCAATGCCGACGAGGATCCGTTCGGTTTGTTTGCCGCGCGCTTCGCCGCCTGGCTGGATTGGATTCCGGTGCGTCTGACCGCAATCTCCTTTGCGATCATGGGGGATTTCGAGGATGCGATTTATTGCTGGCGATCCCAGGCCAGAACCTGGGGCAACTACGCCAACGGCATCCTGCTGGCTTCTGCCGCCGGCGCGCTGGGCGTGAGGCTGGGCGATCCGTTGCGGCAAGACTATTCTGTTAAGTACCGGCCCGAGCTGGGACTGGGCGACGAGGCCGATCCCAGCTTCCTGAAAAGCGCGGTAGGCTTGGTGTGGCGCTCGGCGCTGCTATGGCTGGCGGTGACGCTGCTGATCAGCGTGGCCAGCCATATGGGTTGACCGACGGCCGCCGCCCTTGGGCGGCGCGCTTGTGTCCGGCGCCGATTTTGGGAGCGGTTTGAGCCGCTTCGATTGATGAACATCGGGGCGCGTTGGCGCGAAAGGCGCAACGTGCCCTTACGTATTGCAGGAGTGTGTTGAATGTTGTTTTCCGAACTCGGCTTGTCGCCGGAGATCCTGCGCGCCATCGAAGAGCAGGGCTATAGCCAGCCGACGCCGATCCAGGAGAAGGCGATTCCCCTGGTGCTGTCCGGCCGCGACCTGCTTGCCGCCGCGCAGACCGGCACCGGCAAGACCGCGGCTTTCATGCTGCCGATACTGGAGCGCTTGAAGAAGTTCGCCAATACCAGCGTGTCGCCGGCCATGCATCCGATTCGCGCGCTGGTGCTGTCCCCGACGCGGGAGTTGGCAGACCAGATCGGCGTCAATGTGCAGACTTACACCAAGTATCTGCCGTTGCGCGCCACCACCGTCTTCGGCGGCGTCAACATGGATCCGCAAACCCAGGAGCTGCGCCGCGGCGTGGAAATCCTGATCGCGACGCCGGGCCGCTTGCTGGACCACATCCAGCAAAAGACCGTGCAGTTGAACAAGGTGGAAGTGCTGGTGCTGGATGAAGGCGACCGCATGCTGGACATGGGCTTCATCCAGGATATCCGCAAGATCATGGGCATGCTGCCCAAGGAACGGCAGACGCTGCTGTTCTCGGCGACGTTCGCGCCCGAGATCAAACGGCTGGCCGCCGATTTCATGCGCTCTCCGCAGACGGTGGAAGTCGCGCGCCAGAACGCCACCAACGACCAGGTGGAACAGCTGGTGTACCAAGTGGACAATTTCAAGAAGCGCCAGTTGCTCGCTCACCTGATTCGCTCGCGCGAGATGAGCCAGGTCATTGTCTTTTGCAAGACCAAGATCAGCGCCGACCAGCTGTCGCGGGACTTGAAACGCGACGGGCTGAATGCCGAGGCAATCCACGGCGACAAAACGCAGGGCACGCGGCTGGAGACGCTGGCGGCCTTCAAGGAAGGCTCGCTGCGCGTGCTGGTGGCCACCGACGTGGCGGCGCGCGGCCTGGATATCTCGGAGCTGCCCTATGTGGTGAATTTCGAGCTGCCCAATTCGCCGGAAGATTACGTGCACCGCATCGGCCGCACCGGCCGCGCCGGCGCCAAAGGCGTGGCGATTTCTCTGATGTGCCCGGAGGAGTCCAAACAGCATGAGGCGATCGAGAGGCTGACCAAGCAGACGCTACCTCCTCAGAACGCCGACGGTTTCTGGCCGTCCTGGCTGCCGCGTCCCAACAAGCCTGCGCGCGAACCCGCGCCGTCGGCTCCGGCCTTGTCCAGCGGCAAGAGCGAGGGGTTGAAGCAGGCGCGCGCCGGCCGGCGCAGCCGCAAAGGCAAGCGCGAGATTCCGGCCCTGCTGCTGCCGCCGCGCTACAAAGTGGAAATCATCCGCTGATCGCGATGCATAAACCCCGCCATGGCGGGGTTTTGTTTTGCGGCGGGCCGAGCGTTCCTGTGTTGCCGGACGGCATGCGCGGTATCCGCCAGCTCGCATTGTTCCGCGATTGACGCATCGAATCGCCAGCGGGTGCGGACGTTGCGGTCATGGCGGCCCGCCTCAAACGTTGTCGTCAGGGCGCAAGGGCAGCGCGGCCAAGTCGCGAACCGGGGTGCCGGCATCGCGCTTGGCGTCGGCGTGGCGGAATTGGTCGCGCACTTCCTGCACCAGCAGGAAAGGCGTGTCGGCGGGCCAGGATTCGCTCCAGGTTGTGGTCAGCGGCGGCTGCTCTGTCGTCGGCGGCGCATGGTTGACCGCGTAGGTTTCAAATTGCCAGAGCAGGCTCAGCATCAGCAGCGCGGGCAGGCCGCGGCGCCAGGAATATGCGGCAGATGTCGTCATGATGGGGGATAGACTGCCCGTAACGGCAGAAAGTTGCCAAGCGGACGATATTAACACGATATGACGATTGGAAGTTCGTGATTGGCCGGCGCGGTCAATTCAGGCTGCGCCCGGCAGCCGGCGCGGCTCTTCCAGGCCTGCGGGATCTATGTGGGTCATGACGTCCAGCACCGGGAGCGCAACCAGCACCCGGCCGCGCGCTTGCTCGGCGATCTCGTGCGCCTGGAACACATTGATGCTTCCGTCCACTTCCAGATGCACGTCGACCAGAATCATGTCGCCCATTTTGCGGGTGCGCAAATCGTGAATGCCGGCGATGCCGGGCGTGGTCAGCAGAGCCTCGCGGATGACGGCGATGTCTTCGTCGCTGGCGGCGCGGTCCATCAGATCATGCAGCGCGTCCCAGGCGAAGCTCCAGCCCATCTTGCCTACCAGCAGTCCCACCACCAACGCGGCCATTGGGTCGAGTATCGGGTAGCCCATCAGATTGCCGGCGACGCCAATCGCCACCACCAGCGAAGACGCGGCATCGGAGCGCGCGTGCCAAGCGTTGGCCACCAGCATGCCGGAACGCACCCGTTTCGCCACCGCCAGCATGTAGCGGAACAGGGTTTCCTTGGCCAGCAGCGCCAGAGCGGCCACCCAGAGCGCCAGCGAGTGCACTGACGGGATGTCCTCGGGATGCAGGAATTTCCCGGCGGCGGAATACAGCATGCCGCCGCCCACGATCAGCAGCAGCAGGCCGAGCACCAGCGAAGCCGCGTTTTCGTAGCGCTGGTGGCCGTAGTGGTGATCGTTGTCCGGCGCTTTGCCGCTGTGGCGCCCGGCCAACAGCACCACGAAGTCGGCGAACAAGTCGGACAGCGAATGCACGCCGTCTGCGATCAGCGCCGACGAATGCGACCAGACGCCAGCGCCCACCTGCAACATCGAAAGCAGCAGGTTGACGGCGACGCTGACCAGCGTGCTGCTGCGGGCGGCTCGCTGGCGTTCGATGCTGTCGACTTCTTCGCTGAGGTGGGTATGGACGTGGCTCATGACGTTTCGCAAAGCTGTGGATAAATATATTTTCGCATTGTTTTTGCTATTGGTCATTAATTTTTGATTTAAAAACTAAATGATAATGAAAACGAGAATGAGCTGCAGAAACCATGTGTATCAAATGGTTTAGTAGACAGCTGGGTGGCGCGGTTGAGTTTGAGACGCCACTTCGCATTGGGCTGGAAGCGATGCGATGCCAGGTATGGCGGATAGGCCGGCCGTGTCGGCACGGCGCTTCCACTCCGCGGCGGTCTGTCTGTTAACTGATGGCAACGCCAACGCCACCAGAATTGTCGCCGGGCGTCGGCATGCAAGCAGTCGCAGGCAAGCCCTCAAAGGCGTGGGCGATACGGCGTTTGCTGCCCTGCCGCAGCATGGCGTGGTCCGGATCGACCTCGTGAATCATGGGCTGGCGGCTCTCCTTGCCGCGACGCTTCGCTTGAGGGGGCGCAGATTCGGGAGCTAACCGCCGAATCCCCGCGGACCAGGCGCGACTGCCGGTATAATCCTTGGATGGACAACACACACTCTCTCCCGTTTGCCGGCCTGACTCCGGATGCCATTCTCGACGCCGTGGAAAGCCTGGGCTTGCGAGCCAGCGGCAGCTTGCTGGCGCTCAACAGCTATGAAAACCGCGTCTATCAGGTGGGGATGGACGAGGCGCCGCCGCTGGTGGCCAAGTTTTACCGTCCGCAGCGCTGGAGCGACGAGGCCATTCTGGAAGAGCACATATTTTCGCTGCAACTGGCCGAGCGCGAGATTCCGGCAGTGCCGCCGCTGGTTTTCGCCGGCCAAACGCTGCATGCGCATGGCGGTTTCCGCTTCGCGCTGTTCGAGCGCAGGGGCGGCCGTGCTCCTGAACTGGACCGCGACGACACGTTGCAATGGGTGGGGCGCTTTCTAGGGCGCATCCATGCGCTGGGCGGGACGGCGGATTATATCCATCGCCCGGCGCTGGACCCGCAGACTTTCGGTCGCGAGCCGCTGGACTTCTTGTTGGCGGGCGACTGGCTGCCGTCGGAGTTGAAGGAAGTTTACCGAGGGGTGGCCGAGCAGGCTCTGCTGGGCGTGGCGCGATGTTTCGAGCGCGCAGGCGGCGCGACGTCGATCCGGCTGCATGGAGATTGTCATGTCGGCAACCTGTTGTGGACCGACGCCGGACCGCATTTCGTCGATTTTGACGACAGCCGCATGGGTCCGGCGGTGCAGGACCTGTGGATGCTGCTGTCCGGCGATCGCGCCGAGCAATCGCGCCAGTTGGGCGAGGTGCTGGCCGGCTACGAGGACTTCCGCGAATTCGATATGCGGGAGTTGAATTTGCTGGAAGCGCTGCGCACGCTGAGGCTGCTGCATTACAGCGCGTGGCTGGCGCGGCGCTGGCATGATCCGGCGTTCCCGGCGGCCTTTCCTTGGTTCGGCGCGCCGCGCTACTGGGAAGAGCAAATCCTGGCATTGCGGGAGCAGATCGCCCTGATGGACGAACCGCCGCTGTGGTCGTGCTGAACGGGATTCAGTTCGCCGCGCCGGCGGTGGGCAGCACCGGCGGCTGTCGCGTCCATTCCAGAAAGGCGGAGGCGGGCAGCGGCCGGGCGAAGTAGTAGCCCTGTCCCAGCTGGCAGCCTCGTTCCGCCATCAGCCGGTAGTCTTCGGCGGTTTCTATGCCTTCGGCTACGGTGGACAGTTGCAGGCGGCGGGCCATTTCGATGATGCTGTTGAAGACGGCCTGCAGGTGGGGCTTGTCGGAAATGCCGGTGACCAGCGATTGGTCGATTTTCAGTTCGGTGAAGGGGAAGCGGGTTAGCTGCTGCAGGGTGGCGAAGCCGGTGCCGAAGTCGTCGATGGACAGGCCCAGCCCCGCCAGCCGCAATCGGGCGGCGCAGCCTATCGCCTGGGCCAGATTGTCGACGATGGCGGTTTCCGTCACTTCGAAGATGATGAAGCGGGCCGGCACATGGCTGCCGCGCATATAGCATTCGATTTCATCCACCAGCTCGTCGCCGCGCAGCGACAGCGCGGACAGGTTGACCGATAGCGGCAGCCGCAGCCCGTGGCGCGCCCATTCCTGCCATTGGGTCAGGCCCTGGCGCAGCATCAGCATGGTCAGCTCGGTGGCCCAGCCGTTGTCTTCTATCACCGGGATGAAGCGGCTGGGCGGAATCAGCCCCTGATCGGGATGCTGCCAGCGGGCAAGCATCTCGGCGCCCTTGACCCGGCCATCGGCCAAGTTCACCTTGGGCTGATAGTAGGGGATGATCTGGCCATTCTCCAGCGCGCCGCGCACCTCCTGCGGCTGCAGCAAGGAGTCGTTCTGGCGCTCGGCCTTGGGCGTCCATACGCGGTGCATCAGGTCCAGCAAGGGCTGCAGCTGCAGCGGCTTTTGCAGGCAGCCCAGCACCGGCAGGCCTAGCTCGCGCCCCATCAGCTCCACGGTGGAGATCAGCAGGTAGTCCTTGCTGGATGTGATGATCACCGGGGCGGACAGGCCGGAGCGCGCCATCTCCTGCATCACCTGCACGCCGTCCTGGCGCGGCATCTCCAGGTCCAGCAACAGCAAGTCCGGCAGCTGTACCCGCATCAATGTGAGGCCGCGCTCGCCATCCGGCGCCTCGCGGACGCTGGCGATGCCCAACTGGCGGCACAGATCCATCGCGTGCTGGCGCTGCACCCGGCTGTCGTCGATGATCAGAATGTCGTGGATGTCCATGAGGCGGGTCCGTTTCCGTTCAGCGGCAGATGGCCTTGGCTATCATGTCCAGCGGCATCACCTCGTCGGCCGCGCCCAGCTTGATCGCTTCCTTGGGCATGCCGAACACCACGCAGCTCTCCTCGTCTTGGGCGATGGTCTTGGCGCCGCAGTCGTGCATTTCCTTCAAGCCCTTGGCGCCGTCGTCACCCATGCCGGTCATGATGATGCCCAGCGCGTTCTTGCCGGCGAACTTGGCCGCCGAACGGAACAACACGTCCACCGAGGGCTTGTGGCGGCTGACCAGCGGCCCGTCGACCACCTCCACCTGGTAGTAGGCGCCGCTGCGCTTCACCATCATGTGTTTGCCGCCCGGCGCGATCAGCGCGCGTCCGGGCAGAATGCGGTCGCCGTTTTCCGCCTCCTTCACTTCGATCTGCGACAAGCTGTTCAGGCGGTCAGCGAAGGAGCGGGTGAATTTCTCCGGCATGTGCTGGACGATGGCGAGGCCGGGACAGGTGCGCGGCAATTGGGTCAGCACCACCTCCAGCGCCTGGGTGCCGCCGGTGGAGGTGCCGAGCGCGATGATGCGTTCGGTGGTGGCGAACACATTGCTGCCGGTCGGCGCGGACAGGATGGCGTCGGCGGACAGTTTGGGGCGGGTTTCCAGCGGATTGCCTGCGCCGCTGGCCGACGGCATCACCCTTACCCGGTTCATCCGCGCGGCGGCGGCGCTGCGCACCGCCATCACCAGTTGGTGCGAGCTTTCCTCCAGAAAGCCCTTGACGCCGGAAACCGGCTTGGCGATCACCTCCACCGCGCCTGCTGCCAGCGCCTGCATGCTGATGTCGGTGCCTTTCTGCGTCAGAGACGAGCAGATCACCACCGGCGTGGGCCGGCTGGCCATCAACTGCTTGAGGAAGGTGATCCCGTCCATGCGCGGCATCTCCACGTCCAGCACGATGACGTCCGGCCACTGGATCTTCATCTTGTCCATCGCCATGTAGGGGTCGTTGGCGACGTCCATCACTTCGATGCCGGTGGCGGTGGTGAAAACCTGGCTCAGCACTTGCCTTACCACGGCGGAGTCGTCGACGATCAGAACCTTGATGCTCATTTGCGCGTCCTTGTGTTGTGTGCCTGTTCCAGCTCCGACTCCTGCGACTGCTTGACCCAGACATGGCCGCTGGCGATGTCGAACAGCACCAGACGCGGGCTGTTGCCGCCCAGGTCTTCGGCCTGCAGCTTCAGGCCCAGTTGCTTGACCAGCGCGCGCGCCTGCTGGATGTTGCGGGCGGGCACGTCGTGGCTCAGCTTGCGCTCCCGGCTGAGCAGCATCGACGCGCCGCCTATCAGCCGGGCCTGAAACTCCTGCAGCGGCAGGCCGGTGGCCAGGATCTCCCGCAGCAGCAGCAGCATCGCTTCGTCGCCGTAGCGGCCGGACAGCGCCTCTCCGCGATGGGGCGGGCGCTGCGCCAGCAAGTAGTGGCACATGCCGCCCACTCTGGCCTGCGGATGCCATAGCGTGATGGAGACGCAGGAGCCCAGCAGGGTGCGGATGCGAGTCTGACTATCGCCGAAATGCCATTCTCCCGGATGCAGGAACACGGCCTCGCCGCCGGGTTCTGCCGGCAGAGCGGGCTGTACGCGGTGGTCGGCGATGGCCGCCGGGCGTACCGGCGGGGTATGCGGCATGGCGCGGGTCTTTCCGTATGCGGCCGGAGTGGCCATTGTTGTCGTCATGGTTTCAATCTAGTACAGCGCGTTGTCAGAAGCGGAACATGTCTTCCAGTTCGTCGTATTCGTCATCGGGAGCGGCGGCTTCTTTTCCCTCCATCGGCGGCGCGGATTCGCGCGGTGGGCGCGGCGGCGCGGCGGCGCTCAACTGGAAGAAACGCATCGCCTGCTGCAGCCTCATGGCCTGGTGCGTCATCTCTTCGGCGGTGGACGCCAGTTGCTCGCTGGCTGCCGCGTTCTGCTGGGTGGAGTGATTCAGATGCTGGATGGCCTTGTTGATCTGGCCGATGCCGCCCGCTTGCTCGCGGGTGGCTGCGGCGATTTCCTGAACCAGGTCCGAGGTGCGGCCGCTGGAGCGCACGATTTCTTTCAACAGCCGGCCTGCCTGTTCGGCGACGGTGACGCTATGTTCCGCCAGCTCGCCGATTTCCTGGGCTGCCACCTGGCTGCGCTCGGCCAGTTTGCGCACCTCGGCGGCCACCACGGCGAATCCGGCGCCGTGCTTGCCCGCGCGCGCGGCTTCAATGGCGGCGTTCAGCGCCAGCAGGTTGGTTTGGTAGGCGATGTCGTCGATGATGCCTATCTTCTCGGCGATCTGCCGCATCGCCAGCACGGTCTGTTGCACGGACTGGCCGCCTTCAGTGGCTTCGTCGGAGGCTTTTTCTGCGATGGTTTCTGTGGTGCGCGAGTTGTCGCTGGTCTGGTTGATCGACGCCGAAACCTGCTCGATCGACGCGGAACTCTGCTGCAGGCCGGCCGCCGAACTGCTTGCCGCCTGGGACAGGTCCATCGAGGTGGAACTGATCTGCTGGGCGGCTATGGTGATGCCGTCGGAGCAGCCTTTCACTTCGGCGATGATGGCGCGCAGCTGCTTGCACATCTGCAGCACGGAGTCAGACAGGCTGCCGGCCGGCGCGGGGGGCATATCGACGTCCAGCCTGCCTTCCGATACTTCGCGGGTGATGCGGGCCACATCCTGGGGTTCGCCGCCCAGGCCGCGGATCAACTTGCGGTAGATCAGGATCAGCGAGCCGACCAGCAGCACCAGCACCAATGCGCTGACCGAGGCGACCCGCGCGAAGGTCTGACCGGTGATGCGATCGGCTTCTCCCTCCATCTGCTTCTGCATCTCGGCGGTTTTGGCGATCAGGGGCTGCATCGCCAGGTCGTTGAGGTCGTACTGTGTGGACAGGCGGTCGAACGATTGATTGATGGCGAGCTGGTCGTGCGCCTCCAGCGCCGGCAGGTAATGGCTGTCCACCTCCTGGAAAAAAGCATCGGCCGCTTGCTTCACTTTCTGGGTCAGCATCGCGCGCATGTCTGGCGGCAGTTCGCTGGCGCTCCATTTTTTCTGGCCGTCATAGAAAATGGCCCGCTGCTTCTGCAATTGATCCACCAGGCGCTGGCGGACGGAGGCGTCGTTGGTGTTGCGCAGCTGGTTGACGATCAGGTAGCTGGAGATCAGTTGTTGGGTAGGTGGATCGAGATCGTTGATGAAGTCTTTGCCGATCACCACCTGGTGGTACATGGCGCCGTTGATCATCACGGTGCGCAAGCCTTGCCAGGCGGTGAGCGTCAGGCCTCCCAAGCCCAGCAGCACGCAGGCGGTCAACAACATGAACTGCCGACGGACGGTGAAGTTCTTCATCTGGTTTCCAAGCGTTTCGGGTTGGCGGGGCGGCGTCTCATTCCTGCTGAGCCTCTTCTTGCAGACTCAGTTCAGACAGCAGCGACATCTCTCCCACCGACAGCACCTTGTCCACGTCCAGCAGCACCACGAAGCGGTTATCCACCTTGGCCATGCCTGAAATGAAGTCCACGCGTATCTTGCTGCCGAACTGAGGAGGCGGTTCGATTTCGCTGTCGGGAATGGCAAGCACTTCATGCACGGTGTCCACCAGCACGCCTATCAATTGCCACAGCTCCTCGTGCTCGATTTCGATGATGACGATGCAAGTGCGGCGGTTGATGCCGGTTTCCTCGCGGCCGAAGCGCAGCGAGAGATCTATCACCGGCACTACCGCGCCGCGCAGGTTCATCACGCCGCGGATAAAGGGAGGCATCAGCGGCACCGAGGTGGGTTTGACGTATTCCAGGATTTCCCGGATGCGCAGAATGCCGATGGCGAAGGTTTCCCCAGCCAGCTGAAAGGTGAGGAATTGCCGGATCTCGGCCTGCTCCCCGGGCTCCGGGGCGGCTTCGTTGCGGCGGAGTATGTTGAGTGCGGCCATGGTCTTGTCTTCCTTGCTTCAGAATTGGGCGTAGCCGTGGTCGTCGGTCGACGCCGGCGCGGGTTGATGGCTGTGCGCGGCGGAATGGGCGGCGTGCAGCGAGCCCAGATGGAAAAATCCGATCAGGTCATGCAGATTTTCCGCCTGGCGGTTCATCTCCTCCGCGGTGGCGGCCAATTCTTCGCTGGCGCTGGCGTTCTGCTGGGTGGTCTGGTTCAGCTGCTGCACCGCCATGCTGATCTGGCCGACGCCGCCGGATTGCTCCTTGGAGGCCGCGGCGATCTCCTGCACCAGGTCCGAGGTGCGGCGGCTGGAGCGGACGATTTCCTCCAGCAGGCCGCCGGCGCTGTCGACGATGTTGACGCTGTCCGCGGCCAGCGTGCCGATCTCCTGCGCCGCCACCTGGCTGCGCTCGGCCAGCTTGCGCACCTCGGCGGCCACCACCGCGAAGCCCTTGCCGTGCTCTCCGGCGCGGGCGGCTTCGATGGCGGCGTTCAACGCCAGCAGATTGGTCTGGTAGGCGATGTCGTCGACGATGCCGATCTTGTCGGCGATTTCCCGCATCGCCCGCACGGTTTGCTGAACCGCAGCGCCGCCCTCGGCGGCCTCGCTGGACGCTTTTTCCGCCATGCTCTCGGTCAGGCGCGCGTTGTCGGTGGTCTGGTTGATCGAGTTGGACATCTGCAGGACCGAGGCGGAGGTTTCCTCCAGGCCGGATGCCTGCTGGCTGGCCGACTGCGCCAGCATCTGCGAGGTGGAGTGGATGTGCTGCGCGGCGACGGACAGGTTCTCCGAACCACTCTTGACTTCGCCTATGATCGCGCCCAGCGTCTGCACCGTTTGCATGATGGAGGCTGCCAGACTGTGTTGGTCGCCGGCGCGCAGGGGGATCTGGCAGTGCAGATTGCCGCCGGCTACCTGGCGCATCAGTTCCGCCACCTGTTGCGGTTCGCCGCCCAGCGTGCGCAGCAGGTCGCGGCGGATCAGCACTGCGATCAGCAGGCTGGCGGCGACGGCGACGATGGCCAGCAGCACCATCCGGTTGCGGCTGGATTGGGTGTTGTCTTCCGCCTGTCGCGCCAGCTCTTCGTTGAATTGTTCCTCGAAGGCGGCCAGTTCGGCCACGCTGTCGTTCAGCCGGGCGCCCTTGCCCGCGTTGAGCAGGGCGGCCGCGTCCTTGCCGCGCTGCTGCACCGCCAGGTCCAGCGCCTGTCGATAGCTTTGGTGCGCGTCGCGGCTGGCGTTTTGGATGGCGCTCATCATTTCCCGCTCTCTGGGCAGGGTGCTGGGTTCGCGCTGGAACATTTGCGCCAATTGCTGCTCGGTGTCCTGATAGCGGCGCAGCGACTCCTGCAGCGCCTGTCCTGCGCGTGCGGTTTCTCCAGGAGAGTCGGCCAGCAGGCTGTTGCGGATGTCGATGCGGATTTGCTGATTTTGCTCCAACAGCAGGTGCGCCAGCCGGGTT
Organism: Chromobacterium phragmitis; assembly: GCF_003325475.1. Lineage (NCBI taxonomy): Bacteria > Pseudomonadati > Pseudomonadota > Betaproteobacteria > Neisseriales > Chromobacteriaceae > Chromobacterium > Chromobacterium phragmitis. Next base: position 2,632,473 of record NZ_CP029495.1, read on the forward strand.
TCCACGTTGTTGACGCGCGTGATGTCGTGAATGACGACGCTGATGTCGGCGAAGCCGCGCAGGGCGCTTCCCGCGCACAGCAGCAACAAGGCGATGACGGCGCCGTAGCTGAGCGCCTGCTTGGTGGAAATGCGCATGCCTTGCAATGTCGTCATGGCGTGCTTCCTTGCAGTGGCGAGCCGGGGCGGGCGGCATCGGCGCGCGGCGGCAGCGCGAACCGTTCCGATTCCTTGCGGCATGCGTGTTGGATCAGGGCGGGAACATCCAGGATCAGCGCGACCTCGCCTGTGCCGAGGATGGTGGAGCCGCTGATCGCCTTCAGTGTGCTGAACAGCGTGCCCAATGGCTTGATCACGGTCTGGAACTCGCCCTGCAGCGCGTCCACCACCAGACCGGCCTTGCGATCGCCATATTGGGACACTACCACGTTGCGGCGCGCCGCAGCCGTGGGCGTCAGCTCGAAAAAATGGTCCAGATGCAGCAGCGGCAGCAGTTCGCCGCGCAGATTGATGCAATCGTGGACGCCGTTTTCAGGCAGTCCGGACGGCAGCTCGATGCATTCGATCACGGTTTCCAGCGGCAGCACGAAGGTGGAGCCGGCCACTTCGACCAGGAAGCCGTCTATGATGGCCAGCGTCAGCGGCAGGCGGATGCGGAAGGTGGTGCCGCGCCCGGCCTCGCTGTCGATTTCGATATTGCCGTGCAGCTGTTCGATGCCTCGTTTGACCACGTCCATGCCCACGCCGCGGCCGGATAGATTGGTCACCTGCTCGGCGGTGGAGAAGCCGGCTTCGAAAATCTGCTGGAACACCGCGCTGTCTGGCGGCTCCTCGTCCTCGCCCAGCAGGCCGCGTTGACGCGCCTTGGCCAGGATGCGCTCCCTGCTGAGGCCGCCGCCGTCGTCGGCCACCTCGATCACCACGCTGCCGGATTCATGGTAGGCGTTGAGCCACAGATTGCCTTGGGCGGGCTTGCCGCCGGCCACTCGGACCGAGGTCGGCTCGATGCCGTGATCGATCGCGTTGCGCACGATGTGCAGCAGCGGGTCGCCCAGCTTCTCCACCATCGACTTGTCCAGCTCGGTTTCCGCGCCGACGATGCGCAGCTGGATTTCCTTGCCCAGCTCGCGCGACACGTCTCGGACCACGCGAGGGAAACGATGGAAAATTTCGCCTATCTGCACCATGCGCATCGACAGGGTGCCGGCGCGAATCTGCTCGATCAGGTTGGCGATGCTGAGCGTGGCCTCCACCAACTGCGTCTGCTGCGAGCGGCGGGCGATCAGATTGGCCGCCGCGCCGGCGATCACCAGCTCGCCGATCAGATTGATCAGGCTGTCCAGCTTGCCGGCCTCCACCTTGATGAAGCGGCTTTCGCCGCCGCGCCCGCCTCGGGCGTCAGCGGCCGGAGCCGGCTCCGCCTGGATGTCGGCGCGGCCGGCCGGGGAGGGCTTGGCCAGGGACGGCTCATCGTCTGGCGTCGCTAGCGGGTGTTCCAGCAAGGGATCTGGGGCGGCAGCGGGGTTTTCCAGCGGAAAGGCCTGCCCCAGCGCCCCCATCTGATGCCAGGCGCGCTCCACTTCGGCCGCCTCGTCCGGCGTCGCGCTGGCGCAGGCTTCGTGCAGGTGGGCGGCGGCGATTTTCAATGGCCAGATGAACAGCTCGCTATCCTCGCGCACGAACTCGAACACTTCGCTCAGCGATTGCTCGTCGATGTCGGACTGGTACAGCAATTCGAAACGCAGGTAGTTGCCTTCCGCGTCGAAGTCCGCGCCTGCGGGCAGGCGGCAACTGATCGCATGGATTTGCTCCACCTCGCCCAGCGTGGCGAGGTAGCGGATGAAGGACGAGGGATCCAGGCCGCTGCGCAGCACATCGGGTCCGAAGCGCAGCGACAGCAGCCATCGCTCCCGCTGCGACGCGGCGGGTTTGGGATCTTCGTGATGCCGTTCCGGCTGCATCGCTTGCGGCACCGCCAGGTAGCCCAAGAGCGCGGCCTCCAGCGCCTCGTCCCGCAGCGGCTCCAGCGCCTCGTTGGCGGTCAAGGCCTGGATCAGGAGTTTGACATGGTCGTGGCAGCGCAGCAGCAAGCCCACGAGTTCGTCGTCCAGGGCCAGTTTGCCGTCGCGCAGCTGGTCGAGCAGGTTTTCTGCCTGATGGGCGAAGCTGACGATGGTCTCCAGGCCGAACAGGCCGGCCGAGCCCTTAATCGTATGCATCGTCCTGAACAGCGCGTTTAATTGCTCGGCGCTGGTTTGCTCCGCCTCCACGTCCAAGAGAATGCTTTCCATCTCGTCCAGCAGCTCGCGGGACTCCTCCAGAAAGGTTTGCAGCGCCTGTTCAAGATCCATCGCCGTCTCCGCCGCGCTTGAACGCCAGCTCCCGCTCCAGTCCCATCAGGAGGAGGAAGTCTTCCAGCGCCTTGCTGGGCTCAAGCAGATCCACCTTTCGCTCCAGTCTGGCGGCCTCGCGTTGCAACCACAGCAGCACTTGGGCGCCGGCGCAGTCGATCTCTTCTATGGCCGATAGGTCAAGCAAAATGTCTTCGCCGCCCTGCAGCGCGATGTCCAGCTCGGCCCGCCATTGCGCGGACTGGTAGATGGTTTGTTCATGGCCGGCGACCATTGATAGCGCCATGTCGGCTCCTTGGCTCGTTGCGCCGTTTCAGGGCAGGATCAATTTGGACACCGCGGTCAGCAGCACCGGGGGCTGAAAAGGCTTGACCACCCATGCCTTGGCGCCGGCCTCCTTGCCTTCCCTTTTTTTCTCTTCCGCCGACTCGGTGGTGAGCATGATGACTGGGGTGAATTTGTAATGCGGCAGCTGCTTGATGTTTTTCAGCAGGCTGATGCCGTCCATCTGCGGCATGTTGACGTCCGAGATGATCAGGTGGATCTTGCGGCCGTCCAGGATGTCCAGCGCCTCCTTGCCGTTTCCCGCCTCCAGCACGTCGTAGCCGGCACCGGCCAGCGTCATGCGCACCACCTGTCGCAAGGTGGTGGAGTCGTCGACGATCAATATCGTTTTGCCCATCTGCGACTACTCCGTCATTCAGAAAAAAGTGATATCGCTGGGGCCGGGCGCCTTGTCTCCGCCGTCCCGGTTATGCAGCGCGCGTTGCTCGTGGGTGGTGTAGCTGTTTTTCAGCGCGGTGAGCCAAGCATCGGTGTCCGGCGGCGAAGGCAGTTCGCCCTCGCTGTGGAGCGCCTCGTGCAGCGCGGCTTCCAACTGCCAGATGTCGTTCTGGACGTGGGACAGTATCTGGCTGACCCGGTCTTGAAACTGCAAATTGGTCAGCACGTCTTCCACGGTGGCGGCCAGGTCGAAACCGGTTTGGCCCGCCGGGGCTCCCAGATGACAAGCATGGCAGCTGGCGCCGATTTCCTGGTCCAGGCTTTGGAGCTGCTGCGCCAGCAGGCGGGACTGCTCCATCACCTGCTCGGCCAGCGGCGCGTCTCCGCTGGCCTGGGACAAGGCTTCCAGCCGCAGGCTGGAGTGGCGCAGCTGCTGCAGCGTGTCCGATAGCTTGCGCTGCAGCGCGGCCGGCTGTTGCAGCGCGTTCAGCGTGTCATTCAGCCTGTTCTCCGCCGAGCTCAGCGGATAGGGGCTGTCGTCCTGCGCCGGCTGGTGGCCCAACTGGCGCAGCATGCTGTCGAAGCGTTGAGTCAGGTGGGCGGCGGCTTCATCTATCTGCTCCCGGCTGAGCGCGATATGGCCGGCCCACAACGGCAGCAGCGCGTATACGTGGCTGGCGTAGCCGCGCCAGTAGTCGGCGCCGGCAGGGCCGTTGGGAGTGTCGGAAGGAAGAGAGGTCGAGACAGGGACAGGCCACAGCAGAAGGATCGCGATCAACAGCGAGGTCAGGCCCAGCGCGGGCCAGAACGAGGGGTGGTTGACCAGCAGCGCGTACTGGATACCCCCGTTGACGGCCAGGCCGATTTGCAGCCGGATCCAGCGCCAGGGTTGAACAGGGGCGATCATGCAAGGGTCTCGTCGGTCGGATGCGTATTCTTCCTACTGTTTGTAGCCGCTGCGATGTAGGGATGCAAACAGGCAGTCAATTGTCTTAAACCGCGCTTGCCCGGTTGGGCGGCGGATTTCCGTCTTGCATTTATCGACATTCTGTGTTCAGAATCGAAGCTCGATATTTCAACCTTTCTCAATACAAGAAGCACGTATGGCACTCATCGTACAGAAGTACGGCGGCACCTCGGTAGGGACGACCGAGCGTATCAAGAATGTGGCCCGCCGCGTCGCCAAGTGGAAGGCTCAGGGACATGATGTGGTGGTGGTGGTCTCCGCGATGAGCGGAGAAACCAATCGCCTGATAGCCCTGGCCAAGGATATCCAGGATTACCCCGATCCGCGCGAGCTGGACGTGGTGGTCTCCACCGGCGAGCAAGTCACCATCGGCCTGCTGGCGATGGCGTTGAAAGAAATCGGCGTGCCGGCCAAGAGCTATTGCGGCTGGCAGGTGAGGGTGGTGACCGATCAGGCCCACACCAAGGCCCGCATCCAATCTATAGACGACGAAGCGATGCGCGGTGATCTGAAGGAGGGCCGAGTGGTCATCGTCGCCGGCTTCCAGGGCATGGATGAGGAAGGCAACATCACCACGCTGGGCCGCGGCGGTTCGGACACTTCGGCGGTGGCGCTGGCCGCCGCGCTGAAGGCGGACGAGTGCCAGATCTACACCGATGTGGACGGCGTCTATACCACCGATCCGCGGGTGGTGCCCGAAGCGCGCCGGCTGAAGACGGTGACCTTCGAAGAGATGATCGAAATGGCGTCTCTGGGCTCCAAGGTATTGCAGATCCGCTCGGTGGAGTTCGCCGGCAAGTACAAGGTGCGCTTGCGCGTGCTCTCCAGCTTCGAGGATGAAGGCGAGGGCACCCTGATTACGTTTGAGGAAGATGAAAGCATGGAAAAGGCGGTAGTGGCAGGCATCGCGTTCGATCGCAACGAAGCCCGCATCAATGTCAAGGGCGTGCCGGACAAGCCGGGCATCGCCTACCAGATCCTGGGTCCGATCGCCGATGCCAACATCGAAGTGGACATGATCATCCAGAACGTCGGCGAGAACGGCACCACCGATTTCTCGTTCACCGTGCCGCGCGGCGAATTCAACCGCGCCTTGACCATCCTGCGAGAAGTGCAGACCCATATCGGCGCCGCCAAGATCGATGCCGATGACAAGGTGGCCAAAATCTCCATCGTCGGCGTGGGCATGCGCTCGCACTGCGGCATCGCCTCCACCATGTTCCGCACGTTGGCGGAGGAAGGCATCAATATCCAGATGATTTCCACCTCGGAAATCAAGGTGTCGGTGCTGCTGGACGAGAAATACCTGGAGCTGGCGGTTCGCGTTTTGCATAAGGCTTTCGGTTTGGATCAGGCGGCGTAAATATTTTTGCGCTGAATGCTTGACAGAAGAAGAGCCCATAATTAATATGGCGCTCTCTGAACGGAGAAATGGCCGAGTGGTCGAAGGCACTTCCCTGCTAAGGAAGCATACGGGCTTAAACCTGTATCGAGGGTTCGAATCCCTCTTTCTCCGCCAGATGCCGCACCCGTAGCTCAGTTGGATAGAGTATCTGGCTACGAACCAGAGGGTCGGGCGTTCGAATCGCTCCGGGTGCACCAAGACGTCCCTATAGTTTAGCGGTTAGAACACCGCCCTTTCACGGCGGTGGCCGGGGTTCGATTCCCCGTGGGGACGCCAGGATTCAGAAAAAGCCTCGTATGAAAATACGAGGTTTTTTTTATCCAGATCAATGACATTGGCATTGCGGTTTCGGCATTTTATCTTGTGCTGGTGGTGTCGGACTTTTGATTCGGTTCCAGCCTGGTTTGGCGGCTATGCGGCGGGTGATTGTTGCGCGCCGCTGATTTCTTTTGGGGTGAGAGCGCGGGTCTGTTGTTTGTGCTTGCTTGTGTTTTGGTCGTCGGGTGTCGGTTGCTGTCGTCCGGTGGGATTTGGCGTGGCTGCTTGGTGTCATTCTTTGCGTAGTGGCGGATTTGGGTCGGCTTACGATGCTCTTCGGGGTGGTTGTTTCGGTTTTGTGGGGCGGGTGTTGTCATTGCCGGTGGTGGCGTTGGATTTGAGATGGGTGTGGGTTGGCGTGGGGATTTGTTTGAGCGTGGAGTGCGCGGCGAGTCTGTCATTCTGAGGTGGGGTGCGGCGGCGAGGGGAAAGAAAAAAGCCTCGTATTTTCATACGAGGCTTTTTCTGAATCCTGGCGTCCCCACGGGGAATCGAACCCCGGCTACCGCCGTGAAAGGGCGGTGTTCTAACCGCTAAACTATAGGGACAGCTGGTGCACCCGGAGCGATTCGAACGCCCGACCCTCTGGTTCGTAGCCAGATACTCTATCCAACTGAGCTACGGGTGCAGCTTTGGCGTCCCCACGGGGAATCGAACCCCGGCTACCGCCGTGAAAGGGCGGTGTTCTAACCGCTAAACTATAGGGACGCTGAGTTGTGGTGCACCCGGAGCGATTCGAACGCCCGACCCTCTGGTTCGTAGCCAGATACTCTATCCAACTGAGCTACGGGTGCACTGTTTCGCGAGACGCTGTGTCTTGCGAGAGGTCGAATACTACAGATAGGCGTTTTGGCTGTCAACACCTCATAGGCTTTTTTTTGCAAAGCCGGTAAACTCGACGGCTGTCCTTGTCGCGGCACGCCAACATTTTCAGACATTTGGCATGCTGGCCGCGAAGTTGCGAGACATGAAAGCGAAGCGAGATTGAATAACCTGTTTGCACAACCCTGCGCCATCGTCGACCTGGAAACCACCGGCGGCAACATCGCGCGAGACCGCATCACGGAAGTCGGCATGGTGCTGATAGATGGCGAGCGCGTCGAGCGTCTGTCCTGGTTGGTCAATCCGGGACAACCGATTCCCCCCTTCATTGAGAATATGACCGGCATCAGCAATGAAATGGCAGCCGCCGCGCCGCCGTTTTCGGCGCTGGCCGATGACTTGCTGTCCCGGTTGCAAGGGCGGCTCTTGCTGGCGCACAACGCCCGCTTCGATTACGGTTTCCTGAAAAACGAATTCCGCCGGCAGGGGCTGCGTTTCCAGGCGCGCGCGCTATGCACCGTCAAGCTGTCGCGCCGCCTGTACCCGCAGCATTTCAAGCACAGCCTGGATAGCCTTATCGCCCGCCATGGCATTGCGATGCCGGAACGCCACCGCGCGCTGGCCGATGCCGAGGCGGTGTATCGCTTCATCCAGATCGCGAGCGCGGAGCTGGGCGAAGACAAGGTGGCGCATGAGGCGTCGCAGTTGCTGTCGCAGCCTGCCGAATTGTCCAGTCTCCCGGCTGATCTGTAGCAGCAGGTGGAGGACATGCCGGACTCGGCCGGCGTCTACGCGCTGTTCGGCGAGGACGGCAGAGCCTTGTATGTGGGGCGGGCGCCCAATCTCTATCGCAAGACGCTGGGCCATTTCGCCGAGCGCAAGCCTGGGCAGAAAAGCCATGAGGCGCGGATAGACGAGCCGGTGGCGCGTGTGGAATGGCGGGAAAGCCTGGGCGATTTCGGCGGCCATTTGCTGGAGCTGCAATGGTTGAGCCGGCTGCAGCCGCTGCACAATCCGCGCGCGCGCATGATGGGCGAGGTATGTACCTTGCAGTTGCAAACTGGCGAGGATGGTTTCATGCGGGCGACACCGGTATCGGCGCGGGACATCGACTTCACCCGCACCGGCGACCTTTACGGCCTGTTCCGCCATGCGCGCGAGGCGCGCAAGGCGCTGGCGCAGATCGCGCTGGCGCAGGGCCTGTGCCAGTCGGTGCTGGGCGTCGAGCAGGTGACCAGCCGCAAGGGCCAGCCTTGCGCCGCGCATCAGATACGCCGCTGCCGGGGCGCCTGCGTGGGCGAGGAGGAAGCGGACAGCCATAATCGGCGTCTGAAGACCGCGTTGCAGCGGCTCAAAGTCAAGCCGTGGCCGTTCGAGGGCGCGGTGGCGGTGGCGGAGCATGACGAAGTGTGCGGCGACGTGGTCGAGCATCTGTTCGACCGCTGGTGCTATCTGGGCAGCCGCCGCAATGGCGGGGCGCTGGAAGGCGAGCCGGCGTTCGATCTCGACTATTACAAGTTGCTGGAAAGCGAACTGCGCAAGCCGGATCGGGAGGTGAGGGCGCTTTGAGCCGGAGAAGCGAAAAGGGCAAGCTCACGCTTGCCCGGAATGCGGAGAAACGCTTAGAGCGGCGCGATCAGCGACGATTCCTTGACGCCGTCCTGGCCGGTTTTCTCATCGACCTCCTGTACCTTGTTGCGAGCGTAGAGCACGCCCATCTTGACCTCTTGCCAGACGTAGTAGATCTTGCCCGCTACGGTGTCTAGGGTCAGGCTGGAGTCATTTTCCGCTTGGCCCACGATGGTGTGCTTGCCGGCGGGAAGGTCTGTCATGATATAGCTCTTGGCGACGGTGCTGCCGGCGGGTTTGTTGTCGATCAACACGGGCATCTTGACGGCGGCACCCATATTTTCGTTGCGATAGATATAAACGCGGGATGCGTTAGCCGAGACTTTGAACTCTTTGGCGGAGGCATCCGCCTCTTGGGTGGCCATCGGAGTGGAGGCGCAGGCGCTCAAGCCGGCGACCAGTGCTGCTGCGATCAAAATACGCATGATCATTTTCTGCTGGTTGATGAAGCGGAGTATGATAATGGTGAGTTGTAAATTTGTGTAAAGTTTGTCGTGGCGTTAATTATTCGTGCATCGCCAGGAAGCCGCGAAGCCGGCTTTCGATGATGCGCGGGTTCTCGCCGTTGGCGATGGCCACCACGCCTTCCACCACCAGCTCCTTCATCGCGATTTCCGAGGCCACCAGGTGCTTGAGCTTGTTGCCCATCGGCAGAAAGAACAAGTTGGCCGAGCCCACGCCGTAGACGGTGGCGACGAAGGCCACCGCGATGCCGCCGCCCAGCTTGGACGGGTCGGACAGGTTCTCCATCACGTGGATCAGGCCCAGCACCGCGCCCAGAATGCCCATGGTCGGCGCGTAGCCGCCGGCCGACTCCCAGATGCGGGCTGACTGTTTGCGGGCATGCTCGAACATGCTGATTTCCACCTCCATCACCGCGCGCAGCGTATCCGGCTCGGTGCCGTCCACCAGCATCTGCAGCGCCTTCTTGGTGAAGGGGTCGCGCTGGGCGGCGATCATGCCCTCCAGCGCCAAGAGGCCGCCCTTGCGCGAGGTCTGGCTCCAGTTGACCACCTCGCGGATCATCTTTTCATGATCGAAGTTGGGCGGGCGGAAAATCCAGCGCAGCATGCGCAGGCCGGCCATGAATTGCTTGGGCGTGCTTTGCAGCATCACCGCGCTGGTGGTGCCGCCGATGACGATCATGAAGGCGGTCAGCTGCATCAGCGAACCGATATTGCCCCCTTCGATGGCCTGGCCGGCGATGATGGCGGTCAAACCCATGACGATGGCGATGAGACTGATCTTGTCCACAAGAAGGTTCCGTTATCGAGCTGGTCTGAGGTCCGGCGTTCATGCCGGACCTTCCCTTACAGCCAGTCTTTCAATTTGGCGCGCAGCCGGGCGATGGCCTGGCTGTGCAGCTGGCAGACGCGGGACTCGGTGACGCCGAGCACCGCGCCGATTTCCTTCAGATTCAGTTCCTGTTCGTAGTACAGTGCCATCACCAGTTGGTCGCGCTCGGGCAGAAACTTGATCGCGCTGACCAGGTGCCGGCGGAAATTGTCGTCGGACAGCGCGGCCAGTGGATCGGGCGAGTCTTCATCGGCGACGTTGGCCACCGGATTGTGGCTGCCCTCGTCGTCGCCGGTGCTGAAATCTTCGAAATGCAGCAGCGTGGTGCCCTTGCAGTCGCCGAGCATATCCTGGTACTGCTCCAGCTCCAGCCCCATTTCCGCGGCGATTTCCGACTCCAGCGGCGCGTGCCCTAGCTGCTGCTCCAGCTTGGAGATGGCTTCCTCGATCTGGCGCGAATTGCGGCGCGCTTGGCGCGGCAGCCAGTCTTCGCGCCGAAGCTCGTCCAGCATCGCGCCGCGTATGCGCTGGCTGGCGAAGGTTTCAAATTGCACGCCCTGGGCCGGGTCGAACTGGCGCGCGGCCTCGATCAGGCCGATCATGCCGACCTGGACCAGGTCTCCCAGCTCCACCGACGCCGGCAGCCGCGCGATCATGATGCCGGCGAGCTTGCGCACCAGCGGCGTATAGGCTTCCACGTCTATCTCGACGCTGGGGGCCGCTGTTGCATAGCCCGATCGGCGGAAGGACGGAAAGGTCATAAGGGTTTGGCTCCATCCGCCTCGGCCCAATCGCGCGAGGCGGCAATCAGCAGGTCCATGTATCCGGTGCTGTCGCGCGCGCTTTCCGGCGCGTCCCATTGCAACAGTACCGCAGACAGTTGCGAGAAGGCCATCGCCGCCTCGCTGTCGGGAAATGCTTCCATCAGCGGCCGGCGTAGCGTCTGGCTGCGGCGCACCGCATTGTCGTGCGGCACGAAGCCGACCCAGCGCAGGGACACGGTCAGGAACTCGCTGGTGACCGCCGACAGCCGGGTGAACAGTTCGTGCGCTTCCTCCAGGTGGCGCGCGCGGTTGACCAGCACGTTGAAGCGCTGGCGGCCGTAACGGCTGGCCAAGCGCTTGATATTAGCGTAGGCGGTGGTCAGCGAGTCGGCATCCGGTGTTAATACCAAAATCAGATTATCCGCCACGCTGGCGGGGATGGGATCGCGCGTCGGAGCCGGCGCGTCGACCAGCAAGGCCGACGCGTCGCGCTCCAGCGCGCCGAATTCGCTGCCCAAGCGCAACCATAGCTGGGTGGAGAATAGCGCGCGCTGCTCCGGTTGCGCATAGAGATTGATCAACTGAACGCCTTGCCGCGACACTACCATCATTTCGTCCAACCCGCCGACGCTGACGACCTGGCTTTCCAGCGTGGCGGTGGCGGGCACGCCAAGGCGCCGGGTTTGCACCTGGCCCAGGCAGCAGTCCACCACGGTGGGGCGCAAGCCGGCGTAGGCAAGACCGAGCGAGAGCTCGGTCACCACGGTGCTGGCGCCTGAGTGCGGCGAGCCGATGAAGGCGAAGCTTGGCGCGCGCTGCTGCTGGGCGGCGATGCGGCGGAGACTGGCGGCCTGATCCTGCATTTCGTTCATAGCCATCCGGCCTGCGCCGCCTGCATGATGGGCATCTCGTCGGTCTGCAGCGAGAATGGCGAGGCGATCTGCTGCGCGCGCATCGCGCGGTCGATCAGGAAGGCGGCGTTGGCCGCGTGCAGGTCTTCCGGCACGCGCTGGCCGTTGGTGATGTAATAAAGCTTGAGCCGGTTGCGGATGATCACGTCCAGGCTGGGGCCCTGGGCCACCGCTTCGTCTATCTTGGACAGGATGCAGCCGGCGAGGCCGTCGCCGCGGTAGCGCTTCACCACGTCTTCCAGCGTGTGGCCGTCGGTGTTGGCGGCCAGCAGCAGCAGCCGCTCGATCGGGCGGCCGGCGGTGCGCAGCATGTCTATCTGCGCCAGCACGCGGGCGTCGCGCTGGCCCATGCCCACGGTGTCGATGAATACGATGTGGCGGTTGGACAAGTCGGCCAGCGTCAGTTGCAAGTCGCCCTCGTTCTGGATCGAGAACACCGGCACACCCAGAATCTTGCCATAGATGCGCAGCTGGTCCTGAGCGCCGATCCGATAGCTGTCGGTGGTGATCAGCGCCACGTGCTGGGCGCCGAAGCGCATCGTCGCGCGGGCGGCCAGCTTGGCCACGGTGGTGGTCTTGCCGACGCCGGTGGGGCCCACCAGCGCGAAAATGCCGCCGCGGTCCATCACCTCGCGGTCCGCGTCCGCGCATTTGAGGTTGTGCGCCAGCGCCGACCGCGCCCATTTCACCGCGACTTCGGCCTGGTACTGCGCCGGCATCTTTTCTATCAACTGACGGATCAGCTGGGCGGAGAAGCCCATCGCCAGCAGGTGTTTGAACAGCTCCAGCCGGTTGGGCGCCTTGCCCTCCATGTCAGACCAGGCGAAGCTGGCCAGCTGGCTCTGCAGCAGGCTTCTGAGCAGCTTGATCTCATCGCCGATCTGCTTGAGCTCCTGGGCCATTTGCTCCGGCTCCTCGCCGTTGGCGTGGGCCGCCGGGGACTCCGGCGCCGATGGGCGCGGGGCGGAGCGGGGCGGGGCCGCCGGCGCGGGTTGCGGGGCGGCGGCTGGAGGCGTGAAGACCGGCTCGATGCGCGGCGGCGCGGTTTCCAGCCGAGGCGGGGCGGGGCTTTCCAGTGGCTCCACCGGCATGGCGTAAGTGCGCGCGATGGCGCGGTTGACCGCGCTGCCGTTGGACTGGGGAATGGGCGCGGGTTGCTGCGGCGGGCGGCTGGCCGGCGGCGCGTTGCGCGGCGGATGCTTGCTCGAGGAGGGGGACAGCGTGCTGGCCAGGTTGGCGACGTCCGCGTCGGCCACCGCCATGATTTCCACGCCGCCGCCCATGGTGGGGCGATTGGACAAGATGAGGGCGTCGGCCCCCAGTTCTTCGCGAACTTGCCGCAGCGCGTCTCGAGTGGTTTTCCCGAAGAACTTTTTTACTACCATTGTCGATTAGCCTTTGCTACCGCCGATTACCGCAATTATACGAATGGATTTATTATCCGGAATCTCATTATGCGAAATCACACGCAGCTGCGGCAATGCCCGGCGCAGAAAACGCGCCAGCAGCGGCCGCAGTCCGGGCGGCGTCAGCAGCACCGGATTGTATCCCTGGATTTCCACTTGCTCTGTCTGCTGCGCCGCGCTGGACAGCAGGTTTTCCGCGAGGCCGGGCTCGAGCCCGCCTCCTGCCTTGGACTGCACCGCCTGCATCAGCACGCTTTCCAGCTGCGGCTCCAGCGTCATCAAGGGCAGCTCCGCCTCGCCGGGGAACAGCTGCTGGACGATCACCCGCGACAGCGCGGTGCGCACCGCGCTGGTGAGCTCGTCGATGTCCTGGTTCTGCGGGACGTGGTCGGCCAGCGTTTCCACGATGGTGCGGAAGTCGCGGATGTGAATCCCTTCCGACAATAGCTGCTGCAGCACCTTCTGCAAAATGCCCAGCGGCACCACCTTGGGCACCAGGTCTTCGATCAGCTTGGGCGACTCCTTGGCCTGATGGTCTATCAAGGCCTGGACCTCTTCGCGGCCCAGCAGTTCCGCCGCATGCGTTTGCAGCAGGTTGGAAATGTGAGTGGCCACCACGGTGCTGGCGTCCACCACGGTGTAGCCCAGGCTTTGCGCCTCTTCGCGCTTGCCGGCGTCTATCCACACCGCCGGCAGGCCGAAGGCGGGGTCGGTGGTGGCGGCGCCGGCGATCTCCTTGCTGACCATGCCGGGGTTGATGGCCAGGAACTGGCCGATGAAGGCCTCGCCCTTGCCCAGCTCCACGCCCTTGAGCAGGATGCGGTAAGCGTTGGGCTTGATTTCCAGATTGTCGCGGATGTGCACCGGCGGCACCAGGAAGCCCAGGTCTTGGGCGATCTTCTTGCGAATGCCGCGGATGCGGCGCAGCAGTTCGCCATCCTGGCTGCGGTCCACCAGCGGAATGAGCCGGTAGCCGACCTCCATGCCCAGCTGGTCGACGTGCTGCACGTCGTGCCAGCCCACTTCCGCGGCCTGCTGTTCCGGTTGGGCGGCGGGTTGAGCGGCGGCTTGCTGCTCTTGGACTTGCTGCTGACGCTTGCGTTTTTCCATGGAACGGGCCAGCGCCAGCAGGCCGCCTGCGATCAGCAGGAAGGAGAAGTGGGGCATGTTGGGGATCAGGCCTATCATGCCGATCACAGCCGAGGTGATGTACAGCACCTGCGGCTTGGTGAACAGCTGGCCCAGGAACTGCTCCGACATGTCCTGATCAGTGCCGACGCGCGTCACCACGATGCCGGCGGCGGTAGAGATGATCAGCGCCGGAATCTGCGCCACCAAGCCGTCGCCGATGCTGAGCAGGGTGTAGGTTTCCGCCGCCTGGCCTACCGGGAGGTCGTGCTGGACCACGCCGACGATCAGGCCGCCGATCACGTTGATCAGGATGATCAGGATGCCGGCCATCGCGTCGCCGCGCACATATTTGGAGGCGCCATCCATCGCGCCGAAGAAGTTGGCTTCTTCAGCGATGGTGGCGCGGCGTTTGCGGGCGTCGTCCTCGCCGATCAGGCCGGCGTTGAGGTCGGCGTCGATCGCCATCTGTTTGCCCGGCATGGCGTCCAGGGTGAAGCGGGCGGATACTTCGGCGATCCGGCCGGCGCCTTTGGTGATCACCACGAAGTTGATGATGGTGATGATGATGAACACCACGATGCCGATGGCGACGTTGCCGCCCACCAGGAAGTGGGAGAACGATTCGATCACTTTGCCGGCGGCATCCGGGCCGGTATGGCCTTCCAGCAGCACTACCCGGCTGGAGGCGACGTTCAGGGACAGCCGCAGCATGGTGGTGATCAGCAGCACGGACGGGAAGGACGAGAAGTCCAGCGGCTTTCGCACATTGATGCCGACCAGCAGCACGATCACCGACACCGCGATGTTGAAGGTGAAAAAGATGTCCAGCAGCACCGGCGGCAAAGGCAGCACCATCATCGCCAGGATCAGGATGATGAGCACCGGCCCGGCGAGCTGGGAGATCTTCAGGCGCTTGAGGATTTGGAGGATGGCGTCCATGCTGGCTTATCGGCTTTCTTCTGGCGCCGAATCTTGCTGACGTTTGCTGTACGGGTCAAGCTCGTCCGGCACATCCAGTTGGTCCGGGTAGACCGGGGCCACGCCGCCCACCGCCTGGTACTGGCGCAATTGGAACACGTAGGCCAGCACCTGGGCCGCCGCCGCGTACAGCTGGGCGGGGATGTCCTGGCCCAGTTCGGCGTGGAAATACAGCGCCCGGGCGAAGCGGGGCGAGCGCATGATGGGCACGTGATTGTCCTTGCCGCTGTCTATGATTTTTTCCGCCAGGATCAGAGAGCCCTTGGCCACCACCTGCGGCGCGCGCATGGTGTCGTCGTATTTCAGCGCCACCGCGAAGTGCGTCGGGTTGGTGACGATCACATTGGCCTTGGGCACTTCCTGCATCATCCGCTTGCGCGCCGCCTCGCGCTGCAGCTGGCGGATGCGGCCCTTTACTTCCGGAGAGCCGTCCATTTCCTTGAACTCCTGCTTGACCTCTTCCTTGGTCATCCGCAATTTTTTGTAGTAACTCCATAGCTGATAGGGAACATCTATCGCCACCAGCAAAATCATCGCGGCGGTGACGATGAAGAAGGTATGGATGATCAGGTCGGTCATCTTCTGAATGCCAGCCTCCAGCGGCATGGCCAGCAGGCCGATGATTTCGCCGCGCTCCTTCCAGATGTACCAGGTGGCGATGCCGCCTATCAGCAGGCTCTTCAGTATCGCCTTCACGCCTTCGGTGACGGCGTTCAGCGAGAACAGCCGCTTGATGCCGGACAGCGGGTTCATCTTGCCGAAATTGGGCTCAAGAGCCTTGAAGGTGAGATTCCAGCCCCCGATTAGGGTGGGGGTGAAAATGGCAACCAAGGCCAGGCCGCCAAAAAAAGGGGCCAGTTCCCATAACGCTCCGAACAAGCTTTCCTTGAACCGCACCAGCGCCGGCTCGGCGTTCTGCACCGTGGTCTGATCGAAGGTGAGCAGGCGGTGCATGGTGTCGCCAAGGAAGCGTCCGAGCTTGCCGCCCATCACCATCAGCAACGCGACCCCGGTCATGGTGACGGCGAAGGTGGACAGTTCCCGGGAGCGGGGGATGTTGCCATCTTCCCTGGCAGTCGACAGCCGTTTGGCTGACGCGGGTTCTGTTCGTTCGAGGTCGGAGTCTTCAGCCATGGGCTCTCTTCAGATAAATGCTTTTGTCTTGATTTTAAACTGAATGGTAGCTTACGCAGACGGGTTTCGGCCAGCCTTCCGCCTCGCGCCGACGGGCCGCTAGCGGTACAATAATCTGATTATTGACGGAATCGACCACATGCAACAGTACCTCGATCTGATGCGCCATGTGCTGGAACATGGACACGACAAGGCCGACCGCACCGGCACCGGCACCCGCTCGGTGTTCGGCTACCAGATGCGCTTCAACCTGGCCGACGGTTTCCCGCTGGTCACCACCAAGAAATGCCATCTGCGCTCCATCATCCATGAATTGCTGTGGTTCCTGTCCGGCGACACCAATATCCGCTACCTGAAGGAAAACGGCGTGTCGATCTGGGACGAATGGGCCGACGAAAACGGCGACCTCGGCCCGGTTTACGGCTATCAGTGGCGCAGCTGGCCTGCGCCGGACGGCCGCCACATCGACCAGATCAGCCAACTGCTGGACATGATCCAGAAGACTCCGGATTCGCGCCGGCTGATCGTGTCGGCTTGGAATCCGGCGCTGGTGGACCAGATGGCGCTGCCGCCCTGCCATAGCCTGTTCCAGTTCTACGTCGCCGACGGCAAGCTGTCCTGCCAGTTGTACCAGCGCTCGGCGGATATCTTCCTCGGCGTCCCGTTCAACATCGCCAGCTACGCGTTGTTGACGATGATGGTGGCGCAGGTGTGCGGCCTTGAGCCCGGCGATTTCGTCCACACGCTGGGCGACGCCCACCTGTACAGCAATCATCTGGAGCAGGCCGAGCTGCAATTGTCGCGCGAGCCGCGGACCTTGCCGACGATGAGGTTGAATCCGGAGGTGAAGGACCTGTTCGCGTTCCAGTTCGAGGATTTCGCGCTGGAAGGCTACGACCCGCATCCGCACATCAAGGCGCAGGTGGCGGTATGAGCCAGAAGCCCATCCTGACTCTGGTGGCCGCGATGGCGGCCAACCGCACCATAGGCGTGGACAATAAGCTGCCCTGGCATTTGCCTGAGGATCTGAAGCATTTCAAGGCGGCCACGCTGGGAAAACCGGTGATCATGGGCCGCAAGACCTGGGACTCGATCGGCAGGCCGCTGCCGGGCCGCCGCAACATCGTGGTGACCCGTCAGGCGGACTGGGCTGCGGATGGCGCCGAGGCCGCGCATTCGTTGGAGGAGGCGCTGACGCTGGCTGGCGGGGTGGAGGAGGCGTGCCTGATCGGCGGCGCCGACCTGTACCGCCAGGCGCTGGCGATGGCCGATCGGCTGTGCCTGACGGAAATCGGCCGCGATTACGACGGCGACGCCCACTTCCCGGTCTTTTCGCCCGAGGAATGGCGCGAGGCTTCGCGAGAGGAGGCGCTCAGCGCCGCCGGCCTGCCTTATGCCTTCGTCGAATACCGCCGCCGCTGAGCGCCGCCGGCGCGAAAATCAAAAAGCTGCCCAGGCAGCCTTTTGATTGGCTTCGGAGACAAGCGCTCAGAGACCGCCTTCCAGTGCCTCGGCCGCGCTTTGCGCAAGCAGGCTGTAATCCTGGCCGAACTCGGCGATCATCTGCTTCAGGCGGCTGGTGTCGCGCGCGATCAGCGTTTTCAGCAGGCTCTCCAGAAATTCGTGGGTTCGCTCCATCTGGCTCTTGCCGGCGCGCAGGATCGCGTACAGGCAGCGCTGGGTCAGCGGCAGCATGTCGTTCAGCGTGTCGGTCAGGTAGCGGTTGTCGGCATGGCGGTACAGCGCCGACAGGAATTCGATGCCGTGCTCGTAGAAAGCCTGCAGGTCGTCGCGTCGATTGTCTTCCTCCAGCAGTGCCATCAACTCGATGAAGCGGGCCAGGTCGTCGTTTTGCCAGCTGGCGGCCAGGTTCTGTGCTACGCGGTCAAGCAACAGGAACCACAGTTCGAAGAAGTCGCGCACGTCGCGCGCGCCGATGCTGGACACCACGGCGCCGCGGCGGGGAAAAATGTCCACCAGATGGCGGCGCTGCAAAATCAGCAAGGCCTCGCGCACCGAGCCCCGGCTCACCTCCAGCTCGGCTGCGATGCGCAGCTCCTGAATCCGCTCGCCCGGCTTCATTTCGCCCTGGATGATCTGTCTGCCTAAATATTGGGCGATCTGCTCGGTCAAGAGGTCATTGGCCTTGAATGTCATGAATCATCTCCGGAAATTGATTTTCTCGTTCTCTTGATATTGTACGGCATAGTTATGCCGGATTGTCCGGCAGTATCCTGTCGGTCTGCCCGTTTGTATCCAGCTAGCATGCGCGAGGCGCGGCACTGCCATGCCGGCTGCGCGCACCATGCGCGTCGGCGTTGAGGGCGGCTATGATATCAATCAGATGATTAAAACGCATGTTTTCGTGTTGTGTTGACTTGTCTGGCAGGCGTTTTCTGCCATTTTTCACATTTAATCGAGCGCAAGCAGGCGGGGAGGGGGGCGTCAGGGAGAAAACCGGGCGGTGTCGGCGTTGGCGCGCGCCGCCATGCCGGTGGCAATGCAGAACGAAAAAAGCCCGGCCAGGCCGGGCTTGGCCCTGAGCCGGCTCAGACGGCGCGGCGGGTCGCCATCAGGTAGTTGACGTCGGTATCGTCGTTCAGCGAGTAGATGCGGGTGATCGGGTTGTAGCCCATGCCGCGCAGCGTCTGCAGGCCGAGGCCGGCGTGGCGAGCCATGCGGCTCAGCTCGGACGGCTTGAGGAAGCGCGCGTACTCGTGGGTGCCGCGCGGCAGCATGTTGAGCACGTACTCGGCGCCCACCACAGCCAAGAGATAAGCCTTGGCGTTGCGGTTCAGCGTGGAGAAGAATACCCAGCCGCCGGGTTTCACCAGCGTGGCGCAGGCGCGCACCACGCTTTCCGGATCCGGCACGTGCTCCAGCATTTCCATGCAGGTGACCACGTCAAAGCTGGCCGGCATTTCGGCAGCCAGCTCTTCCACCGGTACGCAGCGGTAGTCGATGGGGACGCCGGATTCCAGGCTGTGGAGTTGCGCCACCTTCAGCGACTTTTTCGCCAGATCGATGCCGGTCACCTGGGCGCCTTTCAGCGCCATGCTTTCCGCCAGGATGCCGCCACCGCAGCCCACGTCCAGCACTTTTTTGCCGGCGATGGCCGCGTGGCGGTCGATGAAGTCAAGACGCAAGGGGTTGATTTCATGCAGCGGTTTGAATTCGCTGTCCTTGTCCCACCACTTGTGCGCCAGTTGGCTGAATTTGTCGATTTCGAGTTCGTCTACGTTGCTCATGCTGTCACTTTGCCAGGATGCGGTTGCGCCAGTCGTCGGCGCGGGCCTTCAGGTTGCTTTCGTCCAGCGTGGCCAGCTTGCGGTCGCGCATCAGCGCGCGGCCCTTGACCCAAACGTGGCTGACCTGCTCGCGACCGGCAGCGTACACCACATGCGAGATCGGGTCGAATGCCGGCGCGGTTTCCAGAGCGGCCAGATCGATGGCGATCAGGTCGGCGTCCTTGCCTTCCTTCACCGAGCCGACCTTGTCGGCGATGCCCAGCGCGCGGGCGCCGTTCAGCGTGGCCATGCGGATGGCCGCGGCCGCCGGCACCGAAGTCGGGTCCAAGGTGCCCACCTTGGCCAGCAGAGCGGCCAGGCGGGTTTCGGCAAGCATGTCCAGCTTGTTGTTGGAGGCGGCGCCGTCGGTGCCGATGCCCACGGCCACGCCGGCGTCCAGCAGCTTGCTGACCGGCGCGATGCCGGAGGCCAGCTTCATGTTGGAGGCCGGATTGTGGGCGGTGGACAGGCCATGCTTGGCCACCAGCTCGATTTCGGCGTCGTTCAGATGCACCATGTGCGCGGCCACCAGGCGCGGCGACAGCAGGCCCAGCTGCTGCAGGCGGGCCAGCGGGCGCATGCCGCGCTCCTTGACGCTGTTGTTCACTTCCTCGGCGGTTTCGTGGATGTGGCAGTGGATCAGCATGTCCTCCTGCTCGGCCAGCGTCACAACCTTGCGGAAGGTGTCGTCCGACACGGTGTAGGGCGCGTGCGGCGCCAAGGTGAAGGTGATCAGCTCTTCGCCCAGGAACTGGCTGCGTTCGGCCATGCCCTTGGCGATATAGTCGTCGGCGGTGGACGCGTAATTGGTCGGGAATTCCAGGATGGAGCAGCCGACGAAGGTGCGCATGCCGGAAGCGAGGCCGGCGCGCGCCATCGCGGCATTGTAGAAATACATGTCGTTGATGGTGGTGGTGCCGCCGCGGATCATCTCGCCCATCGCCAGCAGCGAACCGTCGAACACGAAATCGTCGCGCACGTGCTTGCCTTCGGTGGGCCAGATGTAATTGGTCAGCCAGTCCATCAGCACCTTGTCGTCGGCCAGGCCGCGCAGCAGCGACATCGCAGAATGGCCATGCAGGTTGATCAGACCCGGCATCAGCACGTGGTCGGGCAGCTCCAGCCTTTCGTCGGCTTCCAGCGCGGCCGCGTCCGCGGCGGGGAGAATGGCGGCGATCTTGCCGCCGCGGATGGCGACGGCGTGGTTTTCCAGGACTTCGCCGTCCGTTTCCACGGTAATGATCCAGCGGGCTGAGATAATCTTTTCATAACGGGACTGCGGCATGGCTGATATCCTGATGATCCGTTGTCGAAGTGTCGTGGATTTTAGGCCCTGCTATTGCGACAAGGCAATGAGCTGCTGAAAGCTCTTTATATTCATCTGATTTGTGCTGTGGATATGCTTGAAAATGATATGGATGGATGACTGGTGAATATTCCGGCGAAAAGCCGCGACCGACCAGTGTATACTGCTGATTGCACACGTTAATTGAACTCAGGGCCTTCGATCTTACGGAACCTGCGGCGAACCAAAGACTAGCGCGACATGGCTCAACAAGCAGACGATAAATCCACTGCCAGCTCTGGCCTGAATCTGAGGGATGTGTTTCTCATTGCCGTGATACTCGGCTTGTTGATTCCCGCCTCCATCATCAGCTATCTCAGCTTCAATATTCAGAAGGACAACCTCACCACCCAGCTGGAGACGGATCAGCGCCGGCTGCTCGACATCGTCGCGCTGGGCATGCAGGAGCCGTTGTGGAACCTTAGCCGCCAGGCAGGCAACCCGTTGATCGCCTCGGTGATGGAAGATCCGCGCGTGATATCCATCCGCGTCACCGATACCCAGTCTAATCAGGTCTTCCTGTCCGCGGTGCGCAGCGAGCGCCGCATCGGCAGCGTGTCTTATGTGGAAAAGCCGGTGATCTACCGCGGCGAGGCCATCGGCCAGGTGACGATGGAGTTCGACAACGAGAACCTCGCCATCGCGCTCAGCAATCAGGTGAAGAACATCCTGATGATACTGGCGGCGCAACTGGTGTTGTCCATCATGCTGATCATGAGCATCCTGCACTCGCGCTTTCTCAGTCCGATGAAGCTGCTGACCGAACAGGCGCGGCTATTGGCCGAACTGAAGCTGGATTCGCCGTTCGAGTGGTCGCGCCGCGACGAGCTGGGCCGTCTCGGCACTCACCTGGAGTGGACCCGCTCCGAGCTGAAGCGCCTGGTGGACGAGCTCAGGGCCAAGACGCTGGCGCTGGAGGCTGACATCGCCCGCCGCCGCGAGGTGGAAGACGCGCTGCGCCGTTCGGAGAACAAATACCGGGAGTTGTTCTGGTCCAATCTGGACGGCATCGTCATCAGCTCGCTGGACGGCCAGGTGATAGATGCCAACCCGGCCTTCCTCAATCTGATGTGCTACAGCCTGGACCAGCTCAAGCAGCAGAATTTCTGGAGCCTGGTGGCGGAGGAGAGCGAGGGGCTGGAGCGCTTCAATCTGGACAACAAGGTGCTGCGCTTCGGCTATTGCGACGAGTTCGAGGCCACCTATCTCAACCGTTTCGACAATCAGGTGCCGGTCAGCGTCAAGACCGTGGCCATGCGCGACGCCTTCGGCCGCATCAACGCGGTGTGGCGCATGGTGCGCGACATCTCGGAAAAGCGCGCGGCCGAGGAGCGGGTGCAACTGGCGGCCAAGGTGTTCGAGAACACCGTGGAAGGCATCATGATCACCGACGCCGACCGCCGCATCCGCAGCGTCAACCGCGCCTTCACCGAGATCACCGGCTACAGCCAGCACGAGGTGTTGGGACAGAAGACCAGCATCCTCTCGTCCGGCCGCCATGAGCAGCCGTTCTACGACCAGATGTGGCAGGCCATCGCCGAGCACGGCTCCTGGCAGGGCGAGCTGTGGAACCGCCGCAAGAACGGCGAGGTGTATCCGGAATGGCTGGCGATCAACGCGGTGCGCAACAGCCTGGGCGAGATCACCCATTACGTGGCTATTTTCAGCGACCTGACCGAGCGCAAGGCCGCCGACGAGCGCATCCAGTTCCTGGCCCATTTCGATGTGCTCACCAGCCTGCCCAACCGCATCCACATGCAGGACAGGGTGGAGCTGGCCATCCACAACGTGGTGCGCGACAACCAGCGGCTGGCGCTGCTGCTGTTGGACCTGGACCGCTTCAAGACCGTCAACGAATCGCTGGGCCATTCCGCCGGCGACACGCTGCTGCAGGTGGCCGCCGACCGCATCAAGTCGGCGCTGGCGCCGGGCGAGATGCTGGCGCGCCAGGGCGGCGACGAGTTCATCATCCTGTTGCCGGTGATTTCCGACCCAGGCGAGGCGGCGCTGGCGGCCGAGCGCGTGCGCGACGTGTTCGCTAACCCGATCGAACTGCACAACCACGTGCTGACCATCACGCCGTCCATCGGCATCAGCGTCTACCCGGACGACGGCCGCGATTATGAAACCCTGGTGCGCAACGCCGACGCGGCGATGTACCACGCCAAATCGTCCGGCCGCAACAGCTACAAGTTTTACACCGCCGACCTCAACGCCCGCGCCCGTGAGATTCTGGCGATCGAGAGCCAGCTGCGTTTCGCGCTGGAGCGAGACGAGTTCGTGCTGCACTACCAGCCGCAGGTGGAGATGGAGAGCGGCCGCATCATCGGCGCCGAGGCTTTGATCCGCTGGAATCACCCGTCGTTGGGCCTGCTGGGGCCGGTGCGCTTCATCCAGGTGGCGGAAGAGCGCGGCTTCATCGTGCAGATAGGCAATTGGGTGATCGCCGAGGCCACCCGACAACTGGTGGAGTGGCGCCGGGCCGGCCTGCCAGAGCTGACGCTGGCGATCAACCTGTCGGCGCTGCAGTTCCGCCAGCCGGATCTGGCGCTGCAAGTGAAGCAGGCGCTGGAGTCCAGCGGCCTGCCCGGCCACGCGCTGGACATCGAGGTGACGGAGAGCATCATCATGGAAGACGCCCAGGCTACGATCCAGACCATAGACAATATGAAGAACATGGGCCTCAGACTGTCCATCGATGATTTCGGCACCGGTTATTCCAGCCTGTCCTATCTGAAGCGCTTCAAGGCGGACAAGCTGAAGATCGACCGCTCCTTCGTCCGCGACATCCCACAGGACGCCGACGACAGCGCCATCGCCCGCGCCATCATCAATATGGCCAAGAACCTGAACATGCAGGTGGTGGCCGAGGGCGTGGAGACGATGGAGCAATGGCAATTCCTGGAGCAGGAGGGCTGCGACTTCGTCCAGGGCTATCTGATCGCCAAGCCATTGCCGGCGGACGACTTCGCCGAGCTTCTGCACAAGGATAGCCTGCTGCCGCAAAGCTGATCCTGACTTCTTCTCTTCCGACAACCCGCGCCGCCGCGCGGGTTTCTCATTGGCGCCGCGGAGTCATTATGGACTCGACTTGCGCCAATCGATGGCCATACTGAATACGTGCCCGCGCCGGATTGGTGCGGCGGCTTGCGGGAGGGGGAATGGAGGCCGATAGCCGGCGCTTGCGCAATATCATGGTCATGGCCTACGTGCTGATCGCCGCTGTCTGGATCGTCGTGCCTGACATGTTGGCGATCATGGGGGGCGAGGAGGGCGGCGTCGCGGGCGGACTGGTCTGGGACGCGTTGTTTGTCTTCGTCACCGCTGTTTTCCTGTACCTGCTGCTGCGCGGACGCCGCGCGGAGGATATGGCGGGGCTGAAACGGGCGGGCGCGCCGGGGCGGGCATTGTTGCGGCTGGCAAGCCGGGGGCCCGCGCCCTTGATCGCGCTGTACGCTGTGTCGGCGATGCTGATCCTGGCCGCGCCGGAGTTGTTGTGGTCGCGCCTGCTGGACAGCCGGCTGTATTTTCGCGTGATCCCGGTTTGGGATCTGGCCTTCATCGCCGGTAGCGGGGCTTTGCTGCGGCTATGCCTGGACTCGGAGGCCGCTGGCGATCGCGGGCCGGAGGGCGGCAAGCGGTTTGTCTATCTGTTCGCCCTGGCCAGCTCGCTGCTCATGTTGTTCATCCGTTTTCAATTGTCTCCGCAGTTCTCCAGCCAGCATCTGATGTTGCTGTTTCTGATTCCAATCGGCCTGAGCGCGCTGCTGGGCGGCTTGGGGCCAGGCTTGCTGGCCACGTTCTTCATCGCGGCTTCGATAGCCTATCTGTTCGCCGCCGCCGCGCCGGACATGCCGGCGCATCCGGCTGTTTTTCTGCTGTCGCTCAGCCTGCTGGTGCTGGTGGGCACGCTGCTCAGCGTGATGAGCGAAGTGCAGCTGCGCGCGCGGGCCAGGCTGGCTCAACTGCTGTCGCTGCAGGCGGACATGGTGGATGCGCTGGGTCGGAGCGAGGAGCGCTTCCGCGCGCTGTTCGACGACAGTCCGGTGGCGATGGCCATCTCTCGGCTGGAGGACGGCGCCATCGTCGAAGCCAACCGCGCATTTCTGGAGTTGTTGGGCCTGGAGCGCATGCCGGTGCAGGGAAGCACCACGCGCGGGCTGGGCATTTGGGCAGACATCAAGGATAGGACGCGCCTGTTCGATGCGTTGCGGAAAGATGGGGAAGTGAAGGGGGCTCCCGTGCGGCTGTTGCGCAGCGACGGCGCCGGGCTCGACGTGCTGTTGTCATTCAGGCTGATTCAGCTTGGCGGCGTGGATCACGTGCATGGCGTGGCGCTGGACGTCAGCGATAGGCAGCGCGCGCAGCTGGCCTTGCAGGACAGCGAAGCCCGGCTGGCCGGCATGGTCCGTTCCGCGATGGACGGCATCATCACGGTGGACGAGGAGCAAAGGATAGTCTTGTTCAACGTGGCTGCCGAGCAGATATTCGGCCGCCGGGCGGAGGACATGTTGGGACAGCCGTTGGAGGGGCTGCTTCCGGCTAGCATGCGCTCGTCGCATCGGCAGATGATGCGCAGTTTCGGCGAGCGTGGCGTCAGCGCCAGGCGCATGGGACGCTTGGGCAAGGTCCAGGGCATGCGCGCCGATGGCCAGCTGTTCGATCTGGAGGCGTCGATTTCGACTCTGGAGGTAGGGGGGCGGCGCAGCTATACCGTTATCCTGCGGGATATCAGCGAGCGCGAGCGGGCGCAAGCGGAAACGCTGCGACACATGCAGCAGTTGGAGTCGCTGAACGATTTGAACCGCGCGATCCTGACCGCCAACGACGCCGAGCAGATCGCGCTGATCGGACTGCGCAGCTTGCGCCGGCTGGTGCCGTTTTGGGGCGCCACCGCGATGTTGATCGATTGGGAGGGCGGGTTCGCCAAGGTGCTGGCCATCGAGCGGGTGGCCGGCGCCGGCTACGACCCTGGCCAACGGCTGAGCCTGATCAGTTACGGCATGGACGATCTGGAGCGGATGAAGAAGGGAGAGCCGTGCCTGGTGGGGGACCTGGCCACGGTGTCCAGGCGTCCGCTGACGCTGGAGCGGCTGTATCAGCAGGGCGTTCAATCCTATGTGCGCATCCCGCTGATGGCTGAAGGCCGCTTGCTGGGCATGCTGAACCTGGTTTCGGACGCACAGGGCGCTTTCGACGAGGCGCAACTGGAGGTGGCCCAAGCTTATGCCCGGCAATTGGCGATCTGTCTGCAACAGTCTTTGCTGCGTCAGCATGTGGCCCGTCTGGGACGGGTTTACGAGGTGCTGAGCCGGATCAACGCGCTGATCGTCCGGTGTCGCGATCGCGAGGCGCTGTTCGACGGCATCTGCAAGGTGGCGCTGGAAATCGGCGCCTATCGTATGGCCTGGGCCGGCGTGATTGACGAAGACACGCAGAATGGCACGGTGGTCGCCTTCCGAGGCGAGGACAGCGACTATCTCAGGCAGATAAGGCTGAGCGCGCGCGAGGACTTTCTGTACAAGGACAGGCCGGCCTGCCGGGCGGTGCGGCTGCGGGAAATGGTGGTGTGCAACGACGTGCAGGGCGATCCCTCGTTGTATAGCCAGGCGGCGGAGCTGCAGAGCCACGGCGTGCGCGCTGTCGCCTGCCTGCCCATCCTGCTGGACGACAAGGCGGTCGCCGTGGTGGCGTTGTTCGCCGGCGACGTGGGCGCCTTCGATCGCCAGGAAACGACACTGTTGCGAGAGTTGGCCAGCGATGTCGGCTATGCGCTGGATCATATCCGCAAGGAAGAGCGCCTGCATTATCTGGCCTACTACGACAGCCTTACCGGCCTCGCCAATCGCAGCCTGCTGGGCGAGCGGCTGGCGCAGCATATGTCGGATGTCGCGGTGGAAGGGCGGCGTTTCTCGGTGGCCGTCTTCGATCTGGAAAACTTCAAGTCCATCAACGACGTGCTGGGACGCGTCCAGGGGGACAAGGCGCTGCAGTTGTTGACGAAGCGGCTGGCGCTGCATGCCCCGGACGCCTCGCTGCTGGCGAGGCTGGGGGCGGATCGGTTCGCGTTGGGGCTGCCGCTGGCATCCGGAGAGGAAGAGGCGGCGCTGGCGCTGGAACTGGTGAGGCAGAATTGCCTGGATGCGCCCATCGTGCTGGACGGGAATGAGTTGCGCTTGTCCGCCAAGTTCGGTCTTGCCATCTATCCGGATGACGCCGATACCGCCACTTCCTTGTTGGAACGAGCGGAGTCGGCTTTGAAGCGGGCGAAGGCGGGCGGAGAGAAGTTCCTGTTTTATCGCCAGGAAATGACGGATCGGGCCGCGGCGGTGCTGGAGATGGGCAGCCGTTTGCGCCAGGCGCTGGAGCGGGAGCAGTTTGAACTGCATTACCAGCCCAAGTTCGCGGCGAAAGGCCATGCGCTGGCCGGCGTGGAGGCGCTGCTGCGTTGGCGCTGCCCGGAGCGCGGCATGGTGTCGCCGGCGCAGTTCGTGCCGATGCTGGAGGAACTGGGACTGATCGTGGAGGTGGGCGATTGGGTGGTGCGTCAGGCGGCGCGCGACTTCCAGGCCTGGAGAGCGGCGGGCCTGGACGCCCCGAGGATCGCGGTCAACGTATCGCCGCTGCAACTGCGGCAGGCGGATTTCGCGCAGTCGCTGGCCGCCGCGCTGGGGATGCCGGCTGACCAGGCCGGCATAGACATCGAGATAACCGAAAGCCACATCATGGCGGATGTGGACAGCAGCATCGCCACCTTGCGGCAGGTCAGGGACTTGGGCGTCTCCATCGCGCTCGACGATTTCGGCACCGGCTATTCCTCTCTGGCCTATCTCGCCCGTCTGCCGGTGCAGACGCTGAAGATAGACCGCGCCTTCGTCAGCAGGATGCAGGAGGAAGAGGAAGCGATGACGCTGGTGGAGATGATCGTCTCGCTTGCGCACTCGATGGATCTGGAAGTCGTGGCGGAGGGGGTGGAAACGGAATCGCAGGCCCAGGTGCTGGAGGGTTTGGGCTGCGATGTGCTGCAGGGCTACTGGCTGAGCCGGCCGGTGCCGGCGGCCGAGCTGGCGGCCAGGCTGGCCGCCGGGGGGGGAGGGGCGGCATAGGCTCCGCCCCTGGCCGCCGGCTCAGCGGTCTCGGCGCCAATCATCGCCGTGGCCGCGGCCATGGTCCCAGCCCTCATGGCGGCCATGGTCGTGGTGGTACTCGCGATAGCGGGGCGCGTAGACGCGGTTGTACCAGTCGTCGCGGACGAAATACACCTTGCGGCCGCAGGCGCCGTAGCGTCCGCAATAGCGGCCCCATTGCTTGATGTGGCCAGGGGGCACCCGCAGGTAAAGAGGCGGCATCACCGCCACCGCGGGCTGAATCACCACCGGTTGCGGGTAGATCAGTTGCGGCGGCGGGTAGCCGCCGATGTCTATCTGGCCGTAGAAGCCGGGTTCGCCGACGCTGATGGACACGCCGGCCTGGCTGGGCAGGCTGGTCAGGGAGGCGGCGATCAGCATCGCCGCGGTCATCACGTGTTTCATGGCAGTCTTCCTTCTGCATTGCGCATGCTTGCACTATGGCGGCAGTTTGTTTCGCAAACGCAAAGGAAGCATGGCCGCTGATTGCTGTTTGTATCTGTTCATAACCGTAACCGCATGTACGACGGCGGGACGGCTCAGACCCGGCCGGACTCTCGGATCGCCTGCCAGCTCAGGCCGAAGCGCGCCAGGTATTTGCGCAGCCGGTCGGCGTCGTTGGGGTTGGCCTTGTCCAGCCGCGACATGGCGAACAGGCGGCGGCCGGCGTCGGACAGCGAGTCCGCCTGGCGGCAGACGCGCAGCACGGCCTCCAGTTGCGCGCGGTCGAACAGGTCAAGCGCAGCTTGCCGCTCCGCGCTCAGCGGCGCGAGCGCGGCCGAGTCGCCGCCCTCATCTTGCCACTCGCGCCGCAGGCGCTGGATTTCCTCGTCCACCACCGCGTCGTCGATGCGGCCAGCGTCGGCCAGCGTGGCCATCCGCGTCACCGATGCCGACAGCTCGCGGAAATTGCCCGGCCAGCGCGCCTGCGGCGACAGCGCGAAGTCCAGGTAGCCGCGGCGGGCCTCGGCGTTGAAACGCGCGTGGCGTCCCTGCTCGCCGGCGTGGCGCGCCAGTTCGAATTCCAGGTTGGGCTCGATGTCCTCGCGCCGTTCGGCCAGGGCGGGCAGTTCGAAATTCCACAGATTGATGCGCGCGTACAAGTCCTCGCGGAACTTGCCATCGCGCACCCATTGCCGCAGGTCGCGCATGGTGCCGCACACCAGCTGGAAGTCGCTGGTCGCCTCGCGGTCGCCGCCGAAAGGAAAGAAGCGTTTTTCTTCGATCGCCTTCAGCAGCATCGCTTGCTCGTCCAGCCCCAGTTCGCCGATCTCGTCCAGGAACAGCAGGCCGTCGTCAGCGCCGCGCAGCAGGCCGGCCCGCTCGCTCAGCGCGCCGGTGAAGGCGCCTTTGACGTGGCCGAACAGCGCCGACATCGCGCTGTCGCCGCGCAAGGTGGCGCAGTTGACCTCGACGAAGCGGCCGGCCAGCTGATGGCGGGCCTTTTTCACCTCGTACAGACGTCGAGCCAGCTGGCTCTTGCCGGCGCCGGTGGGGCCGCGCAGCAGGATGGGGGCGGACGAGCGCGCGGCCACCCGCTCGATCTGCTCGATCATGCGGTTGAAGCGCGGGTTGCGGGTGGCGATGCCGGACTTGAGGAAGGCCACGGTGTCCTCGCTTTGCTGCGCGAAGCGGCTGGCGATGCGGTCGTAGCGGGCCAGGTCCAGATCGATCACGCTGACCAGCCCGGCGAAGTCGTTGTCCTGCCGGGTCGGCGAGCTTTGCAGCAGCCGCGCCGGGATGCGGCGCGATTCTGCCAGCAGGAACCAGCAAATCTGCGCGACGTGGGTGCCGGTGGTGATGTGCAGCAGGTAGTCCTCGTGGTCTGCGTCGAACGGGTAGCGGCCGGCGAAATCGTCCAGCGCCGAGTACATTTCGCCGAAATCCCACGGGTCTTCCAGGTTCAGCGCATGCAGCCTCACCTCGGTGCCGGGAGACGCTTCCGCGATGTCGCGCGCGGTCTGCTCCGCCAGTTTCCGGTGGTGGTTGTCGTGCAGCAGCTCCAGCCGCGCCAGCGGCAACTGCGGCTGGCGGCAGATGCCGACGCTGGGCCGCCATTTGCGCCAGCGCGCCGCGCCGTAGCCGCCGTTGTCCAGTACCGTGCCCAGAAACCCTATCGCCACCTTGCTGCGCATTGCTTATCCATTTTTATATTCGACTAGATGATTTTATCGAAAAATGAATGGGCAGGTAAGGCGGGAGAGGGCTGGACTCGGGTGGCGGAAAATAATTTATCGATATTTATCAGTCTCTTGGTAATTATTTCAGGGTGTTTTCAGCCGGCTGGCACGGTTCTGGCAAAGATAGCCTCGACCGAGCGGAAGCCATCATGGCCCACGGGAGGCGGTTGCCACCGCCCCGGTGCGCGGCGCCAGCCAAGCTGTCGCGGCCGCGCATGCCGCCAATGGCGGATGCCCGGTCTCGGCGATGAAGGGCTGAAAGCGGGTTCGATTCCCGCCATCGCCATCTTGGGTAAGGGCGCTTGCGCCTGCGGGTTCGAATCCCGCGTTTGACACTCTCGAGCAGCACCGAACCGGCGCGGCCCTGGCCGCCGCCGCAGGCCGCCGATGCCGGCCCCGTCCGGCGGGCAGCCGGCGGAGCCGACGCGCAGCGGAAATCACGCCGGCGCTTCGCCCCCGCCAGGCCCCTCGCCGGGCCGGACAGGCATCCGCGCTTGCGGCGCAACCGGTTCAACCATTGAAGAAAGAAAACGAAGATGAAACTGTGGCGAACATTCCTGGTGAAGAAGAACGAACGCGGCCTGTTGCTGCGCGACGGCGATTTCGTGGCGATCCTGCAGCCGGGCGAATACCCATACTTCGATCCGCGCCAGCGTTACGCGGTGGAGCCGTGCCCGCTGCGCAAGGGCCGTTTCCAGCACGCGCTGGCCGATTATCTGCGCGAGCATGAGCCGGCGCTGCTGGACGAGCACTTCCATGTCGTCGAAATCGGCGACGAAGAAGTGGGCCTGCGCCTTGAGCAAGGCTCGCTGGCGGAGATCCTGCCGCCGGGCAGCCGCGGCCTGTATTGGAAAGACGCGGCGGCGCTGGAAGTGCGCAAAGCCGATTTGCGCCAGGGCTGCGAAGTGGCGGCCGAATGGCTGCCGCGCTTGACCCAGGGCAGCCTGCGCGGCAACCCGGTGGCCGGCTTGGCTGGCGTGCTGAACGTGCAGGTGCCGGCCTGGCATTGCGGCGTGCTGCGGGTGGACGGCGACGCGCCGCGCCTGCTGCAGCCGGGACGCTACGGTTTCTGGCGCTTCAATCGCGAGCTGGAGGTGGATCTGGTCGATACCCGCTTGCAGCCGCTGGAAGTGAGCGGGCAGGAAATCCTGACCCGCGACAAGGTAGGCCTGCGCATCAATCTGGCGGCCAACTGGCGCTACGCCGACGTGGCGCTGGCCTTCGCCAAGCTGGCCAAGCCGGCCGACCATGTCTACCGCGAGCTGCAGTTCGGCCTGCGGGCGGCGGTGGGCGAGCGCACGCTGGACCAGTTGCTGGAGGACAAAAAGCAATTGGACGAGGTGGTGCTGGCGCACATGCAGGACAAGCTGGCCGGATTCGGCGTGGAAGTGAGCAGCCTGGGCGTCAAGGACGTGGTGCTGCCGGGCGACATGAAGCAGTTGCTGGCGCAGGTGGTGGAGGCGGAGAAGGCGGCGCAGGCCAATGTGATCCGCCGCCGCGAGGAAACCGGCGCCACCCGTTCCCTGCTGAACACGGCCAAGGTGATGGAAGACAACCCGACCGCCTTGCGCTTGAAGGAGCTGGAGACGCTGGAGCGCCTGGCGGAGCGCATAGACAAGATTTCCGTATTCGGCGGCTTGGACCAGCTGCTGAACGGATTGGTGAAGATCAAGGCATGAACGAACAACAAGAAAGCGAAAACATGAACGACTATCAAACCCTGCAGGCGGCCGACGGCGCGCCGATCAAGATGTGGACCCAGGGCGTGCCGGTGGAGCCGGCCGCGCGCGACCAGTTGCTGCGCACCGCGCGGATGCCCTTCATCTACAAACACCTGGCGGTGATGCCTGACGTGCATCTGGGCAAGGGATCGACCATAGGCAGCGTGATCCCCACCCAGGGCGCGATCATCCCGGCGGCGGTGGGCGTGGACATCGGCTGCGGCATGATGGCGGCGCGCACCACGCTGACGGCGGCGGACCTGCCGGAGAGTTTGTTCGGCCTGCGCAGCGCGATAGAGGCCGCTGTGCCTCACGGCCGCAGCAATACCCGCAGCGGGCGCGACAAGGGCGCCTGGGGCGCGCCGCCGGCAACCGTGGACGCGGCCTGGGCCAAGCTGCTGCCGGGCTTCCAGGCCATCGTCGCCAAGCATCCCAAGCTGGAGAAGACCAACAACCATAGCCATCTGGGGACGCTGGGCACCGGCAACCACTTCGTCGAAGTGTGTCTGGACGAGGCCGATCGCGTCTGGTTCATGCTGCACTCGGGTTCGCGCGGCGTGGGCAACGCCATCGGCAACCTGTTCATCGAACTGGCCCAGGCCGACATGCGCCAGCACATCGCCGACTTGCCGCACCGCGAGCTGGCTTATTTCCAGGAGGGCAGCCAGCACTTCGACGATTACGTGGAGGCGGTGGGCTGGGCGCAGGACTTCGCGCGCCAGAACCGCATGTTGATGATGCAGCACGTGGTGGACGCGGCGCGCAAGGAGATCGCCAAGCCTTTCGCCGCAGACGTGGAGGCGGTGAACTGCCACCACAACTATGTGCAGAAGGAAACCCACTTCGGCCATGAGGTGCTGGTGACGCGCAAGGGAGCGGTGGCCGCCCACACGGGGCAACTGGGCATCATTCCGGGGTCGATGGGCGCCAAGAGCTTCATCGTGCGCGGCCTGGGCAACGAAGAGGCGTTCTGCTCCTGCAGCCACGGCGCGGGGCGAACCATGAGCCGCGCCGAGGCCAAGCGCCGTTTCAGCGTGGACGACCAGATCCGCGCCACCGCCCACGTAGAGTGCCGCAAGGACGCCGACGTGATCGACGAGATTCCGATGGCCTACAAGGACATCGACGCGGTGATGGCGGCGCAGGACTCGCTGGTGGAAGTGGTGCACACGCTGCGGCAGGTGGTGTGCGTGAAGGGATAGAAAATAGATGGAGCCGGCCTGCGGGCCGGCGGAAGGACGATATGTACGCATTCAAATATGACCATCCGCTGGACGACGGCGTGCGCCGGCGGGTGATGGACGAGCTGGCCGCGCTGGAGCGCCGCCGCGATGTGCGGGTGCTGTACGCCTGCGAGTCGGGCAGCCGCGCCTGGGGCTTCGCCTCGCCGGACAGCGATTACGACGTGCGCTTTCTGTATGTGCATCGCCCCGAGTGGTATCTGCGGGTAGAGCGGCAGCGCGACGTGATCGAACAGCCTCTGGACGACGAACTGGACGTCAGCGGCTGGGAGCTGCGCAAGGCGCTGCAATTGCTTAACCGTTCCAATCCGACGCTGTTCGAGTGGCTGCAATCGCCGCTGGTGTACCGCGCCGACGAGGACGCGACGGCGGCGTTGCGCGAGCTGATGCCGGATTTCCACTCGCTGGCGCGCTGCCGCTGGCATTACCTGTCGATGGCGCGCAAGCACCATCAAGGCTACCTGCAAGGCGAAACCGTGCGGCTGAAGAAGTATTTGTACGTGTTGCGGCCGCTGCTGGCGGTGCGCTGGCTGGACGCCGGCCGTGGCTTGCCGCCCATGCGCTTCGCCGACCTGGCCGCGGCGACGGTGGACGACGCGCGATTGGCGGACGAGATCAATCATCTGCTGGCCGTCAAGATGGCCGCCGGCGAGGCGCGTCAGGGACCGCGACTGCCCAGGCTGGACGCTTTCATCGCCGCCATGCTGGCCGAGCCGGCGCCTCCGCTGCCCGGCGGCCATGGCGGCGACCCGAGGCGGCTGGACGCGCTGTTGCGCCGGTTGGCGCTGGGGGAGGCGCTGGCTGCCTGAACGGGCGGGAATGGCCATGACATGGCTGGCCGCTTCGATGATATATTAAATCCATTGTCATCAAGCGGACGGCGTGCCCGGCGCGCCTCCACCGGAGAGACGGCATGGCGATGGATTGGGCGATGGCTGCCGGGCGCTGGCTGGGTTGGGCCTGGCTGGGCGTGCTGGCGGGATGCGGCGGCGGCAAGCCGCAGGCGGCCGACCTGCAAAGGGCGGAATCGATGCGGCCGGCCGACGCGAGGCTGGCGGGAAAATACCAGCGTTCCTGCCTGATCTGCCATGGCAACCAGGCCAGCCAGGCGCCGCTGGCCGGCTTCGCGCCGGCCTGGAAGCCTAGGCTGGAGAAGGGCATGCCGCTGCTGCTGGCCCATGTCCGCGACGGGTTCAACGCGATGCCGGTGCGCGGCTACTGCAACGATTGCAGCGACGAGGAATTCGGCCGCCTGATCGCCTTCATGGCGGGAGACGGCGGGGAGGGCGCGCGATGAAGCCGAGGCTGAGCCGCCGCGCGATGCTGCAACTGGGCGGCGGCGCTTTGCTGGGCGCCTGGGCCGCGCAGTCTAGGGCGCCGCTGGCCGCCCCGCCTGCCGGCGGCTACCGCTGGCGCAACTGGAGCGGGCTGCAAAGCTGCGCCGCGCGGGAACTGGCGACGCCCGGCGACGAGGCCGAGCTGGCGAAGCTGCTGCATGAGGCGGCCCGGACCGGCGTGCCGCTGCGCTGCGTCGGCGCCGGGCATTCTTTCAGCCCGTTGGTGCCCACAGCCGGCAAGCTGGTGTCGCTGGACCGGATGTCCGGGCTGTTGTCGCACGACGCGGCGGCAGGCGAGGCCACCCTGCTGGCCGGCACCCGCATCGGGCTGCTGGCGCGGCTGCTGGACGAAAAGGGGCTGGCGCTGCGCAACCAGCCGGACATCGACGCGCAATCCTACGCCGGCGCGATCAGCACCGCCACCCATGGCACCGGAGCGGGCTTGCCGGCGCTGCACGCCGACGCGCGCGCGCTGAGGCTGTTGACGCCGTCAGGCCTGGCGCTGGATTGCGGCAAGGGGCGGGACGATGACCTCCTGCAGGCGGCGCGGGTGTCGCTGGGCAGCCTGGGCGTCATCGCGCGCGCCACCGTGGCCGCGTTGCCCGCCTATCATCTGCAGCGCAAGCTGTGGCTGTTGCCGGCGCAGGACATGCTGGAGGCCGCGCCGGAGCTGGCGCGCCGCCACCGCCATTTCGAATTCTACTATCTGCCGTTCACCGGCTACGCGGCGGCCATCGTCCATGACATCCGTCCGCCGGGGCCGGCGTCGCGGCCGGCGTCCGCCGACGAGGACATGCTGCGCGAACTGCGCCGGCTGCGCGACTGGCTGGGCGGCATGCCCGCGCTTCGCCGCTGGACGGCGCGGCGCTTGATCGACCCGGACCTGAGCGAACTGGCGTTCGACAAATCCTGGCGGCTGCTGTCCACCGTCCGCCCGACCCGCTTCAACGAGAGCGAGTGGCATGTGCCGCGCGAAGCCGGCATCGCCTGCGTGCGCGAGGTGATCGACAAGCTGGAGCGGCGCAACGACGTATTCTTTCCGCTGGAATTCCGCTTCGTGAAGGCGGACGACGCCTGGCTCAGCCCCTTTTATCGGCGGGACAGCTGCTCCATCGCCATCCATGCCGCGGCGGGCGAGCCCCATGACTACCTGCTGACCGAGATCGCGCCGCTGTTCCGCCGTTACGAAGGCAGGCCGCATTGGGGCAAGCTGCATCCGTACGGCGCGGCGGATTTCGCCGCGCTCTACCCGCGCTGGAGCGACTTCCTCAAGCTGAGGCGGGAGCTGGATCCCAAGGGCGCGCTGCTCAACCATCACCTGCGCCGCGTGTTCGGCGTGCCGGCATGAGCGGCCCGTCGCGCGGCCGCCGCCGCTTGCTGGCGGCCGGGGCGGTCGGCGCGGCGGCGCTCTGGATGGCGCGCCCGGCCAATCGCGGCGCGCCGCACGACGCCTACTTCCGCAGCATGCAGGCCGCGTTGCGGCAGGCCGGCATCGCCGCGCCGACGCTGGTGTTGGACCGCGAGCGGCTGCGCGCCAATATCCGCGCGGCGGCGGGGCATGTGAACGGCAAGATGGCGCTGCGGCTGGTGGTCAAGTCGCTGCCGTGCCCGGCTTTGCTGGAGGAGGCCGCCGCGTTGGCCGGCACCTCGCGGCAGATGCTGTTCAGCCTGCCGCAGCTGGAAGCGATGGCCAAGGGCGGCCGCGACATCTTGCTGGGCAAGCCGCTGCCGGCCGCCGCCGCCCTGGCCTTTTACCGGCGCTTCTCCGACGCGGCGTTCCGGCTGGAACGGCAATTGCAGTGGCTGGCGGACACCCCGGAGCGGCTGGCGCAGTACCGCGAGCTGGCGCGCGGCCAGGATCTTCATCTGCGGGTCAATTTCGAGATCGACGTCGGTTTGCATCGCGGCGGCGTAGCCGATATCGCCACGCTGCGGCGGATGCTGGACATGGTGGCGGAGGAGCCGCGGCTGCGATGGGCCGGACTGATGGGCTACGACGCCCATGTCGCCAAGATTCCGGATGTCCCCGGCCTGCGGGAGCGGGCGCTGCGGCACGCGCGCGCAAGCTACGCCGGCTTCGCCGCCGCGGCGCGGGCGCATCCGGCGGGACGGGCCGAAGCCGGGCCTTGCTTCAACGCCGCCGGTTCGCCGACCTATCGCTTTTACCATGGAGATGGTCCGGAAAACGAAGTCGCGGTGGGTTCGGCCATGGTCAAGCCGTCTGACTTCGACCTGCCGGCGCTGGACGATCTATTGCCGGCCTGCTTCATCGCCACCCCGGTGCTGAAGGCGCTGCCGCGCTTCGAACTGCCCTACGGCGCGGAGTGGCTGGGCGGCATGGTCCGCGGCTGGGACGCCAACGCGCGGCGCGCTTACTTCATTTACGGCGGCAACTGGCTGGCGGACCCGGCGTCGCCGCCGGGGCTGGACAGCAGCGGCCTCTACGGCCATTCGTCCAATCAGCAGCTGCTGGTGGGGTCCGGCAAGCAGGCGTTGGCGGTGGACGACATGGTGTTCTTCCGTCCGCGCCAAAGCGAGGCGGTGCTGCAGCAGTTCGGCGACATCGCCGTGTACGAGCATGGCCGCATCGTCGACAGCTGGCCGGCATTGCCGGCGGCTGGCTGAACGGCCAGCAGCCTGGAGGCGGCGGGGCGGCCTACCATGGCCGTGGCCCGGCGTGCCGCCGGACCGTTCATCCATCTTCATCCGAGGGGCATGCATGAACCCATACGCCAATACCGCGCGCGGCGCGCAGCCGGACGACGCCGCGGCGATGCCGCAACTTCCCCAACGCTTCATCATGGCCTTCTGGCACAACTGGGCATCCGGCGGCGGCGACGGCTACCAGCGCGGCACGTCGGCCGACATTCCGCTGACCGACATCCCGGAAGACTACGCCGTGGTGGCGGTGGCCTTCATGAAGGGCGCCGGCATCCCCACCTTCCAGCCTTACAATCTGAGCGACGACGCCTTCCGCGCCCAGGTGGCGGAGCTGAACCGCCAGGGGCGCGCGGTGCTGATCTCGCTGGGCGGCGCCGATGCCCATATCGAGCTGCATGCCGGCCAGGAGGACGCCTTGGCCGGCGAGATCGTCCGGCTGGTGGAGCGTTACGGCTTCGACGGACTGGACATCGATCTGGAGCAAAGCGCGATCACCGCCGCCGACAACCAGACCGTGATCCCGGCGGCGCTGAAAATGGTGAAAGACCATTACGCGGCGCAAGGCAGGCATTTCATCGTCAGCATGGCGCCGGAATTCCCCTATCTGAAACCGGACGGCCACTACGCTGCCTATATCGCCGCGCTGGAGGGCTATTACGATTTCATCGCGCCGCAGTACTACAACCAGGGCGGCGACGGCGTGTGGGTGGACGAGCTGAACATGTGGCTGTCGCAGGACAACGAGGAAAGAAAGGAAGACTTTCTTTATTACCTGACCGACAGCCTGATCCACGGCACGCGCGGCTATCTGCGCATTCCGGCCGACAAGCTGGCCATCGGCCTGCCGGCCAATGTCGACGCCGCCGCCACCGGCTTCGTGCGCGATCCGTCGGCGGTGTACAACGCCTTCCGCCGGCTGGAGGAGGCGGGCAACCCGATCCGCGGCCTGATGACCTGGTCGGCGAACTGGGATGCCGGCCGCGACGCCGCTGGACAAAGCTACGACTGGGGCTTCATCCGCGACTACGCCGGCCTGGCCGAGGGCGGCGACGGCGGCGAGAGGCCGCCCGCGCCGACGGCGCTGCGCGCGGGCGAGATCGGCGAGGACTTCGTCGCCCTGGCCTGGGACGCGCCGGTCGGCGGGGATTTCCCCATCGTCCAGTACCGCGTCTATCGCGATGGCCAGCAAGTGGGCCTGACCACGGTGGACGCCTTTCGCGACGTTGGCCTGCGTCCCGGCAACGACTACCTGTACCAAGTGACCGCGCTGGACGACGCCGGCCGCGAATCCGCGCCCAGCAACAGCGTGCGCGCGCGCACCGAGGGCGGCGGCGAGCCGGACTTCCCGGAGTGGCAGAACGGCATCCAGTATCAGGTGGGGGAAGGCGTCAGCTACTTGGGAAAGCGCTACCGCTGCCTGCAGGCGCACGTGTCCAACCCGGGCTGGACGCCTGACGCGGCCATCACCCTGTGGCAGCTGGTCTAGCGCGGATCGTTTTCTCCCGATCCAGACAAGAAAAAACCGCCGCATCGCGCGGCGGTTTTTCGTTGCGGATTTAGGATGCAGGCCGGAAGCGCTCGCCGTGGAACACCCGGAGGGGATTGCCGCGCTCAACCTCCCAGTGCAGCTGGCGGCGGCGGCCGCGCAGGTCGGCGTCGGCCTGCTCGGCAAGCTCGCCCAGTTTGTGGGCCAACAGCAACAGCGCCAGCCGTTTGTTGGCGTGCTGGCTGCGTTCGCTTTGCACGCGGACGCTGACGCCGCTGGCCAGATGCACGGCGCGGACCGCGGATTCGGTCTTGTTGACGTGCTGGCCGCCGGGGCCGGAGGCGCGGCAGGTTTCGATGCGCACCTCGCCGCCGCCGGCCGGGGCGGGCGTTTCGCAGCGCGCGACGCCGACGAACCAGTTCTTGCGCGGATGGCGCGGCCGGTACGGGCTGGAGCAGGTCCATTGGATGGTGCCGATCCAGGCGGCGGCCAGCGCATCTTCGGCCTCGCCGTCCAGCGCCAGCAGCGCCGAGCGCACGGTTCCGGCGCGGGGACCGGGTTCGCTTTCCAGCAGCGCGGCCTTCACGCCGGCGGCGTGCGCCTCGGCTTGCAGCCGGGACAGCGTCTTGGCCGCGGCCAGCGCGCATTCGTCGGGGCCTTGGGCGGCGGTGATCTGCAGCAATATCATCAGCAGCACTCCCCGCGCGTCTTGTAGCTCAGCACCGGACGCAGCCGCGCCAACAGCTCGATCAGGCCGGCGCGGCGCAGCGCGTCCACCACGCTGTCCACCGGCTTGTACGCTTCCGGCGCCTCTTCGTAGATCAGCTCGCGGTCGCGGCAGATCACGTGGCTGCCCAGCTTGGTTCGGGATAGCTGCGCCGGGGTGTAGCGGCGCGACAGCCTGTCCTTGCACTCGCTGCGCATCCATTTCCGTCCCGCGCCGTGCGCCAGAGAGTACAGGCTGGCGGCCTGGGGCAAGGGACGCGCCAGGTAGCTGAAGTCGCCGCGCGAGCCGGGGAT
The DNA here is from genome assembly GCF_003325475.1 of Chromobacterium phragmitis. Taxonomy (NCBI): domain Bacteria; kingdom Pseudomonadati; phylum Pseudomonadota; class Betaproteobacteria; order Neisseriales; family Chromobacteriaceae; genus Chromobacterium; species Chromobacterium phragmitis. Next base: position 2,671,712 of record NZ_CP029495.1, read on the forward strand.
CACCACCGCGCCGGCGTCGGCCGGCGTGGCGCCCTTGCGGTGCAGCCAGCCGTCCAAGCCGTCTACTCGGGACGGCAGCACCAGGTTGTGGTGGATGTCCAGCACGGGCTCGCCTTCGGCGCGCAGCCTATCCAGCATGCGGCGCGCGATCAGCTCGCGGTTCGCCTCGGCGAAGCGCAGCGCGTCGCCGTGGCGCGCCAGGTAGGCGCGGCAGGCGTCGCCGCCGCTTTCCAGTCCGCGGTGGCCGTATTGGTCCACATGCTCGCGCAGGATGGCCTGGCCCAGGCCGCGGGAGCCGCTGTGCGCCAGCAGCAGCAGCCGGCGCGGGTCTATCGCCAGCGTGCCGAGCGCGGCCTCGTCGTATACCTCGTCAATCCGCTGCAGTTCGGCGAAATGATTGCCGCCGCCTATGGTGCCCAGCGCGGAGCGGAAGCCGATGTGCGCCGGCAGCAGCGCGTCGGCTTGCTCGCGCCATTCGTCGGACAGCGGGCCGTCCAGGTCGCCCAGGCGCTTGTCCAGTTTCTCGGGCTGGCTCTTGCGCGCGTCTAGCGAGGTTTGCCACAGCGCCATGCCGCAGCCGATGTCGCCGCCTATCAGCGCCGGATACAGCCTGCCGACGGAGAAAAACGCCGCGCCGACAGGGTAGCCGCGGCCGGGATGCAAATCCGGCATGCCGGCCACGCGGCGCATGCCGGGCAGGGCGGCGGTGGTTTGAAGTTGCTGGATCGCGTTGCCTTCGATCCAGGTGTCGTCCGAGGCGATCAGGGTGACGCCTTCAGACAGTTGCTGAATGCAGTGGGTATTGCCCATGAAATTCCAAATCAGGTCAGTCTGAAAAGGCAGGCGGGCTTGGGGTGATGCGAAAACGCGCGTCAGCGCGGGAAAGAAACGATCAACCTTGCAGGCCTGCATTGGCGGAAAGATGAACAGCGCGTCGCATGGTTTTCCTCCTTTGCAGTCAGGGTTGATGAATGAAGAGGGCGAATGCTAGCACGGCGATATTCCAGATGCAAGCGCCAGGCTGCGGCGCGTCAGTCGGGGAACGAGGACAGCGCCTGTCGGAACAGGTCCTGATTCAGACCGTGCGCCAGACTGAGCCCGTCCTCGCGGTACCAGCTTGCATCCGCCTCCAGATGCGGGCCGATCAGCACCACCTTGCCGCGGCCGTAGGGGGCGGAGAGCGCCGCGATGCGGCGGGTGTCGCGGTAACGGGCGAGGACGGATGCGCCGGGCGGCGGCGTTTTCCCCATGTGGGGGCCGCTTTGGTTGTAGGCCATCCGCTCGCGGCCGCCCCACCGAATCGGGAGCAGCGAGGGTTTGGCGCTGGCGGTTTCCGCGTTCAGCTCCGGCAGCGCGATCAGGCCGTAAGCGGGCTTTTTGTCCGCCGCCGAGCTGTAGCGGGCGGCCAGGTATGCGCCGGCGCAGATGCCCAGATAGCCGCCGCCGTCGGCGACGAAACGGCGCAAGGCTTGAACCTGGGCTGGCCGCAAGGCATCCAGCGTCTCGTCTATGTCATCCGAGCCGCCTGGCTGCACGTAAAGCGAAATGCGTTTCAGCCGGGCCGAATCGAGATTGCTCTCGTTCAAGTACTGCACGGTGTCGCGCTGGGGATCGAAAAAGGCGGCGACAGCCTCGGCGCAGCCCGGGCAAACGCCGGCCCCGTTGAAGATGCCCACGTCTCGGGCCGGCGCGGAGCAGGTGAACAGCAATAGCGCGAGCGCCAGCAAGGTTTTCATTCCGTCTTCCTGATAATGGGCCTGCATGATGGTGATGAATGATTGCTCAGGCGCGGTTTGCGGAATATGGCGATCTTTTGCGAGTTTGAAGACGGATTGTTGCCGCGCATTTACAAAACATGACAATAAGGTTTATTTTGCGCGATCTGCCAAGCAAAGGAACAAGACGATGGCGAAGCAATGCTGCGAGCGCTGCGGCAAGGAAACCGAGCACAAGGAGTGGGTCCGGCAAAAACCGTCCAAATACGGCGCCAGCCGCAAGGAAAAGCTGAAGGCTTTTCTCGATAGTTTCTTCTCCGGCTGGGGCGGAGGCGGCGCGGCCGCGATCGACCTGGTGGACCGTTATGTGATCTGCCAGGAGTGCGGGCGCAAGAAACTGCAGAATTACGGAGATCCGTTCCAGTAACCGGGATCGTTCGGCAAGAATCGGGTCGCCGTCTCCGGCGCCGTGTTCCAGACTCCGCCTGTCATCAATGGAAAACGCGGAGTGAATATGGGACGGCTTGACAGAAAGGTGGCCATCGTCACCGGCGCCAGCGCCGGCATCGGCCGGGCGGCGGCCTGCTTGTTCGCGCGAGAGGGCGCCAAGGTGGTTGCGGTGGCGCGGCGCGCGCACGAATTGGAATTGCTGGCGGCCTGCATACGGCTGGAGGGCGGGGAGATCGCCATCGTCGCCGGCGACGTGAGGGAGGAGTCCACCGCGAAGCGGGCGGTGGAGACTGCGGTGCGCCGATACGGCGGCCTGGACATCGCCTTCAACAACGCCGGCGCGATGGGCGGCAGCGCGCCCGTCCACGAAACCACGCCGGAGGCTTGGCGCTTGGCGCTGGATACCAATCTGACCGGCGCCTTCCTGGCCGCCCGCCAGCAGATTCCCGCCATGCTGGAGCGTGGCGGCGGCTCATTGATATTCACCTCCACCTTTGTCGGCCACACGGCCGGTTTCCCCGGAATGGGCGCTTACGCGGCGAGCAAGGCCGGCTTGATCGGCCTGACGCAGGTGATCGCCGCCGAATACGGCGCGCGCGGGATTCGCGCCAACGCCTTGCTGCCGGGCGGAACCGACACCGAGATGGGGCGCGCCGCCGCGCCCACGCCGGAGGCGCGCGGCTTTGTCGAGGGGCTGCACGCGCTGAAGCGGCTGGCCCGGCCGGAGGAGATCGCGCAGGCCGCGCTGTTCCTGGCATCGGATGCCGCAAGCTTCGTCACCGGCAGCGCGATGCGGGTGGAGGGCGGCGTTTCCATCAACCGCGTCTAGCGGGAGGCGGGGGGGGGGGCTCACATCTGCAAGTCGCGGCCATAGACGATGAAGCCCTTGTGCTCCGCCACCTTGTCGTACAGCGCGCGGGCGGTATGGTTGGTCTGGTGGGTTTGCCAGTAAACGCGGTCGCAGCCGGTTGCCTTGGCCAGGCGGCACACCGCGTCTATCAGCGCCCGGGCCACGCCGCGCCCCCTGGCTTCCGGCAGGGTGAACAAATCCTGCAGGTAGCACACGTCCGCCAGGCGGGTGCTGCTGCGGTGGCGAATGGCGTGCGCCAGGCCGATGAGGCGGCCCTCGCGTTCGGCCACCAGCGCCGTCATCGGCTCGGCGCCATCCAGGAAGCGCGCCCAGGTTTGCCGGGTAATCGCCTCCGGCAGCGCTGTTTCCCCTTCCCGGCCGTAAAACGCGTTATAGCCCTCCCACAAGGGCAGCCAGCCTTGATAATCGCCGGCATCGGCTTCTCTGATCACCACGTCGTCGCGCATGCGTTTCCTCATTTCTGTAGCGGGATTGTCGCCATCTCAAATGGCATATCGGTGGATTGTAACGGGTTTGGAAAGTCACTGGCGCAATAGCCGCGGCAAGCGCTTGACCCTGTAGCCGCTACAGGGATTTCAATCTCCATTCCACAGGATGCGGGAGAAGCAAGATGAGTCATTTCGGCAAATGGTTTGGGCGGCGTCATGATCGCCATGCAAGCGGCCACCACGGGCCGCGCGGGCGGGAAAGCGGATATCCGGCGGCCGCGCCGGCGATCGCATGCCCCGCTTGCCGCCAGGGCAACGATTCCGGCGCCAGGTTCTGCCAGCATTGCGGTTCCAGCCTTGCGCCTAGCCGTTGCGGCCAATGCGGGCGCGAGGCGGATGCGGCTGCAAGATTCTGTTCCCAGTGCGGGCAGGTTTTGAGATAGCGGCAAGGCGGGGATTAGGCACAGAGGCTTGATATTTTCATTTAATTCTAATAGGTATATTAACCAATTGAATGGCAATTCGGCACGTTCTACGCTGGAGATTGACATGCTATAAGCATGAATTGGCGCAGGCGCCTCTCCGACGGCAGCCGGGATGGCATCTCGCGACAACCATTCATTGCGTCATCGCTAGCCTAGGAGAAGGATCATGGCCATTCTATCCTTGCATGCCTCGCAACAGCGGCCGCGCCCAGGCTTTCTTGCCGGCCTGTCCCGGCTGTGGCGCCATCGCCGGGCCGAGGCGGACACCGCGGCCGCGCCCCGCAAGGCGAACCTGAGCGACATCACCGCCGGCGAGGCCCAGGCCGTGATCGGCGAATGGCTGAAAGCCGGCCGCCTCACCCCTGCCGAAAGCCGCAGCCTGGGCCTGGCGATGACCATCCGCGTGCTCAACATCAGCTATGGCCATTCGATACCGGAGCGCTTCGATCTGGTGGCGGAAACGCTGAGCACGCTGGAAGGCAGCCGGAATATCGGCTGCTGGGACCAGGTGCAGGCCTTGAGCCACTGCCTGGAGGTGATGCGCGCCTACCAGGAGCAAGCCTGATCGGGCTTGGCCATCGGTATGCCGGCGGGCGCGCAGGGTGTCGGCCTTATCGCGCATGCGCGCCCCGGCAATAGGGCTGAATGATGGATATCACCAGCGTCTTTGCCTCTGCGGACAACTGATTGGACCGGATAGCGCGGCGCGGCTTTCCGCGGCGGGAGGCCGGCAGCCCCTGTCGCGCAAGGCAGGCGAATCTGTCGATGCGCCAGGACTCAGAGTGGCAAACAAAAATCCTGATGCTGCGTCGCGCCGGCTTGGCGTACGCCTTGTGTTGCGCTGCGTCGGCGCGCCATGCCTCAGACGTAAAACTGAATTTTGTAAGCCGCTCTAAGCACAAACCGCATGAAGACGCCGTTTCCTATCTTTCCGTCCTAAAGCACGGCTTGCCGAATTTCTATTTGGACTAGAGTGGCGGGGCTCAAGCAAGAATGCCGAGCGTCAAGATCGCAAGCCCGCATGCAGCTTCCACTCAAGGAGTGACGATATGTCATCGCAATTTCATGGCCTGGCTGTAGGAAACGGAAATAGCAATTATCTGCAGGTGCTGGGATTGGCCAATTTCACGGACGCCGCCTATCTGACGGACTGGCAGGACTCCAGCGGCAACTGGCACGCCGGCTTCGCCTTGCCGGTTCCGTCCGATTATCCGAAGGGGCACTTTTTCCAACTGACGACCGGCATCGGCAACAGCAGCTATCTGCAGGTATTGGGCGCGGGCGAGGACGGCAACCCCTATCTGGTGTCATGGCAGGACGGCGGCGGCAGCTGGCACGGCGGCATGCCGCTTCCCAAGCCCAGCGGCTACAGCGGCGGCCCCCTGATCACCGGCTCCGGCAACAGCAACTACCTGCAGGTGATCGGCGCGCGGGTGGAAACCACGCCTTATCTGGTGGCTTGGCAGGACAATAGCGGCAACTGGCACGCGGGCATGCCGCTGCCCAACCCCAGCGGCTATGCCGGCGGTTTCCAGCAATTGGCCACCGGCAACGGCAACGACCACTACTTGCAAGTGGTGGGCGTGGGCAATGACGGCAACGCCTATCTGGTGAACTGGCAGGACAACAGCGGCAGCTGGCACCCTGGCTTCGCGCTGCCCAAGCCCAGCGGCTACAACGGCACCTTCACGCAGCTGGCCACCGGCGTGGGCAACAGCAATTATCTGCAGGTGCTGGGCATCGGCACCGACGGCAACGCCTATCTGGTGGCCTGGCAGGACAACGGCGGCAACTGGCACCCTGGCTTCGCGCTGCCCAAGCCCAGCGGTTACAACGGCACTTTCGCCAAGTTGGTCACCGGCATCGGCAACAGCAATTACCTGCAGGTGTTCGGCATCGGCGGCAATGGGACGGCCTATCTGATCTCGTGGCAGGACAACGGCGGCAACTGGCACGGCGGCCTGACGCTGCCGCAGCCGTCCGGCTACAGCGGCAGCTTCTCGCAATTGGCCGCCGGCAATGGCAACAACCATTATCTGCAGGTGGTGGGCTCCGACGCGCAAGGCAATGTCTACCTGGTGTCGTGGCAAGACGCCGAGGGCAAGTGGCACGCCGGTTTCGAGCTGCCGAAAACGGCTTGACGCCAAGCTGAGCCAAGGATTCCGGTTGGCGCGGACCGGCCGGATCGAACGCCAGGCCCTCCTTGATCGGGAGGGCCTGTTGTTTTGAAGCGATTCGGGCGGTTCAGTCCTGGGCCGGGCCTTGCTTTTTGGGAAGCCGGGGATCCATGAAGTCCCAGGGCGCGGCGCTGGCCACGTGGAAATCCAGCTTGGGCGCGTAGCGCGAGGCATCATCCAGCGTGCCGGCCTTGATGCCCAGCATGCCGGGGAAGCGGCTGAACCTGGCGAACAATTGCGAGCCGCAATGGGGACAAAAGCCCCGGCCGTGGGTATGGCCGCTATCCGCGGTGGTTTCGAAATACTTGGCCGCGCCGTGGATCGCAACGCTCGACTCGGGAAACAGCATGGCGGGGATGAACGCGCCGCCCGAACTTCTCTGGCAGTCCTTGCAATGGCAGTTTCCCGCGAATAACGGCTCGGCGTCCACGACATAGCGGATTTCGCCGCAAAGGCACTGCCCGGTGTATTGGCAACTCATGCACAACTCCCTGCTGATTGGTCATGGCCATTGCGTCGGCACCGCGTATCAATGGTGGCTGGCCGATGCGGCAAACCCGTTTCGAGAGCAGTCAGCCTGCGCGCGGAGCGGCGACGAATGGCGAAAGCAGACTATATCCATTTGGAATTGCGCTGTGAAGCGCTTGGCGGGCAGCCGCCGCATTTCGGCAAGACGCGGCCGGGGCCGGATTGGCCTGGCGGGCGTCATGAGCCCGCGGCGCGGGTGATGCCATGGGCCGCCAAGCCCGGACTGGCGATCATGCCCACCAGGTGAATCGCTGGTTGGCTCCGCCGTGGCAATCCCACAGAATCAGCGGCGTGCCATTGCGGGTATTGCCGCCTTCCGCATCCAGGCACAGCCTGTTCAGCTTGCTGCGCATCATGCCGTTGGCCCATTCCCACTGCTGGTTCCTGCCGCCATGGCAGGCATAGGCGATGACTTTGGCGCCCCGGCGGGTATCGCCGCCGGCCACATCCAGGCACAGGTTGCCGGATTTGAGCTGGCCATTGACCAGGCGGAAGCGCTGATTGCCGCCGCCATGGCAATCCCATAGCTGCAGCGGCGCATTGGCGGCGCTGCCGCCGGCAAGGTCCAGGCAGCGGCCGCCGCTGGCCAGCAGCATGCGCGGCTGAGTTTCCGGCTGGTACGGTTTCCTGGCGGAGGAATTGGCCGGGTAGCCGTAGGGGTAGGCGGCGCCGGCTTGCATGTTTTGATTGGCCAGGGTGCGGCAGCCGCTGCTGGCAAGCGCGGCTCCCATCATGACGAAGGCGATGAGTTTCATTTCAGGCTGTCTGTATTTTGTTGGACAGCGAGTGTAAAAGCCATTGCCTGCCCAGTCCGTGGCGCCGCTTGGCGATTGTGTAACCGCGTTTGACCGGTGCGCGCGGCGGGGAGGAGGCGGGACGGCGGAAAGCCTGGCAGGGCAAGGCTTGGAGGCGAGTAAACGGAATTTACAATTCAGAAGACGCAGTCTTGAAGCGAGCGGGCCTCCACCCGATCAAAAACAGCCTGCCGCTGGGAAGCGGACAGGTTGACGGTGTTTATGGCGCGTGATTTAGAGGACGCGGGTGAGGAGCGTCAGCGACTCGCCCATGCGTTTGTCCAGCGGCTCTAGCAATTCCTTGATGCGGCTGGGCTGCAGGCTGGCGTCGTATAAGCGTAGGGTGCAATACCCGGCTTGAAACGATTGGATGTAACTACCTTTCAGCCGGGCATTGCACCACTTTGGCATTCCGCGAAATCAAAACCAGCCTGCCGCTGGGAAGCGGACAGGCTGTCGGTGTTTATGGCGCGTGATTTATTAGAGGACGCGGGTGAGCAGCGACAGAGACTCGCCCATGCGTTTGTCCAGCGGCGCCAGCAACTCGGTGATGCGGCTGGAGGGCAGACGGACGTCGTAAGCGTAGGGTGCAATACCCGGCTTGAAACGATTGGATGCAGCCATCTTGCAGCCGGGCATGGCAGCGTCTTGGCATTCCGCGAAATCAAAAACAGCCTGCCGCTAAGAAGCGGACAGGCTGTCGGTGTTTTGGCGCGTGGTTTAGAGGACGCGGGTGAGCAGCGACAGCGACTCCCCCATGCGTTTGTCCAGCGGCGCCAGCAACTCGGTGATGCGGCTGGAGGGCAGGCGCACGTCATCGCCCAGGCAAGCGAGCAGTTCGATGACTGACTGCAAACCCAACTGGCCGTGGGCGAGGTGGCAGATGGGCTCCACCACCGCCTGCTCGATGTCCCGGCATAAATGCGCCACGCGCGCGGCCGGCTCTCTTACCTTTGCTTGGTCTTTGCTGGCCAATTGTTCTTGCAAGGCGGCAAAGGCTTCGTGCAGCCGGGTCATGGCCAGCAGGCTGGGCGGATGGGTGGGGACTTGATTGTGCAGCAGCCAGCGGCTGCGGGCGGGATGACGGTTGTTCAGGGAAAACGCGAGATGCGATGAACTGCGGGTGATGCTAGGCATGGCAAAACCCTCCTGGATAGGTGCTTAACCCTGCCAACCCCAACGCCAAGTAGGGGTGGCAGGCACATGGCGGGATTGGCGTACCGATCCAGGAGCGGCGCATCATAGATGCTCCCACCATGGCCCGCCATAGAGGACGTGCAATGGTGTACGGACGCGACAAGGCCCAGCCTTGCACAGAAGTCCGCCTGAATGCGGGACGCCAATCCCGGTGCCGCTATTGAACGGCACGATTGAGATTATCCGGCTGGAAGGCTTGCTAGGCAAGCAATTGGGGCTGGAATAGGGTGTGCTTTGGGGCAGTACGTAGAATCCGCTGCGCGGCTGATGGTTTGGATTGCCGGGGTTGCCCGGCGGCAGGCTTGAAGGGATTGGGGCGCGTCGCAAACGCGCTTGCGTTTTGCCAGCGATGAATAGGGCATGACATTTTGCCGTGGCTTGCTTAATCGGTAGCTGAACCGAACCGACTTGCCCCCATCCCATCAGCGCAAGCCGACTTCGGAGCCATTTTCAAGGTTTTAAGACGCCGGTTTGTTCGACGTCGCGCGACGGTAGCGCGCGGCTAGTTCCGGCGGCTCCTTGAAAATGGCTTCGGAGGCGGGGTTTCGCAGCGCTGTTGGGTCGCCTTTTCTTTCGTCCATTTCTTTTGGCGAAGCAAAAGAAATGGACCCGTCCAGCCGGGCGGAACCGGCACTTAACGGTCAGTCCGCGAAGCGGACACAAACTAATCTGTATTACGTGGTAGCCGTTTGACCTTGGTGGCTCAGTCGCGATTTGCGGACTTTAAACGAATTGCGAACTTCAAGCTTTGCTAGGCTAGTGAATGAATTATAATTTTATTGAGTGAAAAGGTGAAATAAAAAAGCACTTGTTTCTCAAGTGCTTCCGAGTGCGGAGCTTTACTTTATTGGGTTGGCTAACTATTTTTAATGAGATCTTTCTTTTCAACTTCTTGGCTTTCAATATTTCTTTTTGTCTCTTTGAAAGCCTGAACAAAACTGTTAATGAGTTTTTCTCTCTTGTTATTCGTTGGTGACAGTTTTTCTCTGCATGATGTTTTTTCTATTTTCCACCCAGTCCTTATTTTTTCTTTTTTGGTGGCTGGTAAAGAGCTGTTCTCTATTGATCTAAATGATTTAACTTGAGGTAGCGATGAGCGTAGAGCTTTGTCTAGCTCTATAATAAATATTCTTTCTGACTCGGTTGGAGCTCTAAGTTTATTAATTTTTGCCATTTTTATCTCCATAATGAGCTGTGGAAATTAACCTAGCCACTGAGCTGGATTGCTAATTTTCAGTGGCTCAGCCCCCATAAGTTCAAATCTGACAGCATTGTCATCAGTACGATTATCCATCGTTACCTGTTGACTCTGCATTGCCGCTAAAGATAAAAGAAAGCCATGATGGCGATCTGGCAATATCAAATGTTGAGTCTTTCCCGTGTGGTGCTTCCAAAGGGCGACGGAGCGAACTCCGTTAGTTTCTTGTCGATTTGATCTATCTACCATCGCGGCAGAAGTAACACTTAAAATTGCTGATCCGGGGTCATCAGCTAGTACTGTTGCATAACGAGCCGGCCAGCGTGTTGTGAGCTGTGGCCCATCCATCAGTAATGCTATCACGAGGTTGGGTCCGATAGCTCGTACAGCAGGAAGTGCGGGATCGTTACGTGCCAAATCCTCACATACCAAGACGGCTATACACGCATCTCTCTGGATTGTATAGAACGGTAGATGTCTTTCTGCCACGTCAATGTGCTCCCACCAGTCAACATTACTGTCTGCCGGGAATGATGAAAAGTTGTAACGTTGCGTTTGTGCAACATCAAGCTTCCATCTGTGATGCTTTGAGTGTTCGTATTGAAAAAATTCCTCATTATCAACAAGGAAATATGACATTGCTTTGTTTTTTGGGATTTTATTTGGAACGCTACTTATAACACCTGAAATTAAAATTCTAAGGCCATTTATATATTCATCCCTAGCTAAAATACGAGCGAGCTCATATGAAACCTCTTCAGTCAGTGAACACTCTGGGAAGATAACACAATCAATTTTTTTGTAGTGTCTTCTTGATTCAAGTAGAAGAGGTTTGACAAGATCATTGTATATATTCTTGGCAATTTCACATGGTTGCTCTTTTCCAAAACCTGGTATCCAAGATGGGTCTAGTTCAAAGTAGCCAAATTTTTTAATATTTTTCTTACTCGCTTTGGGGGGACATCTTGGTCTTATTGCAGTCGCTTTCATTTCAAATGGATACGGGATGAATAGAGCATTAAATCTTGTTTCGTCAGATAATAGAAAGTTTTCAGGGCTTAAAGATTCGACATTTTGCAATGAGTTCCAAGAAATTTTCAGCTTAGGCTGAGCTTCATGAAGTGCAAGGTGATGACTTAAAGATCGAATTGAAAATCCTACGGATGGGCATATTGACTTTGGTGTGACTACAGCTCTTTGGGGAGGTATTGCGTAGCATAAGGAGAATGGAAAGTATGGAGGCCTAAGGCATTCAAGTTTTTGACTTGTAATTGCCTGTAAGTTATCTATTTTCATTAATTTTGGGAAGAGCAGTCCGCTAAAAACGGAGTCTTGAAAGTCTAATCCCCAACCTAACCCTGCTGAAGCTTCGTCAGAGCAAGTAAATAAAAAATGTATTTCTGAGACTAATTTCTCATCTCTATATATTTGATCAATTGCAGTTAATCTTTTCTTGTAGATGTAAGACCAGCTTCTTTTTATTTCTGAAGGAGGAGAGAAATTATCTTTCCATTCTGAGGCTACGGATGATATTGACTTCCTGCGAGTAAACTTTTTGGGATTTAAAAGGACGGCTTTTTCCATTATGGTTGCAGTAAAAGCAAACGTATCTGATGGCCAAGATGGACAATTTTCTACGGATTTTCCAAAGTTAAAATTTTCATTACTTTGTGTCCCATTTGGGAATAGAAATTCTATCATGTCTTGTATGTTCATAATTTCTCTCTCAACAATCTCTTCCCGAAATTTCTATACCCGTATAGGTATATGGATTTTTTACCGTGGTGTGACTTTATAAGTAGGTATTTTAATGAATGAAAAAAGCCGCCCACCTTGCAGTGAGCGGCTTTCTCATCAGCCCAGTGTCTGGACTAAATCTTACTCCGGACGCATATGCGGGAACAAGATTACATCTCGGATAGACGGCGCATCCGTCAACAACATCACCAAACGGTCGATGCCGATGCCGCAACCACCAGTCGGCGGCAGGCCGTATTCCATCGCGCGGATGTAGTCGGCGTCGTAGTGCATCGCCTCGTCGTCGCCGGCGTCCTTCTGCGCCACTTGCGCCTGGAAGCGCGCGGCCTGGTCTTCCGGATCGTTCAACTCGGAATAGCCGTTGGCGTGCTCGCGGCCGACGATGAACAGCTCGAAACGCTCGGTCAGGCCCGGCTGGGTGTCGGAGCCGCGTGCCAGCGGGGAGACTTCCACCGGGTAGTCGATGATGAAGGTCGGGTTCCACAGCAGCGACTCGGCGCATTCTTCGAACAGCGCCAGCTGCAGGCTGCCCAGGCCCGGCGCCGGGGGCAGCTTGCCGCCCAGGCGCTTGATCTCGCTGGCCACCCAGGCGGAATCGGACAGTTGCGCGTCGGTGTATTGCGGGTTGTAGTGCTTGATCGCTTCCACGATGGTGAAACGGTCGAACGGTTTGCCCAGGTCCACTTCCTTGCCTTGGTAGGTCACGGTGGTGGCGCCGCAGGAAACCAGCGCGCATTCGCGGATGATGGTTTCGGTCATCTCCATCATGCGCTGGTAGTCGCTGTACGCTTCGTAGAACTCGATCATGGTGAACTCGGGGTTGTGGCGCGTGCTCATCCCCTCGTTGCGGAAGTTGCGGTTGATCTCGAACACGCGTTCCAGGCCGCCCACCACCAGGCGCTTCAGGTACAGCTCCGGGGCGATGCGCAGGTAGAGCGGCATGTCCAGGGCGTTGTGGTGGGTGACGAAGGGCTTGGCCGACGCGCCGCCCGGGATCGGGTGCATCATCGGGGTTTCCACTTCCAGGTAGCCTTCGCCCACCATCACGTCGCGCACTTTCTGCACGATCTTGGAGCGCTTGATGAAGGTGTCGCGGCTTTCCTCGCTCATGATGAGGTCGGCGTAGCGCTGGCGGTACTTGGTTTCCTGATCGGCGATGCCGTGGAATTTTTCCGGCAGCGGACGGATGTTCTTGGACAGCATGCGCACTTCGGTGGCTTGCACGGTCAGTTCGCCGGTCTTGGTCTTGAACAGCAGGCCCTTGACGGCGATGATGTCACCCAGGTCCCAGCGCTTGAAGTCGGCGTAGACGTCTTCGCCCACGTTGTCGCGGGAGATGAAGGCCTGGATGCGGCCGCTCACGTCTTGCAGCGTGGCGAAGCTGGCTTTGCCCATCACACGTTTAAGCATCATGCGGCCGGCGACGGCGACTTCGATTTTCTCGGCTTCCAGCGCTTCCGCTTCTTTGGCGGCGTGGTCGTCCTGCAGCGGTTTGGCGAAGTGGCTGCGTTTGAAGTCGTTGGGGTAGGCGATGCCTTTTTCGCGGATCGCCTGCAGTTTCAGGCGGCGTTCCGCCATGATCTGGTTTTCGTCTTGGCTTTGCGCCTGTGCTTGTTCGTGATCAGACATGATGACTCCGTGCCGGGTAGGGTTCCTTCGGCAATTAACTAAAAGTACAACGCGAAGGCCGGCCCCGCGGAGGGGCCGGCCCGATATGGCTTAGACGCCGTGCTTGAGGCTGGCTTCGATGAAGCCGTCCAGGTCGCCGTCCATGACGCCCTTGATGTTGCCCACTTCGTAGCTGGTGCGCAAATCCTTGATGCGGGACTGGTCGAACACGTAGGAGCGGATCTGGTGGCCCCAGCCCACGTCGGTCTTGGTGTCTTCCAGCGCCTGCTTGGCCTCGTTGCGCTTCTTGAGCTCCAGCTCGTACAGTTTGGCGCGCAGCATCTGCCAGGCCTCGTCGCGGTTGCGGTGCTGGGAACGGTCGTTCTGGCACTGCACCACGATATTGGTCGGGATGTGGGTCAGACGCACGGCGGAGTCGGTCTTGTTGATGTGCTGACCGCCGGCGCCGGAGGCGCGGTAGGTATCGGTGCGCACGTCCGCCGGGTTGATGTCGATCTCGAAGCTGTCGTCCACTTCCGGATACACGAACACCGACGAGAACGAGGTGTGGCGGCGGGCGTTGGAGTCGAACGGCGACACGCGCACCAGGCGGTGCACGCCCACTTCGGTGCGCAGCAGGCCGTAGGCGTATTCGCCCTCTATCTTCAGCGTGGCGCTGGTGACGCCGGCCACTTCGCCTTCGGACAGTTCCAGCACGTCCACCTTGAAGCCCTTGCGCTCGGCGTAGCGGGTGTACATGCGCAGCAGCATGCCGGCCCAGTCCTGGGCTTCGGTGCCGCCGGCGCCGGCCTGGATGTCGATGAAGCAGTTGGTCGGGTCCATCGGGTCGTGGAACATGCGGCGGAATTCCATCTTCGCCACTTTCTCTTCCACTTCTTCCAGATCGGCCTGAACCGCGAGGATGGTGTCGTCGTCTTCCTCGCTCTTGCCCATGTCGAACAGTTCGCGGCTGTCGCCGATGGTGGCGTTGATGCTGTCCAGCACCAGCACCACGTCTTCCAGCTGTTTGCGTTCGCGGCCCAGATCCTGCGCCTTTTTGGGGTCGTTCCAGATATCCGGGTCTTCGGTCAGGCGGCTGACTTCTTCCAGACGGTCTTTTTTACCGTCGTAGTCAAAGATACCCCCGAATATCGGCGGCGCGGGCGGCCAGGTCTTCGATTTTGGCCGCGATTTGGTTCAAAACTTCAACTTCGATCATGCTTTCGCTCCAAATGGCAGTCTGTATTAGTAAATTCAAATGTATTTTCGCGGTTTGACCAAAGACAAAAAGCGCACCGTTTGGTGCGCTTCTCTTCGGTCAGGCTGGAAAATCAGCCAAACAGGTGAGCGATGGCTGCGCGCTCTTCTTCCAGCTCGGCCAGGGTCAGGTCCATCCGCTCGCGGCTGAACGCGTCGATCTCCAGGCCTTCTACACGTTTGTATTCGCCATTTTCGCATACTACCGGCACGCCGTACATCACGCCTTCCGGGATGCCGTAGGAGCCGTCGGACGGAATGCCCATGGTCACCCACTTGCCGTTGCTGCCCAGCACCCAGTCGCGGATGTGGTCGATGGCGGCGTTGGCGGCGGAGGCGGCGGAGGACAGGCCGCGCGCTTCGATGATGGCGGCGCCGCGCTTGCCCACGGTGGGCAGGAACACGTCGCGGTTCCACACGTCGTCGTTGATCATGGCCTTGACCGGCTGGCCGTCGATGGTGGCGAAGCGGTAGTCGGCGTACATGGTCGGCGAGTGGTTGCCCCACACCGCCAGCTTCTCGATGGAGGCCACCGGCTTGCCGGTCTTGGCGGCGATTTGCGACAGCGCGCGATTGTGGTCAAGACGCAACATGGCGGTGAAGTTTTTCGGGTCCAGGTCCGGAGCCGACTTCATCGCGATCCAGGCGTTGGTGTTGGCCGGGTTGCCCACCACCAGCACCTTGACGTCGCGGGCGGCGTGGTCGTTCAGCGCCTTGCCCTGCACGGTGAAGATGGCGCCGTTGGCTTCCAGCAGGTCCTTGCGCTCCATGCCCTTGCTGCGCGGGCGGGCGCCCACCAGCAGGGCCACCTTCACATCCTTGAAGGCCACGTTCGGGTCGTCGGTGGCCACCATGTCGGCCAGCAGCGGGAAGGCGCAGTCTTGCAGCTCCATCATCACGCCCTTCAGCGCGGTTTGAGCCTGCGGCAGGTCCAGCAAGTGAAGAATGACCGGTTGATCCTTGCCCAGCATTTCACCACTGGCGATGCGGAACAGCAGGCTGTAGCCGATTTGACCGGCTGCGCCGGTAACGGCGACGCGAACGGGGGCTTTCATTGGCGGACTCTCCTTTGATGTATCCGATAATGAGCTGCAGATGTTGCTCTGCAGTATAGATGTGGCGGGAAGTGTATCACGGCTGTTTATCGATTTGGGCTAATCAGTCAAGAATATGGTGGCAAACGACCGTTTAAGTTTTATATCTTATATAAGACTTGTATTTACGCTTGATTTGTTTGGTGTTACAACACAGACCATGACAGCCAATACGCTGAAAAGACAGCCGCTTTATGCTCAGGTCAAACGGCTGCTGCTGCAGCGGATGAGCGAGGGCGAATGGCAAGCGCACGACGCGCTGCCCAGCGAATGGGAGCTGGCCGACGCGCTGGGCGCGAGCCAGGGCACGGTGAGGAAGGCGTTGTCCGAACTGGTGGAGGCGGGCTTGCTGTACCGCCAGCAGGGGCGGGGCACTTTCGCCGCGCCGGTGCAGGGCGATTGGGGCGAGGCCTCGTTGCTGACGCCGGGCTTGTTTTCGGAGCGGCCGGACGAACTGGTCAGGGAATTTCTCGGCATGTCCCGGCTCAATGCCAGCGAGGACATCGCCGAGGCTTTGCAATTGCGGCGCTTGGCGCCTTTATTGAGAATTCGCCAGCTGTGGCGCTGGCACGGCGCGCCGGTGGCGCTGGACGACGCGCTGCTGCCGGCGGAGGCGTTCGACGGCATGGACGCGCGCTGGCTGCGCAATTCGGCCGGCGTGTACGCGACGCTGCAGCAGCGCTTCGGCGTGCGGGTCCGGGTGGCGTGCGAGCAGTTCCGCGCCGAGATGCTGCCGCGCGAGGAGGCGGGGCTGCTGGGCGTGACCGGCATGGTGGCCGACGTGCCGGCGCTGTGCCTGCTGCGTTTGTCGACGGACATGGACGGCAGGCCGGTGGAGTGGCGGCAGCGTTACTGCCTGACGCACCAGCTGGCCTATACAGTGAAACACGGTTGAACGCCGCGCTTGTTGACGCAGGTTAAACGGCGAGCGGTCAGCGGGATAGACCAACATTTGTTAGAATCCCCCGCGCATATTGCAGATGCATTGCGCAATATGCCAGGTAACGGCGGATACCGCTCCAAGGAAAAAGGACGGGTCCGCCAGGCGCTTCGCCCGCGGTGGGCGGGCGTCATGTAAACCACTTGGTCACAAAACATCCAAGGAAAGCCTTATGCAGAAGCAAAGACCGAAGCATCTGGACTTGGCCAGGATCAGACTGCCCGTTCCGGGTTTCGTCTCCATCCTGCACCGGGTCAGTGGTGTGGCGTTGTTCTTTTCCCTCCCGCTGTTGATCTATCTGCTGCACGGTTCGCTCAGCTCCGCCGAATCGTTCGACACCTACAAGGCGGTAGTGTCCCACCCGCTGATGAAGCTGGCATTGCTGGGCCTGATCTGGGCCTATCTGCATCACTTCTGCGCCGGCATTCGCTTCCTGTTTCTCGACATTCACAAAGGTCTCGAACTCGAGACCGCCCGCGCGACCGCCAAGACCGTGCTGGTCGTCAGCCTGGTGCTGACCGTGGTTCTGGGAGGTATCGCTCTATGGTAAACCGTCACGTCGTCGGCGCCGGCTATGGCCTGCGCGACTGGATCATGCAGCGCGTCACCGCCGTGGTGATGGTGCTTTACACCGTAGCCATGGCGCTGTTCCTGCTGGCGCTGCCTTCCGGCTACGAAGGCTGGAAATCCTTGTTCAGCCATACCTGGGTCCAGCTGTTCACCCAGGTGACCTTGCTGGCGCTGTTCCTGCACGTATGGGTGGGCATCCGCGACGTATGGATGGACTATGTGAAGCCGGTGGGCATCCGCCTGGCGCTGCACATGTTCACCATTCTGTGGCTGGTTTCCTGTTTCATCTATTCCGTTAAAGTGGTCTGGGGGCTGTAATGGGCGTAGCTGTTCGTCATTTTGATGCGGTGGTCGTGGGCGCCGGCGGCGCCGGCATGCGCGCCGCGCTGCAACTGTCGGAAGCCGGTCTGAAGACCGCCGTGCTGTCCAAGGTGTTCCCGACCCGTTCCCACACCGTGGCCGCCCAGGGCGGCGTGTCCGCTTCGCTCGGCAACTCCGAGCCGGACAACTGGCACTGGCACATGTACGACACCGTCAAGGGGTCGGACTGGCTGGGCGACCAGGACGCGATTGAATTCATGTGCCGCGAAGCCCCGAAAGTGGTGGTGGAGCTGGAGCACTACGGCATGCCGTTCGACCGCAACCCGGACGGCACCATCTACCAGCGCCCGTTCGGCGGCCACATGTCCGACTTCGGCGAAGGCAAGCCGGTCCGCCGCGCCTGCGCCGCCGCCGACCGCACCGGCCATGCCATGCTGCACGCGCTGTACCAGCGCAATGTGCGCGCCAACACCCATTTCTTCGTGGAATGGATGGCGCTGGACCTGATCCGCGACGCCGAAGGCCGCGTGCAGGGCGTTGTCGCCATGGAAATGGAAACGTCCGAGATCGTCGTGTTCCAGGCCAAGGCCACCCTGTTCGCCACCGGCGGCGCCGGCCGCATCTTCGCCTCGTCCACCAACGCTTTCATCAATACCGGCGACGGCCTGGGCATGGCCGCCCGCGCCGGCATCCCGCTGGAAGACATGGAGTTCTGGCAGTTCCACCCGACCGGCGTGGCCGGCGCGGGCGTGCTGATCACCGAAGGCGTGCGCGGCGAAGGCGGCATTCTGCGCAACAGCTCCGGCGAGCGTTTCATGGAGCGCTACGCGCCGAACGCCAAGGACCTGGCCTCCCGCGACGTGGTGTCGCGCGCGATGGTGTCCGAGATCAACGAAGGCCGCGGCTGCGGCCCGAACAAGGACCACGTGCTGCTGGACATCACCCACCTCGACCCCGAGGTGATCATGTCCAAGCTGCCGGGCATCCGCGAAATCTCGATCAAGTTCGCCGGCGTGGACCCGATCAAGGCCCCGATCCCGGTGGTGCCGACCTGCCATTACCAGATGGGCGGCATCCCCACCAATTACCACGGCGAAGTGGTGATCCAGGGCCAGCCGGTGCACGGCTTCTACGCCGCCGGCGAAGTGGCGTGCGCGTCGGTGCACGGCGCCAACCGCCTGGGCACCAACTCGCTGCTGGACCTGCTGGTCTTCGGCAAGAGCTCGGCCAATTCCATCATCGAGTTCGTCAAGCAGCAGCCGGAAGACCTGCCGCAGCTGGCGATGGCCGATGTGGAGCGCTCCGTCGCCCGCGTCGCCCGCTTGGACAACCAGACTAACGGCGTGCAGGTGCATGATGCCCGCGCCGAGATGCAGCGGGTGATGCAGGCGCACTGCGGCGTGTTCCGCTTCAAGGACATGCTGGCCGAAGGCGTGGACAAGATCATGCAGGTGGCCGACATGGTGGCCAAGACCGAGATCGGCGACAAGTCCAAGGTGTTCAATACCGCCCGCATCGAGGCGCTGGAGCTGGAGAACCTGATCGAAGTGGCCAAGGCCACCATGGTTTCCGCCAATGCCCGCACCGAGAGCCGCGGCGCCCACGTGCGCGACGACGCGCCGGACACCCCGGAAACCCCGAACGGCCGCGACGACGTCAACTGGCTCAAGCACACCTTGTGGTTCCGCGACGGCAACCGTCTGGAATACAAGCCGGTGAACATGAAGCCGCTGACCGTGGATACGATCAAGTTGAAGGCCCGCTCCTACTAAGGGTTGAATCAGAGATGACTACCGAAACCGTCAAATTCCGCATCTACCGCTACGACCCGGACAAGGATGCCAAGCCGTACATGCAGGACATCAGCATCGACATGGACGCGACCGAGCACAAGCTGCTGGACGCGTTGGTCAAGCTGAAGACCAAGGACGATACCTTGTCCTTCCGCCGCTCCTGTCGCGAAGGCGTCTGCGGCTCCGACGCGATGAACATCAACGGCAAGAACGGCCTGGCCTGCCTGACCGACTTCCGCGGCCTGAAGCAGCCGATCGAGCTGCGCCCGCTGCCGGGCCTGCCGGTGGTGCGCGACCTGATCGTGGACATGGCACAGTTCTTCAAGCAGTACCACTCGATCAAGCCGTACGTGATCAACGACACGCCGCCGCCGGAGCGCGAGCGCCGCCAGTCGCCGGAAGACCGCAAGGAGCTGGACGGCCTGTACGAGTGCATTCTGTGCGCGTGCTGTTCCACTTCCTGCCCGTCCTTCTGGTGGAATCCGGACAAGTTCGTCGGCCCGGCCGGCCTGTTGGCCGCCTACCGCTTCATCGCGGATACCCGCGACGAAGCCACCAGCGAGCGTCTGGACAATCTGGAAGACCCGTACCGCCTGTTCCGCTGCCATACCATCATGAACTGCGTCGACGTTTGCCCCAAGGGTCTGAACCCGACCAAGGCGATCGGCAAGATCAAGGACCTGATGGTCAGGCGCGCGGTATGACCGCTTACGATCCGATCGAACTGAAACGGATCCGCTGGCGGTCGCGGCGGGGCCTGCTGGAGCTGGACCTGGTGCTGGAGAAGTTTTTCGCCGGCCCGTTCGACCAGCTGGCACCCGCCCAGATCGATGCTTACCGGCGGCTGCTGGACCTGCCGGACACCGATTTCCTGGATGTCGTCAACGGCAAGGCCGATCTCGACGATCCGGAACTGATGGCCATCGTCTCGATCCTGAGGTCGCTGTGATGGCCGGCCCCAAACCATTACAACAATGAAATAATGACTGGGAGTATTGCTGTGGAAACTAATCGCAAAGTCACGCTCAGCTACAACGAGGGCAAGGAAACCCTGGACCTGCCGGTTCTGGGGGGCTCGCTGGGTCCGGATGTCGTCGACATCCGCGCATTCGGCAAAACTGGCATGTTCACCTTCGATCCGGGCTTCCTGGCCACCGCCAGCTGCGAGTCCAAGATCACCTTCATCGACGGCGACCTGGGCCAGCTGTACTACCGCGGCTATCCGATCGAGCAACTGGCCGAGAAGAGCGATTACCTGGAAGTGTGCTACCTGCTGCTGAACGGCGAACTGCCGACCGCGGCGCAGCGCAAGGAATTCGAGCGCGGCATCATGCGCCACAACATGCTGCACGACCAGCTGATGAGCCTGTTCAAGGGCTTCCGCCGCGACGCGCACCCGATGGCCGTGATGGTGGGCGTGGTGGGCGCGCTGTCCGCCTTCTACCATGACTCGCTGGACATCTCCAATCCGGAGCACCGCCGCATCTCGGCGCACCGCCTGATCGCCAAGCTGCCGACCATCGCCGCGCAAGCCTACCGCTACAACAAGGGCCTGCCGTTCTCCTATCCGAAGAACGGCCTGACCTACGCGGAAAACTTCCTGCACATGATGTTCTCCACCCCGTGCGAAGAGTACAAGGTGAACCCGGTGCTGGCCCGCGCCATGGACCGCATCTTCACCCTGCACGCCGATCACGAGCAGAACGCTTCCACCTCCACCGTGCGTCTGGCCGGCTCCTCCGGCGCCAACCCGTTCGCGTGCATCGCCGCCGGCATCGCCTGCCTGTGGGGCCCGTCCCACGGCGGCGCCAACGAAGCCGTGCTGAAGATGCTGGACGAGATCGGCGCGGTGGAAAACGTGGCCGACTTCATGCAGGGCGTGAAGGACAAGCGCTACAAGCTGATGGGCTTCGGCCACCGCGTGTACAAGAACATGGACCCGCGCGCCGCCATCATGAAGACCACTTGCGACGAAGTGCTGAAGGAGCTGGGCCTGCACAACGATCCGAAGTTCAAGCTGGCCATGGAGCTGGAAAAGATCGCGCTGTCCGACCCGTATTTCATCGAGCGCAAGCTGTATCCGAACGTGGACTTCTACTCCGGCATCGTGCTGTCCGCCATCGGCATCCCGGTTTCCATGTTCACCCCGATCTTCGCGCTGGCCCGCACCGTGGGCTGGATCGCGCACTGGAACGAAATGATCGGCGATCCGGGCATGAAGATCGGCCGTCCGCGCCAGTTGTACACCGGCTCGCCGCGCCGCGATGTCGTGGACGTGGCCAAGCGTTGATGTGAAAGACCAGGGTTGGTTGAGGCGGGGGCTTCAACCAACCCTTTTTACAGAGCGTTGGGGCAAGGCCGCCTTGCCCAAGCGCTTTGAGCGAATGCTGCAACATCCAAGACCAAAGGGTAGCCAGATCATGATGCAATCCATGTACAGCCATTCCTATCTGTTCGGTGGGAATGCCCCGTTCATCGAGGAGCTGTACGAACAGTACCTCGCTGACGCCAACGCCGTCCCGCTCGAATGGCGCGACTACTTCGACAAGCTGGCGCAAGCGCCGGGCGCCGCCGAGCGCGACGTGCCGCACCAGCCGATCCAGGAGTCCTTCATCCAGCTGGCCAAGAAGCCGGTGATCGGTCAGCGCAGCGCCGCCGCCACCGACTGGGAGGCGATGCAGAAGCAAGTGGGCGTGCTGAAGCTGATCTCCGCCTACCGCGTGCTGGGCGCGCGCCAGGCCAATCTGGACCCGCTGAAGCGGATGGACCAGGCCATCGTGCGCGAGCTGGACCCGGCTACCCATGGTCTGACCGACGCCGACATGGCGGTGCAGTTCAACGCCGGCTCGCTGGTGGGCGCGCAGAAGCTGCCGCTGTCCGACATCCTGTCCCGCCTGAAGCAGACTTACTGCGGCAATATCGGCGTGGAATACATGCACATCACCCAGTCCGACGAAAAGCACTGGGTGCAGAAGCGCTTCGAGGGCGACCTGTCCACCCCGCGCTACGACGGGGCCAAGAAGCAGCGCATCCTGAAGCAGATCACCGCGGCCGAGACGCTGGAACGCTATCTGCACACCAAGTACGTGGGCCAGAAGCGCTTCTCGCTGGAGGGCGGCGAATCCGCCATCGCGGCGCTGGACCACTTGATCCAGAACGCCACCGAGCAGGGTGTGCAGGAGCTGATCATCGGCATGGCCCACCGCGGCCGCCTGAACGTGCTGGTCAACACCCTGGGCAAGCAGCCGCGCGACCTGTTCGCCGAGTTCGAAGGCAAGGCCGCCCAGCAGATGGCCTCCGGCGACGTGAAGTACCACATGGGCTTCTCGTCCGACATCCCGACCGCCAACGGTCCGATGCACGTGTCGCTGGCGTTCAACCCGTCCCACCTGGAAATCGTCAACCCGGTGGTGGAAGGTTCGGTGCGCGCGCGCCAGCAGCGCCGCAAGGACGCGGAGCGCAAGACCGTGGTGCCGGTGCTGATCCACGGCGATTCCGCCTTCGGCGGCCTGGGCGTCAACCAGGGCACCTTCAACCTGTCGCAGACCCGCGGCTACGGCACCGGCGGCACCATCCACATCGTGATCAACAACCAGGTGGGCTTCACTACTTCGGACACCCGCGACATCCGCTCCACGATGTATTGCACCGACGTGGCCAAGATGATCGAGGCGCCGATCCTGCACGTGAACGGCGACGATCCGGAAGCCGTCTGCTATGTGATGCAAGCCGCGCTGGATTACCGCATGACCTTCAAGAAGGACGTGGTGATCGATCTGGTGTGCTACCGCAAGCTGGGCCACAATGAGGGCGACGATCCCTTCCTGACCCAGCCGATGATGTACAAGAAGATCGCCAAGCACCAGGGCGTGCGCGCGATGTACGCCGAACGCCTGGTGCAGGAGGGCGTGCTGAAGTCCGAGGAGGCCGACGCGCAGATCCAGGCCTACCGCGACGCGCTGGACAAGGGCGAACACGTCGAGCAGACCACGCTGTCCAACTACAAGCGCGAGCACGCGCTGGACTACAGCCAGTACCTGGGCACCCACTGGGCCCACCCGACCGACACCTCGATGCCGCAGGCCGACCTGCAGCGCCTGACCGAGAAGTTCACCACGCTGCCGGACGGCTTCAAGCTGCACCCGACCGTGCAGAAGGTGCTGGCCGCGCGCAAGGCGATGGCCGCCGGCGAGCAGAACGTGGACTGGGGCATGGCCGAGACGCTGGCCTACGCCTCGCTGGTGACCAACGGCTTCGGCGTGCGCCTGTCCGGCGAGGACTCCGGCCGCGGCACCTTCAGCCACCGCCACGCCGTGCTGCACGACCAGAACCGCGAGAGCTGGGACCAGGGCAGCTATGTGCCGCTGCGCAACATGTCCGACAACCAGGCCGACTTCCTGGTGATCGACTCCATCCTGAACGAGGAGGCGGTGCTGGCCTATGAGTACGGCTACGCCTGTTCCGCTCCGGACCAGCTGGTGATCTGGGAAGCCCAGTTCGGCGACTTCGCCAACGGCGCCCAGGTGGCCATCGACCAGTTCATCTCCTCCGGCGAAACCAAGTGGGGCCGTCTGTGCGGCCTGACCAACATCCTGCCGCACGGCTACGACGGCCAGGGTCCGGAACACTCGTCCGCCCGCGTCGAGCGCTGGCTGCAGCTGTGCGCCGAGCACAATATGCAGATCGTGATGCCGTCCGAGGCCGGCCAGATGTTCCACCTGCTGCGCCGCCAGGTGCTGCGCCCGTACCGCAAGCCGCTGGTCATCTTCCTGTCCAAGCGCCTGCTGCGCTTCAAGGACTCGATGAGCCCGATCGAAGATCTGACCTCCGGCAGCTTCCGTCCGGTGATCACCGACGCCGTGGTCAAGGACGGCAAGAAGGTGAAGCGCGTGCTGCTGTGCGCCGGCCAGGTGTATTACGACCTCGCCGCCGCCCGCAAGGAGCGCGGCCTGGAAGACGACATCGCCATCGTGCGCGTCGAGCAGCTGTATCCGTTCCCGACCGAGCAGGTGGCCGCCGAGCTGGCGCGCTTCCCGCAAGCCAAGGAGGTGATGTGGGTGCAGGAAGAGCCGCGCAACCAGGGCGCCTGGTACCAGATCCGCCACCGCCTGGAAGGCCTGCTGAACGCCAAGCAGCAACTGTCGTTCGCCGGTCGTCCGTCGTCCGCTTCGCCGGCGGTCGGCTATATGAGCAAGCACGTCGCCCAACTGAAGGCCTTCGTCGAAGAAGCGATGTCGGTCGCCCGCTGAGCCAACGAGAAAGAAGGGGCGGCATCGCGGCCGCCCCGCCATGGAGAAGAACATGCTGATTGAAGTCAAAGTCCCGCAACTGCCCGAATCCGTATCCGAAGCCACGCTGATGAGCTGGCACAAGAAGGTTGGCGAGTTCGTCAAGCGCGACGAAAACCTGATCGACCTGGAAACCGACAAGGTGGTGCTGGAACTGCCGGCGCCGCAAGCCGGCGTGGTGGTGGAAATCATCGAGCAGGACGGCGCCACCGTGACCTCCGGCCAGCTGATCGCCAAGATCGACACCGCCGCCAAGGCGGGCGACGCCGCTCCGGCCGGCGCAGCCGCCCCGGCCGCCGGCGCAGCCGCGATGCCGTCCGCCGCCAAGCTGGCAGCGGAAACCGGCGTGGACCTGTCCAAGGTGGCCGGCTCCGGCCGCGACGGCCGCGTGTTGAAGGAAGACGTGCAGGCCGCCGCCAAGCCGGCCGCGCCGTCGCAAGCCGGCCCGGTGCTGGCCCCCGCCTCCGCCGGCGCGGCGCTGTCCGCCACGCCGGCCGCCGTCAACGTGGCCGGCATCCTGTCCGGCCGCGCCGAGCAGCGCGTGCCGATGTCCCGCCTGCGCCAGCGCGTGGCCGAGCGCCTGGTGCTGAGCCAGCAGACCAACGCCATCCTCACCACCTTCAATGAAGTGAACATGAAGCCGGTGATGGAGTTGCGCAACAAGTACAAAGAGAAGTTCGAGAAAGAGCACGGCATCAAGCTGGGCTTCATGGGCTTCTTCGTCAAGGCCGTGGTCGCCGCGCTGAAGAAGTACCCGATCGTCAACGCCTCGGTCGACGGCAACGACATCGTCTACCACGGCTACTTCGACATCGGCGTGGCCGTGGGCAGCCCGCGCGGCCTGGTGGTGCCGGTGATCCGCAATGCGGACCAACTGTCGCTGGCCGACATCGAGAAGCAGATCGCCGACTTCGGCAAGCGCGCCCAGGAAGGCAAGCTGACCGTGGAAGAGCTGACAGGCGGCACCTACACCATCTCCAACGGCGGCACCTTCGGTTCGATGATGTCCACCCCCATCATCAACCCGCCGCAATCCGCGATCCTGGGCATGCACGCCACCAAGGAGCGCGCCGTGGTTGAGAACGGTCAAGTGGTGGTGCGTCCGATGATGTATCTTGCCCAATCCTACGACCACCGCATCATCGACGGTCGCGAAGCGGTGCTGAGCCTGGTGGCGATCAAGGACGCCATCGAAGATCCGGCTCGCCTGCTGCTCGATCTGTAATCACTGTCAGGGCCGGCGCGAGCCGGCCCGTTTGAATCCGCATGAATGGAGCTTGAATGAATTTGCCGGACTGGGTTTACGCGCTTGCCTCGGTATTGGCCGGGGCGGCCTTGTTGTTCCTCACCTGGAAGAAACGCCAGCAAGGGATACGGGAGGACCGCTACAGCCTGTTCGGCAAGATCGTCATCGCGCTGTTCATGATCGCTTTCGGCGCCTTGCTGTTCAAAGTGGGCAAGGCCTGACCCCCAAGGGAATACCATGAGCCAACAGTTTGATGTGGTAGTGATAGGCGGCGGCCCCGGCGGCTACGTCGCGGCCATCCGCGCGGCCCAGCTGGGCTTCAGCGCGGCTTGCGTCGACGCGTTCAAGAACCCGGAAGGCAAGCCGTCGCTGGGCGGCACCTGCCTGAACGTGGGTTGCATTCCGTCCAAGGCGCTGCTGCAGTCGTCGGAAAACTTCCACGCGGTGCAGCACGATTTCGCCAAGCACGGCATCAGCGTGTCCGGCGCCAAGATGGACGTCGGCCAGATGCTGAGCCGCAAGACCGACATCATCAACAAGAACGCCGCCGGCATCGGCTTCCTGTTCAAGAAGAACAAGGTCGCCAACATCCACGGCCTGGCCGCCTTCAAGGGCCGCCAGGGCGACAAGTGGCTGATCGAAGTCACCGACGGCGGCAAGGTGGTGGATACTCTGGAAGCCGGCCACGTGATCGTGGCCACCGGCTCCAGCCCGCGCGCGCTGCCGGGCCTGGCCACCGACAACCAGCTGGTGCTGGACAACGAGGGCGCGCTGGCGCTGACCGCAGTGCCGAAGCGCCTGGGCGTGATCGGCGCCGGCGTGATCGGCCTGGAAATGGGCTCGGTGTGGAAGCGCCTGGGCGCGGAAGTGACCATTCTGGAAGCCGCGCCGACCTTCCTGGCCGCCGCCGACCAGCAGATCGCCAAGGAAGCGTTCAAGACGCTGACCAAGGATACCGGCCTGGACATCAAGCTGGGCGTCAAGATCGGCGAAGTGAAGGCCGGCAAGAAGAGCGTCTCCGTCAGCTACGAACTGAACGGCGAAGCGGTGAAGGCCGAATTCGACAAGCTGATCGTCTCCATCGGCCGCGTGCCGAACACCCAGGGTCTGGGCGCCGAGACGGTCGGCCTGCAACTGGATGAGCGCGGCTTCGTCGCCGTGGACGACCACTGCCGCACCAATCTGCCCAATGTCTGGGCGATCGGCGACGTGGTGCGCGGCCCGATGCTGGCGCACAAGGCGTCGGAAGAGGGCGTGGCGGTGGCCGAGCGCATCGCCGGCCAGAAGCCGCACGTCGATTTCGGCGTGATCCCGTGGGTGATCTACACTTCTCCGGAGATCGCCTGGGTCGGCAAGACCGAAGAGCAGCTGAAGGCCGAGGGCGTCGAGTACAAGAAGGGCACGTCGGGCTTCGGCGCCAACGGCCGCGCGCTGGGCCTGGGCCAGGCGCAGGGCACGGTGAAGATTTTGGCCGACGCCAAGACCGACCGCATCCTGGGCCTGCACATGATCGGCCCGATGGTGTCCGAGCTGGTCAGCGAAGGCGTGGTGTCGATGGAATTCAAGGCCGCCAGCGAAGACCTGGCGCGCATCGTCCACGCCCACCCGTCGTTGTCGGAAGTGATCCACGAAGCCGCCCTCGCCGCCGACAAGCGCGCGTTGCACGGCTAAGTTGAGCGGGAACGCGGCATGGCCCTGGCAATGTATTTGGTCATTATCGTGATATTGGCGATGGTGGGTTCGCTGGTATGGGTGATTAAAATCGCCTTTGACGAAGCGGGCGTGCTGGATGGCTTGCGCGGGGTTTTGCTGCTCATCGCAGCCCTTAGTTTTCCTTGCTCGGTATTTATCTGCTCAGCAAGGGCTAGGGGGCGATTGCCAGTGCCACTGGGGGTGGCATTTCTCGGAACAGTCTTGTTATGGGGACTGGCAAGATGATAAAACGTGTTCCCGCGAAGAAATGGCTGCCGCTTTGAGCGGCAGAGGCAGATTAGGATGGGGCGAGTACCTGTCTGATTTCCAATAAAGGAAACCATAGATGAACCTGCATGAATACCAAGCGAAAGAGCTGCTGAGCCGTTACGGCCTGCCGGTGCAACAAGGCATTCTGGCCAAGTCGCCGGAAGAAGCGGCTGCCGCTTACGACAAGCTGGGCGGCAAATTCGCCGTCGTCAAGGCCCAGGTGCACGCCGGCGGCCGCGGCAAGGCCGGTGGCGTGAAAGTGGTGAAGAGCCGCGAAGAAGCCGCCGAAGTCGCCAAGACCCTGATCGGCACCAACCTGGTGACCTACCAGACCGACGCCGCCGGCCAGCCGGTGAACAGCGTGCTGGTTTGCGAAGACATGTACCCGGTGCAGCGCGAACTGTACCTGGGAGCGGTGGTGGACCGCGGCAGCCAGCGCGTCGTATTCATGGTTTCCACCGAAGGCGGCGTGGAAATCGAGAAGGTGGCTGAAGAGACCCCGGAAAAGATCATCAAGATCGAAGTGGACCCGCTGGTCGGCATGCAGCCGTTCCAGGCGCGCGACGCCGCTTTCGCGCTGGGCCTGTCCGGCGCGCAGATCGCCGCGTTCAGCAAGCTGATGCTGGGCTCCTACCAGGCCTTCGTCGAGAATGACTTCGCCCTGTTCGAAGTGAACCCGCTGGCGCTGCGCGAAAACGGCGAGCTGGCCTGCGTGGACGGCAAGATCAATCTGGACTCCAACGCCCTGTACCGCCATCCGGAACTGCTGGCCCAGCGCGACAAGAGCCAGGAGAACGAGCGCGAAGTGAAGGCTTCCGAGTTCGACCTGAACTACGTGGCCCTGGAAGGCAATATCGGCTGCATGGTGAACGGCGCCGGCCTGGCGATGGCCACCATGGACATCATCAAGCTGAAGGGCGGCCAGCCGGCCAACTTCCTGGACGTGGGCGGCGGCGCCACCAAAGAGCGCGTGATCGAAGCGTTCAAGCTGATCCTGGCCGACACCTCGGTGCAAGGCGTGCTGATCAACATCTTCGGCGGCATCGTCCGCTGCGACATGATCGCCGAAGCCATCATCGCCGCCGTGAAGGAAGTGAACGTGACCGTGCCGGTCGTGGTTCGTCTGGAAGGCAACAACGCCGAGCTGGGCGCCAAGATCCTGGACGAATCCGGCCTGAAACTGACTTCCGCCCAGGGTCTGAACGACGCTGCCGAGAAGATCGTCGCCGCCGTCAAGGCCGTGGCCTGAGACCCGCACTGAGCTGAGGAATACAAAATGAGCGTATTGGTAAATAAAGACACCAAAGTGCTGGTGCAAGGCTTCACCGGCAAGAACGGCACTTTCCACGCCGAGCAGGCGCTGAAGGTCGGCACCAAGGTCGTAGGCGGCGTCACCCCGGGCAAGGGCGGTTCCGAGCACCTGGGCCTGCCGGTGTTCAACACCATGAAGGACGCCGTGCGTCAGACCCAGGCCGACGCCTCGGTGATCTACGTGCCCGCAGCCTTCGCCAAGGATTCCATCCTGGAAGCCATCGACAGCGGCGTGAAGCTGATCGTCTGCATCACTGAAGGCGTGCCCACCCTGGACATGCTGTACGTGAAGAAGGCTGTCGATGAAGCCGGCATCCGCCTGATCGGCCCGAACTGCCCCGGCATCATCACCCCGGGCGAGTGCAAGATCGGCATCATGCCGTGGCACATCCACAATCCGGGCCGCATCGGCATCGTGTCGCGTTCCGGCACCCTGACCTACGAAGCCGTGGCGCAGACCACCGCGCTGGGCCTGGGCCAGTCCACCTGCATCGGCATCGGCGGCGACCCGATCCCGGGCACCAGCCACATCGACGCCTTGCGCCTGTTCCAGGATGATCCGGACACCGACGCCATCGTGATGATCGGCGAAATCGGCGGCTCCGCCGAAGAGGAAGCGGCCGAGTTCGCCAAGTCCTACGTGACCAAGCCGGTAGTCGGCTACATCGCCGGCGTCACCGCGCCGAAGGGCAAGCGCATGGGCCACGCCGGCGCCATCATCTCCGGCGGCAAGGGCACGGCTGAAGAGAAGTTCAAGGCCTTCGAGAAGGCCGGCATCGCCTACACCCGCAGCCCGGCCGAAATCGGCAAGACCATGTTCGACCTGCTGAAAAGCAAAGGCATGATCTAAGTCCGGATCCCCGGTCTGAACGAAAACACCCCGCGATTGCTCGCGGGGTGTTTTGTTTCATGGCGGCGGTTCGGAGAGGACCGCGTCGGCGTCAGGCGAAGCGCGCGCAGGCGCGTTCGAACGGCGACTGGAAGCGCGGGCTGACGTAGGGCGCCAGCAGGAACATCAGGCTGCGGCAGCCGGACTGGATCAGTTTTTCCAGTTCCGCCGCGTTGGCGTTTTGCTTGATGGTGCTGACCCAGCCGGTCTGCACCATCTGGAAATGCTGCACTAGGTGGGACAGCTGCTGGTCGTCCACCAGGATCATGCCTTGCTCGCGCAGCCGGGTGAACAGCTGGCCCAGCTTGCCGTTGAGCTGGCCGCGCGACAATTGCTGATGTTCCTCTTCCAGCTTGGGGTTGACGCAGAACAGGCTGGGCAGGCTCTTGGGCAGGAAACGGAAGCTCCAGATGTGGCGCAGCGTCTTTTCCATCGCCATCACCATCGCCTCGATCGAGTTGCTGTGGTTCAGCGCCGAGGACAGCTGTTCGGCCATGCCCTTCACGTAACGCTGGTACAGCTCGTTGATGATCTCTTCCTTGTTGCGGAAGTGATAGTAGAGCTTGCCGGTGCTGATGTTCATCCGCTCGGCGATGTGGTTGGTGGTGATCACCCGCTCGCCCTCCTGGTTGAACAGGTGCAGGCTGGCTTCAATGATTTTGTCGAAGGTCGGCGATCGGCTGCCGCTTTTACTCATGGCGTTTCTTCCCGGGGAAACAAGGTCGAAGGGGCGGGCCGTGGCGCGCGCCAGGCCGGCAAGGCTGAAGTATCGCTCAAAATGGGCTTGAATTGTCTGAATTGGCTCAAATTATCGGCAATCTGTGGCGTATGTACAGATTGTAACGGCAACGGGCGGGATAGGAGAGAGGAAGTGGACAGTTCCGCGGAAGGCAGTTTTGAGGTTGTTTGATTAAAAGATAGCAAGATTATTTAAATATAATGTTATTTTTAACAATGCGCCGCAGCTGATATGACGGATAATAAAGCTTTTATCAGCATCGGCTTATCATCTCATGCGCTCCATCCGACACAAGCTCATCTTGTTGACGGCGGTGTCCATCCTGGTCGCCACGATCAGCGTGACAGTCATCGCCTGCCTCAATATCCGCAATCACGCCTACGACGAAGCCAAGCGCGAGGTCACGCAGGTTCTGCAGCTGCAAGGCGGCCTGGTGTCGGAATGGCTGACCGTGCGCAAGAACCTGATCACCGCCAGCCTGTCCCGCGCCGGCGATCCGCAAGCCAGCTATTACTTGCAGCAGATCGCCAAGGGCGGCGGCTTCAACATCATCTATGCCGGCCATGGCGACAGCGGCGAAATGTATTATTCGGTGCCGGGCCGTCCCAAGCCCAGCGCCGACTACCAGCCGGCGCAGCGCCCATGGTATCAGCAAGCCAAGTCGCAAGGCGGCGTGATCGTCACCGACCCGTACAAGGACTCCGAGCCTGAGACCAAGGACAAACTGGTGATCACCATCGCCGACAAGACGCCGGGCCAGGAGATCGTGGTCGGCGGCGACATCCTGATCGACAAGCTGGTGAAGTCGGTGCTGGACATCAAGCTGGCCGGCGACGGCCACGCCTTCCTGATGACCCGCCAGGGCAAGGTGATCGCCTATCCCAAGCCGGGCCAGGAACTGCGCCCGATCAACGAGCTGATCCCGGGTCTGGACGACAGCCGCTTCCAGCAATTGGTAGGCAGCGGCGACGTCGCCCCGCTGGACATCGATGGCCGCACTTTCCTGGTGACGTTGAAACCGGTGGCGAACACGGACTGGGTGATGGGCGTGGCCGCCGATGAAGAGGCGGTGCTGGCGCCGGTGACCCAGCTGATCTGGCTGATCGCCGGCGGCGTGGCGATCGTGCTGCTGGTGCTGGTGGCCTTGAGCTCCGGCTACCTGACCCGCTTGCTGCGCGGCCTGATCCAGGTGCGCGACGCGATGCATGAAATCTCGCAAGGCGAGGGCGATCTGACCCGCCGCATCGAGATCCACGGCGAAGATGAAGTGGCGCAGACCGCCGAGGCGTTCAACCAGTTCGTCGGCCGTCTGAACGGCATGTTCCGCGAGCTCCGCGGCGAGGCTGAAGACCTGGCTCACGGCGTGATCGAAGTGGGCGGCGCGGTGAAGCAAGTGGCCGCCGACTCCCATCGTCTGGCCGATATTTCCAGCTCCAACGCGGCGGCGATCGAGGAAGTGACCGTCAGCATCTCGCACATCGCCGAGGCGACGCGCGAAACCGACGCGCTGGCGCGCAACACCGGCGAGCATTCGCGGGAGAGCGCCGGCGACATGCAGCGCATCAGCGACGAGATGGGCCAGACCAGCCGCTCGGTGGGCGAGTTGTCCGAATTGCTGGCTTCGCTGGAGCAGCGTTCGCAGGAAATCTCCAAGATCACCAACGTGATCAGCGACATCGCCGACCAGACCAATCTGCTGGCCTTGAACGCGGCCATCGAGGCGGCGCGAGCCGGCGAGCAGGGCCGCGGCTTCGCCGTGGTGGCCGACGAAGTGCGCAAGCTGGCCGAGCGCACCGGCAAGGCGACGGTGGAAATCAGCGAGATGGTGGAAAACATCCTGGGCGAAACCGGCAAGGCGGTGGGCAATATGCAGAGCACCGTCAGCGCGGTGGATACCAGCGTGGAGCTGACCAGCCAGGCGCGCGGCCGCCTGATGGCCATCAGCGACGCGATGCAGCAGGTGATAGACAAGATCGGCGACGTGGCGCTATCCACCAGCGAGCAGCATAACGCCACCACGGCGATGGCGCAGAGCACCGAGTCCATCAATAACCAGATCCTGGATTCCGACGCCGCGCTGCAGGGCGCGATGCAGACGCTGGAGTCGCTGAAGCAGCTGGCGCACAATATGCAGAGCGCTTTCGGCCGCTTCAAATTGTAAATAAAGCGTGTTTTTCTATTGCCGCGCCAGCCTACGGGCTGGCGTTTTCGTTGCGTAGACGAGAAAATGTGGCAACATTTTCCATTAGAAAAGGCATGTGATGAAGAAGTTGTGCTTGTCGCTGCTGGCGCTGAGCCTGGCAGGCTGCTCCATGTTCCCCACTCAGCAGGGTTACGCGCAGAAGGTCTATCGCTGGCAGGGCCGCGACGTCAACGAGCTGCTGGCGCAGTGGGGCGCGCCGAACAAGACCATGCAGATGCCGAACGGCAACAGCCTGTACACTTATGTCAAGGAAAGCACCGAGCAGCAGCCGCTGCGCGAGAACACCCGCTTCGAGCCGGGCACCAAGGTGACGATGCAGGACAAGGACGGGCAGTCGCGCGTGATCGAAACGCCGGGCCGCTGGGTCAGCGGCGGCGTCACCGGCGGCGGCACCGTCCATTACGAATGCACCACCAATTTCGTCATCGACAAGAAGACCAAGGAAGTGCTGAGCGTCAGCTTCGACGGCAACAACTGCCTGGCGGTGGAGCAGCAGTAATCAGCGTTTGGGCAGCTGCCACTCGCCCTTGCTGTCGAAAGGCAGATCGGCGACGCCGCTCAGGTCGTGCAGCTTGCCGCGTATCTCGTAGTTCAGCTTGCCGCCCGGCAGCTGCTGCCAGTTGCCCAGTTGCCGTATCCAGGCGGCAAGCGAGGTATGCACCTGCAGCGTGACCGTTCCCTCGCCGCGGGAGGGGATGGCGACCGGCTGATTGCTGCTGCCCGCGCCCAGCTTCTCGCCTCCCAGCAGCAGTTCGAAATCCACGCCGCTGGCGTTCAGCGGGACCGGGTTGGGATTGGCGACGCGCAGCGTCACCGCGAAGTTCTGCTCGAATAGCGTGCTGCTGCCCGGTTCGATATTGCTGAGGCTGACTTCCGGCTTTTTCAGGCCGATCGTGCCGCAGCCGGCGAGGGCCAACAACAGCAGGGCGGTGGCGATCCGTTTCATGATGGGCTTTCCGATGGAGATGGCCGTATTCTACCGGCGCGCCATGTGTCCTTGTGTAAACCTAGTGTGCGGAATTGTTGGCAGGCGAGAGCCCAAAAGCGACAGGCCATCGGATGATGGCCTGTTGCGTTTGGGGACTTGCCGTTGAAAAACGCCTCGTCGGCGTCTTGGCCGCGGCGCGCGGCGGCGCGTTGTCGGTCGCGCTCTTCGCGCCAGTCGTCCACTTCTTCCCATAATGAGTGTTTCTGGGATTGGCGCAGGCCGGATCGGCTGCGTGCGTGGGCGCCTCCCTTTTTCAGGATGGCTGCGCAAGCCAGCGGATTGCGCGGTTTGATGGTGTGCATGATGCTTTCTCGAAAAATGCGCCGGATGGCGCGAGCGGCGATTGTCCATCCCGCCGCGGCTCGCGTCAACCGGGCAAGCAAAAAGCCGCCCGGGGGCGGCTTGGGTCTGCGGGCGACGGCGCTCACACCATCAGGCTGGCGACCTTGGTGGTGATGATGTCGACCGCCGGGTCGTTGGCGCCATGGGGCAGGATCACGTCGGCGAAGCGCTTGGTCGGCTCGATGAACTGGTTGTGCATCGGGCGAACGGTGGTCAGGTACTGCTCGATCACGTTTCCCATGGTGCGGCCGCGCTCGGCGATGTCGCGCTTCAGGCGACGGATGAAGCGCACGTCGGAGTCGGTGTCGACGAAGATCTTCAGCGACATCATTTCGCGCAGCGCCGCGTCGTACAGCGGGAACAGGCCTTCGATCACGATCACCGGCGCCGGCTGCACGGTGACGGTCTGGTCGGAGCGGGTGTGGTTGGCGAAGTCGTACACCGGCATCTCGATGGCGCGGCCGTTGCGCAGGTCGTCGATGTGGGAGATCAACAGCGGCCAGTCGAAGGCCTGCGGGTGGTCGTAGTTGGTGCCCAGCCGCTGCTCGAAGGTCAGGTGGCTCTGGTCGCGATAGTAGTAGTCCTGGATGATCACCGCCGCCATATCGGAACCAATGGTTTCCAGCACCTTGTTGGTTACCGTGGTTTTACCGCTGCCGCTGCCGCCGGCAACGCCAATGATGAACGGGGTGCTCATGTGAAATCCTTGACGTAATGAAAATGTAAAAAACGCGCCATTCTAATGACTTATGGCGCGCAGTTCCACCCGTTTTGCGACATGCTCTGACAGGAACCCAAAGCGAAGCCGCCGGCATGCCGGGCGGCGGCGATTAGGCAGTCCGCATGGCCGGCCTAGAATGGGCGCGGCCGCTCCGCCGCCGCCGCCGCGTACCATTCCCGCATCGCGGGCAAGGCCAGCATGTGGTCGACGTAGGCCTGCGATCGCGGCGGCAATTTGACGTTGTAGGTCAGAAAGCAGGTGCAGATCGGCGCGAGGCAGGCGTCGGCGAGGCTGAAGCGGCCGAACAGGAAGCCGCCGTCGGCGGCGTGGCGTTCGCGCAGCTCCTCCAGGATGGCGACCGCCCGGGCGATGTCCGACTCCAGCGCCGGCGAGCTTTCGTAATCCACCTGGCGCAGCGTGATGTTCATCGGCAGGCTTTCCCGCAGCGCGGCGAAGCCGGAGTGTATCTCCGCCGCGATGGAGCGGGCCACGGCGCGGCGCGCGGGGTCGTCCGGCCACAGCTGGGCGGCGGGGAAGCATTCGGCCAGGTATTCGCAAATGGCCAGCGAGTCCCAGACCCGCAGCCGGTCGTCCACCAGCACCGGCACCTTGCCGGCGGGGTTGGCGGCCAGGATGCGGGCCTTGCTGTCGGAGAGGTAAAGGTCGATCTGCTGCTCGCGGAAGGGTTCGTTCAGCATTTTCAGCGCCAGCCAGGGGCGCAGCGACCAGGGGGAGTAATTCTTGTTGCCGATGATCAGGGTGAACATGGCGGCTCCGTGACGGGGACGCGGCGAAGGCCGCCGCGCGTGCCTCGATGATAAACCGGCCGGCCGTGATTTTCACGCGCCGGCGTGGCCGCATGACAAAGGCCCCGCTTGGGGGCCTTTGTCGGGGACGGCATCATTCCGTTTCGTCTATCCAGGCTTGCTGGATGGCTTCCAGCACGCGCTCGCCGCCGCGGCTGTGGTCGTCGTCGAAGCCGGGCAGATCCACCACCCAGTTGTGCAGGTCGACGAAGCGCACGGTTTTCGGGTCCACGTCCGGGTGGGCGTCGGCCAGTTCGATGGCGATGTCGTTGACGTCGGTCCATTTCATAGATGTCTCCTGGAGAGATTCCGTCTATCGGACGGCGATGCCGCGAAGCCGAGCCGAAGACAGTGCACATGGCACGGCGAGGCGAGAGCGACAAAGGCAGCGCTGCCCGAGAGGCGGAATCAATGATGTTCGCGGGCGTGGTTGATCGTGTACTTCGGAATCTCGATCACCAGATCCTCGTCGGCGACGATGGCCTGGCAGGACAGGCGCGATTGCGCCTCCAGGCCCCAGGCTTTGTCCAGCAGGTCTTCTTCCAGTTCGTCGGCCTCGTTCAGCGAGTTGCCGCCTTCGCGGACGATGCAGTGGCAGGTGGTGCAGGCGCAGGACATCTCACAGGCATGCTCGATTTCGATGTCGTGGGCGAGCAGGGCGTCGCAGATGCTCTGGCCGGTTTCGGCGTTGTCTATCACGGCGCCTTCCGGACACAGGTCCGGATGGGGCAAAACGATGATGCGCGGCATGGCGTATCCTTACAGATCGGTAATCTTGTGGCCCTTCAGCGCGCGCTGGATATTGCGGTCCATGCGGCGAGAGGCGAAGGTTTCAGTGGCGTGGTTCAGCGCGGCGCTGGCCTCGTTGACGCGGCGGGTGGCGTTCTCTGCGATGGCGGCCTCCACCGCGGCGACGGCGGCCTCCACCTCGACGCGCTCGGCATCGTTCAGCAGGTCGCCGTCTTGCGACAGCGCGTTGCGGGTGGCTTCCGCCAGGCTTTCGGCGTCGACGATGGCCTCGCGCAGCTTGCGCGCCTCGATGTCTTCCTGAACGTTGGCCATGGAATCGGTCAGCATGCGGCTGATCTCGTCGTCGGACAGGCCGTAGGACGGCTTGACCTCGATGCTGGCCTCCACGCCGGACGTCTGCTCGCGTGCGGTGACCGACAGCAGGCCGTCGGCGTCCACCTGGAAGGTGATGCGGATGCGCGCGGCGCCGGCCACCATCGGCGGGATGCCGGTCAGCGTGAACTTGGCCAGGCTGCGGCAATCGGACACCAGTTCGCGCTCGCCCTGCAGCACGTGGATGGCCATGGCGGTCTGGCCGTCCTTGAAGGTGGTGAAGTCCTGCGCGCGCGCCACCGGAATGGTGCTGTTGCGCGGGATGATCTTCTCGGTCAGTCCGCCCATGGTCTCGATGCCCAGCGACAGCGGCAGCACGTCCAAGAGCAGCCACTCGTCGGCCTGCTTGTTGCCGGCCAGCACATTGGCCTGGATGGCGGCGCCCAGCGCCACCACCTTGTCCGGGTCCAGATTGGTCAGCGGAGCGCGGCCGAAGAAGTCGGCGACGGCTTTTTGCACGTGCGGCATGCGGGTGGCGCCGCCGACCATCACGACGCCCTGAATGTCATCGGGCGAAATCTTGGCGTCGCGCAGCGCCTTGCGCACCGGCGTCAGCGTCTTGTCCACCAGCGTTTTGGTGATGGCGCGCAACGTGGCCTGGTCCAGCTCCAGATCCAGCGACTGGCCGTCGGACAGGATGGCGGTGACGCGGGTGCTGGCGTGGTCGGTCAGCGCTTCCTTGGCCTCGCGGGCGCGGGTGTGCAACAGGCGCATGTCGTGGGCGGACGGCGCGGTGACGCCGGCCTGCTCCAGCAGCCAGCAGAACACGCGGTGGTCGAAGTCGTCGCCGCCCAGCGCGGAGTCGCCGCTGGTGGCCAGCACCTCGAATACGCCGCGGGTGAGTTTCAGGATGGACACGTCCAGGGTGCCGCCGCCCAGGTCGTACACCACGTAGGTGCCTTCGCTGCTGTTGTCCAGGCCGTAGGCGATGGCGGCGGCTGTCGGCTCGTTCAACAGGCGCAGCACATTGAGGCCGGCCAGCTTGGCCGCATCCTTGGTGGCTTGGCGCTGGGCGTCGTCGAAGTAGGCGGGCACGGTGATCACCGCGCCGGTCAGCTCGCCGCCCAGACTGGCTTCGGCGCGGTCTTTCAGCGCGCGCAGGATGTCGGCGGACACTTCAACCGGGCTCTTGACGCCGGCGCGGGTGACCAACTGCACCATGCCCGGCGCGTCGACGAAGCGGTAGGGCAGGCTGCCGGCGTCCTTGATGTCGCTGACGCCGCGGCCCATGAAGCGCTTCACCGATACGATGGTGTTGTGCGGATCGCGGTTCTGTTCCTTCTGCGCGTCGTAGCCGACTGCCAGCGCGCCCTCGTCGCCGTAGCGCACCACGGACGGCAGCAAGCTGCGGCCATTCTCGTCGGGCAGCACGGCGGCGGAGCCGCTCTTGACGGTGGCCACCAGCGAGTTGGTGGTGCCCAGGTCTATGCCCACGGCCAGGCGGTGTTGGTGGGGAGCGGCGGAGAGGCCGGGTTCGGCGATTTGCAGTAAGGCCATGTCGTGATCTTTATGTCGTTGCTCAGGAGCGGGGCTCGGGCCGGCTTCAGTCCAGCAGGCTGTCGATGGCGTCGCCGATTTCCTGGTCCAGCTTTTCCATGAAGCGCAATTTTCTCACCAGAACGGCGGCGGCGTCCAAGTCGGCGCGCGCGTCCAGCGCGGACTCAAGGTCGGCCTGCATCGCCTTGACTTCGGCGCGCAGGCGTCCGGACAGCGCTTCCAGTTCGGCTATGCTTTGGCGGGCGTCGTCTATGCTCTCGCGCCATTCCATCTGCGCCATCAGGAAATCGCCCGGCATGCGGGTGTTGTTCTCTTCCTGGGTATCCACGCCGGCCAGCGACAGCAGGTAGCGGGCGCGGTTCAGCGGCGATTTCAGCGTCTGGTAGGCTTCGTTGACGCGGGTGGCCAGCATCAGCGCGCTGCGCTTTTCGGCGTCGGGGCTGGCGGCGTAGCGATCGGGGTGGACCTGGGCCGCGGCGGCGCGCCAGGCGGCGTCCAGTCGCGAGGCGTCCTGAGCGAAACGGCGCGGCAGGCCGAACAGGGCGAAGAAGTCCTGGTTGAAGTCGTGATTCATCGTGCTTCCGAGCTAAGGTGCCGTGAAAAACGCGGGGCGGAGCATGAGCGCTTGCGCGTCAACGCTCCGCCCCGGGGCGGTTGCGGTCAGACGTTGAAGCTCTCGCCGCAGCCGCACTCGTTCTTGACGTTGGGGTTGTTGAACTTGAACCCCTCGTTCAGGCCTTCCTTGACGTAGTCGAGCTCGGTGCCGTCCAGGTAGGCCAGGCTTTTGGCGTCGGTGTAGATGGCCACGCCGTAGCTTTCGAAACGGACGTCTTCCGTGTTTTCGACATCGACGAACTCCAGCTTGTAAGCCATGCCGGAGCAGCCGGAGGTCTTCACGCCCAGGCGCACGCCCAGGCCCTTGCCGCGTTTGGCGAGGAAGGCGGACACATGTTGGGCGGCGCGTTCGGAAAGAGTGAGTGCCATCTGTCGCCTCCGCTTACTTGCCGTGTTTCTGCTTGTAGTCTTCCACCGCGGCCTTGATCGCGTCTTCGGCCAGGATGGAGCAATGGATTTTCACCGGCGGCAGCGCCAGCTCTTCGGCGATGGCGGTGTTCTTGATCGACAGCGCCTCGTCGAGCGACTTGCCCTTCACCCACTCGGTGACCAGCGACGAGGAGGCGATGGCGGAGCCGCAGCCGTAGGTCTTGAACTTGGCGTCTTCGATCACGCCGTCAGCGCCCACCTTGATCTGCAGCTTCATCACGTCGCCACAGGCCGGCGCGCCGACCATGCCGGTGCCGATGCTGTC
This sequence comes from Chromobacterium phragmitis, assembly GCF_003325475.1. Taxonomy (NCBI): domain Bacteria; kingdom Pseudomonadati; phylum Pseudomonadota; class Betaproteobacteria; order Neisseriales; family Chromobacteriaceae; genus Chromobacterium; species Chromobacterium phragmitis. The sequence continues at coordinate 2,711,319 of NZ_CP029495.1, forward strand.
GTCGCCCTTGTCAAAGGAACCGACGTTGCGCGGGTTTTCGTAGTGATCCAATACTTTTTCGCTGTATGCCATGTCTATCTCCTGCGGGCCGCGAAGGTCAGGTCGCCGCGGCCGGTAATCTGTTTGCGGCTTAGTGGGCCGCCCATTGAACGCTGTTCAGGTCCACGCCGTCCTTGTACATCTCCCACAGCGGGGACAGCTCGCGCAGCTTGCCGATCTTGGACTTCAGCAGCTCGATGGCGAAGTCGATCTCTTCCTCGGTGGTAAAGCGGCCCAGGGTGAAGCGGATGGAGCTGTGGGCCATTTCGTCGTTGCGTCCCAGCGCGCGCAGCACGTAGGACGGCTCCAGCGAGGCGGAGGTGCAGGCGGAGCCGCTGGACACGGCCAGATCCTTGATGGCCATGATCAGGCTTTCGCCCTCGACGAAGTTGAAGCTGACGTTGAGGTTGTGCGGCACGCGCTGATCAACGTCGCCGTTGATGTACACCTCTTCCATGTCCTGGATGCCGTTCCACAGGCGGTCGCGCAGCATGCGGATGCGCTCGCACTCGCTGTCCATCTCCTCGCGGGCGATGCGGAAGGCTTCGCCCATGCCGACGATCTGATGGCTGGCCAGGGTGCCGGAGCGGAAGCCGCGCTCGTGGCCGCCGCCGTGCATCTGCGCTTCCAGCCGCACGCGCGGCTTGCGGCGCACGTACAGCGCGCCGATGCCCTTCGGGCCGTAGGCCTTGTGCGCGGACAGGCTCATCAGGTCCACCTTCAGGGTGCTCAGGTCGATCTTGACCTTGCCCGGCGCCTGGGTGGCGTCGACGTGGAAAATGATGCCCTTCTCGCGGCAGATCTCGCCGAGTTGAGGGATGTCCTGGATCACGCCGATTTCATTGTTCACGTACATCACGGAGACCAGGATGGTGTCCGGACGGATGGCGGCCTTGAACGCTTCGATGTCGAGCAGGCCGTTTTCCAGCACGTCCATATAGGTCACTTCGAAGCCCTGGCGCTCCAGTTCGCGACAGGTGTCCAGCACCGCCTTGTGTTCGGTCTTGACGGTGATGATGTGCTTGCCCTTGCTCTTGTAGAACTGGGCGGCGCCCTTGATCGCCAGGTTGTCGGACTCGGTCGCGCCGGAAGTCCAGACGATTTCCTTGGGATCGGCACCGATCAGCTTGGCTACTTCTGCGCGCGCGTTCTCGACGGCCTCTTCCGCTTCCCAGCCGAAGCTGTGGCTGCGCGAGGCGGGGTTGCCGAACTTGCCGGTCAGATAGGGAATCATCTTTTCGGCGACGCGCGGGTCCACCGGGGTGGTGGCCGAGTAATCCAGATAGATCGGTAGCTTGGGCTGGCTCATTTGCATAATCTCCGCAAGATTTTTCATGCGCTCACAGGGCGCTGCCGGCAGCGGCGTGGGCGTTGCTGTCGCGTTTGTCCTGCACTACGCAGGTCTCCTTGGCTTGCTGCTCTTTGGCATGCTGCTCTTGCACCAGGCTGGCGAGGCTGACCTTGGAGAGGTAATCGAAAATGGTGACGTTGAGGTTGGTCCACAAATCGTGGGTCATGCAGCGCTGGCTGCCGCGGCAGTTTTCGCGGCCGCCGCATTGGGTGGCGTCCACCGGTTCGTCCACGGCGACGATGATGTCGGCTACGGAGATGTCGCAGATTTGCTTGGCGAGGGTGTAGCCGCCGCCGGGGCCGCGCACGCTGTCCACCAGCTCGGCTCGCCTGAGTTTGCCGAACAGCTGCTCCAGATAGGACAGCGAGATGCTTTGACGCTCGCTGATGCCGGCCAGAGTGACTGGGCCGCCTTCCTCGCGCATGGCGAGATCGAGCATCGCGGTGACGGCAAAACGTCCTTTGGTGGTGAGGCGCATGGTGTTTTGTTCCGGTTGGGTGGTTCTGCCTCCGATTATACCCAATATCCGACTAATTTAGTCAAGTATTGAGGGGGCAGACCCGCGACCGGCGTCGCAAAGTCGAGCATTTTACTCGGTTTAAACGGCGCAAGGCTATGGATTTCTTACTTTTACCTTGGTGTGATGTGTAAAATCGCTGCAATATTCCGCAAGGTCGCCCGCGAGGGCTTCGAGTGGCGGCTGACGCAACCGGCTGGGCCGAGGAAGGCCGGGTTGGCCGCCATGCTTTCGTTCCCGCACAACAGGGATAAGGACAGAAAAAAATGCATAAGGTTGTTATCAGCGGGACCGGGCTGTTCACCCCTCCCCATGCGGTCAGCAACGCCGAACTGGTGGAGGCGTTCAATGCCTACGTGCGCCGCCATAACGAGTCCCGCGCGGCCGAGATCGCCGCGGGCGAGATGGAGCCGCTGGCCGAATCCAGCGCCGAGTTCATCGAAAAAGCCTCCGGCATCAAGCAGCGCTTCCTGATGGACAAGGCCGGCGTGCTGGACCCGGAGCGGATGAAGCCCTATCTGCCGGAGCGCGGCAACGAGGAACTGTCGCTGCAGGCGGAGATGGCGGTGGCCGCCGCCCGTCAGGCGCTGGAGGCAGCCGGGCGGACTGCCGCGGATATCGACATGGTGATCGTCGCTTGCTCCAATATGCAGCGCCCCTACCCGGCGATGGCGGTGGAGGTGCAGCAGGCGCTGGGCATCGAGGGTTTCGCTTTCGACATGAACGTGGCCTGCTCGTCGGCGACGTTCGGCATCCAGACGGCCGTCAATGCTGTCGCAGTCGGCCAGGCGCGCGCGGTGCTGATGGTGAACCCGGAGATCTGTTCCGCCCACCTGAACTTCCGCGACCGCGACAGCCACTTCATCTTCGGCGACGCCTGCACCGCGGTGGTGTTGGAGCGAGCGGACGGGGCGGTTTCCGAACGCCGCTTCGAGGTGCTCGGCTGCAAGCTGGCTACGGTGTTTTCCAACAACATCCGCAACAATTTCGGCTTCCTGAACCGCTGCGACGACGCTGGCGTCGGCCAGTCGGACAAGCTGTTCGTGCAGCAAGGCCGCAAGGTGTTCAAAGAAGTGTGTCCAATGGTGGGCGAACACATTGTCGCCCATCTGGACGGCGTCGGCATCGGGCCGGACGGGGTGCGCCGCTTCTGGCTGCACCAGGCCAATCTGGCGATGAACCAGTTGATCGCCCGCCGGGTGCTGGGCCGAGACGCGGATACCGTGGAGGCGCCGGTGATTTTGGACCGTTATGCCAACACCAGCTCGGCAGGCTCCATCATCGCCTTCCATCTCCATTCGCATGATTTGCGCACGGGCGATGTGGGCGTCATTTCCTCGTTCGGAGCCGGCTATTCCGTGGGTTCCGTCATATTGCGCCGCGCGTAGTTCACTTTCCGTTTACGAATTGTCATAGGCGAATCGCGCATGAAAAGCGAGAGGGCGCTTGTCAAAAGCGCCCTCTGTGAATAATGTATCCCCCACCAGCCGAGTCCAAACATGCTCAGGCGGAATATCAGAAAAGACTAATCAGTCTGTACAAAGGAAGGGAAACATTATGCAAGCTTTCAAGAAGTTGCTGGTTGCGAGCGCGATCGCTGGGGCTTCCGTGGCGTCTCAGGCCGCTGGAACGTTGGTGTTTTGTTCGGAGGGCAGCCCGGCGGGTTTCGACCCGGGCCAGTACACCTCCGGCACCGACTTCGACGCCTCCGCTGAAACCGTGTTCAACCGCCTGGTCCAATTCCAGCGCGGCGGGACCAAGGTGATCCCGGGCTTGGCCGACAAGTGGGAAGTGTCCCCGGATGGATTGTCCTACACCTTCCATCTGCGCAAGGGCGTGAAGTTCCAGACTACCGACTATTTCAAGCCGACTCGCGATTTCAACGCCGATGACGTGGCCTTCACCTTCGACCGGATGCTCAACAAGAGCAATCCGTTCCGTAAGGCCTATCCGACCGAATTCCCCTACTTCACCGACATGGGCATGGACGAAAACATCGTCAAGGTGGAGAAGGTAGACCCATATACCGTCAAGTTCGCGCTGAAGAAGGTGGATGCCGCCTTCTTGCAGAACCTGGCGATGAGCTTCGCCTCGATCCAGTCCGCCGAATACGCGGACAAGTTGCTGAAGGAAGGCAAGCCGCAGCTGATCAATCAGCAGCCGGTGGGCACCGGCCCCTTCGTGTTCAAGCGCTATCAGAAGGACGCGCAGATCCGCTTCGCCGCCAACAAGGACTACTGGAACAAGGCTGACGGCCCGAAGGTGGACAACCTGGTGTTCGCGATCACCACCGACCCGTCGGTGCGCTACCAGAAGCTGAAGGCCGGCGAGTGCCAGATCACCACCTATCCGCGTCCGACCGACATCGCCGCGATGAAGGCCGACCCGCGGATGAATGTGATGTCCCAGGCCGGCTTCAACCTGGGCTACCTGGCCTACAACGTGAAGCACAAGCCGCTGGACAAGCTGGAAGTGCGCGAGGCGCTGGACATGGCCATCAACAAGAAGGCCATCCTGCAGGCTGTGTACCAGGGCGCTGGCCAGGCCGCGACCAACCCGATGCCGCCGACCCAGTGGTCGTACAACAAGAACCTGAAGGACGCGCCGTACGATGTGGCCAAGGCCAAGGCGTTGCTGGCCAAGGCCGGCTATCCGAACGGCTTCGACATCTCGCTGTGGGCGATGCCGGTGCAGCGTCCGTACAACCCCAACGCCAAGCTGATGGCGGAGATGATCCAGTCCGATTGGGCCAAGATCGGCGTCAAGGCCAAGATCACCTCCTACGAGTGGGGCGAGTACCTGAAGCGAGCCAAGTCCGGCGAGCATGACTCGATGCTGATCGGCTGGACCGGCGACAACGGCGATCCGGACAACTGGCTGGGCGTGCTGTTCGGCTGCGACGCGATGAACGGCAACAACTTCTCCAAGTTCTGCTACAAGCCGTTCGAAGACCTGATCCAGAAGGGCAAGACCACCACCAACGTGGCCGAGCGCACCAAGCTGTACATGAAGGCGCAGGAGATCGTGAAGCAGCAGGTGCCGATGACCACCATCGCCCACTCCACCGTCAATCAGCCTATGCTGAAGTCGGTGCAGGGCTTCAAGGTGAGTCCGTTCGGCCTGAACTCCTTCTACGGCGTCAGCGTCAAGTAAGCCTGATGTACTGCAAGGCGTAATCGTAATCGGCGGCGGGGCTGCGGCTCCGTCCGCCTGGCGTAAGTGCCGCGGCGGACCAGTCTTCCGGTAGAGAAGGCGGGCGCCTTGGCATGGCAGTGTCTGCACAGGAATAGAGAGTGAGAATAGAGGCGGGGCGTCCGCGATGATGGCGGGTTGACCTGCGTCAAGCGGAATAGGGCGGGGCGCTGGTATTGTCTTTCCTGCCGCGGCAGTGGATGCAGCTAATGCTGGTGGGTGGTTTAGTTGCCAGTCCGCTGCCCGGCACCCGATTCTCTCCTTCGCGCCTTTGGCGCGTCTTGCCGTTTTTCCCTTTCCTGTACGGATTCCTTGCACGCGATGTCTAGGTCTGAGGCCGCGCGCCGTCGCGCGCGTCCGGGAGAGGTATCCATGTTTTCATTCATTTTGCGGAGGCTGGGCCTGCTGGTGCCCACCTTCTTCGGCATCACGCTGCTGACTTTCGCGCTGATCCGCCTGATCCCCGGCGACCCGGTGGAAGTGATGGTGGGCGAGCGCACGCTCGATCCCCAAATGCATGCCGAAGCGTTGCACCGGCTGGGGCTGGACAAGCCGCTGTACGCGCAATACTTCGACTATGTCGTCAATTTGCTGCACGGCAACCTCGGCGAGTCTCTGGTGACCAAGACCAGCGTCTGGACCGAGTTCAAAACCCTGTTTCCCGCCACGCTGGAGCTGGCGCTGTCCGCGCTGCTGTTCGCCATGGTATGGGGGCTGTTGGCCGGCGTGCTGGCCGCGATCAAGCGCGGCTCGCTGTTCGATCACGGCGTGATGGGCATTTCGCTGACCGGCTTCTCGATGCCCATCTTCTGGTGGGGCCTGATCCTGATCATGTTCTTCTCGGTCAAGCTGGGCTGGACGCCGGTGTCGGGCCGGATGGACCTGATGTTCGACATTCACCCCAAGACCGGCTTCATGCTGATCGACAGCTGGTTGGCCGAAGCGGCCGATCCCGAGGGCAACGCCGGCGCGTTCAAGAGCGCGTTGAGCCACCTGATCCTGCCGTCCATCGTACTGGGAACCATTCCGCTGGCGGTGATCGCGCGGATGACGCGCTCGTCGATGCTGGAAGTGCTGCGCGAGGACTATGTGCGCACCGCGCGGGCCAAGGGCCTGTCGCCGGCGCGGGTGATCTTCATCCATACCCTGCGCAACGCGCTGATCCCGGTGCTGACCGTGATCGGCCTGCAGGTCGGCACGCTGATGGGCGGCGCGGTATTGACCGAGACCATCTTCTCCTGGCCCGGCATCGGCAAATGGCTGATCGACGCCATCGCCCGCCGCGACTACCCGGTGGTGCAGAACGGCATCCTGATGGTGGCCACGCTGGTGATCGTCACCAACTTCATCGTCGACATCCTGTACGGCATCGCCAATCCGCGCATCCGTCACGCCAAGTAAGCAGGGACGCAATATGAGCCAAAGCAATCAAACCCCGGCCGCGCAGACGGCCGACCTGGCGCTGTCCTATCCGTCTCCGCTGAAGGAGTTCTGGCAGGGCTTTTCCCACAACAAGGGCGCGGTGGCCGGCCTGGCCTTCGTGCTGTTCATCGTCGCCTGTGCGCTGCTGGCGCCCGTCATCGCGCCGTACAGCCCGATCGAGCAATACCGCGACCATATGTTGACGCCTCCCGCCTGGGAGTCAGGCGGCAGCCTGCAGTTTCTGTTCGGCACCGACGAGCTGGGCCGCGACATCCTGTCCCGGTTGATCCACGGCGCGAGGCTGTCGTTGTTCATCGGCCTGATGTCGGTGGTGATGGCGCTGGTGCCGGGCGTGGTCCTGGGGCTCCTGGCCGCATTCTTCCCCAAGGCGCTGGGCGCTTCCATCATGCGGCTGATGGACATCATGATGGCCTTGCCGTCCCTGCTCTTGGCGGTGGCCATCATGGCCATTCTGGGGCCGGGACTGATGAACGCGATGATCGCCATCGCCACCGTGTCCTTGCCGGCCTACGTGCGGCTGACGCGCGCCTCGGCGATGACCGAGCTGAACCGCGACTACGTGGTGGCCTCGCGCGTGGCCGGCGCCGGCTTGTTGCGGCTGATGTTCGTCACCGTGCTGCCCAACTGCATGGCGCCCTTGATCGTGCACGCCACCATGAGTTTTTCCTCCGCCATCCTCGAAATCGCCGCCTTGGGCTTCCTGGGCCTGGGCGTGCAGCCGCCGACCGCCGAATGGGGCACCATGCTGGCCTCGGCCCGCGACTACATCGAGAGCGCCTGGTGGGTGGTGACCCTGCCGGGTCTGACCATTCTGCTGTCGGTGCTGGCGATCAACCTGATGGGCGACGGCCTGCGCGACGCGCTGGACCCCAAGCTGAAGCGCGCCGCCTGAGGATAAGAACATGAGTCTGTTGCAAATCAAGAATCTCTCGGTCGAATTCGGCTCTGAGAAAAACCCGTTCCGCGCGGTGGAGGGACTGGAGCTGTCGGTAGATCAGGGCGAGATCGTCGGCATCGTCGGCGAGTCCGGCTCCGGCAAATCCGTCACCATGATGGCGATGATGGGCCTGCTGGAAGGGCAGGGCCGCATCGTGGCCGACGAGCTGAGCTTCGACGGCAAGGACCTGCTGACCATCTCGGCGCGCGGCCGCCGCAAGATCGTCGGCAAGGACATTTCGATGATCTTCCAGGACCCGATGACGGCGCTGAACCCCAGCTACACCGTCGGCTACCAGATCATGGAAGTGCTGAAGGTGCACCAGGGACTGCGCGGCGCGGCGCTGAAGGCGCGCGCGCTGGAGCTGATGCAGCTGGTGGAGATTCCGGCCGCCGAGTCGCGGCTCTCCGCCTATCCGCACCAGCTGTCCGGCGGCATGAGCCAGCGCGTGGCCATCGCCATGGCCATCGCCTGCAACCCCAAGCTCTTGATCGCCGACGAGCCGACCACCGCGCTGGACGTGACCATCCAGGCGCAGATCATGGAGCTGCTGGTGTCTTTGCAGAAGAGCCAGAACATGGCGCTGATCCTGATCACGCACGATCTGGCCGTGGTCGCCGAGGTGGCGCAGCGGCTGGTGGTGATGTACGCCGGCCAGGCGGCGGAGATGGGCGCGGTGCCGGAGATCTTCCGCCATCCGGCCCACCCGTACACCGAGGCGCTGTTGTCGTCGATCCCAGAGCACAGCAAGGGCGCGCGCCGTTTGTCCACGCTGCCCGGCATCGTGCCCGGCCAGTACGACCGGCCCAACGGCTGTCTGCTGTCGCCGCGCTGCCCGTACGCGCAGGACAACTGCCGCGGCCAGCGGCCTGGATTGACCGCGCACGATCATGGCGCGGTGCGTTGCCACTACCCGTTGCTGGCCAAGGAGAAGCAGCATGGCTAAGGTTTTGCAGGCGGGAGATCTGACCCGTTATTACGATGTGGCCCAGGGCCTGTTCAAGCCCAAGGCGCAGGTGAAGGCGCTGGCCGGCGTGTCGTTCGAGCTGGAGGCCGGCCGCACGCTGGCGGTGGTGGGCGAATCCGGCTGCGGCAAGAGCACGCTGGCGCGCCAGCTGACCCTGATCGAGCAGCCGACGTCCGGTTCGCTGATTCTGGACGGCCAGGACGCGGCCAAGGCCGGCGGCGCCGAGCTGAAGGCGATGCGGCGCAAGGTGCAGATGGTGTTCCAGAATCCCTATGGTTCCTTGAACCCGCGCCAGAAGATAGGCGATCAGCTGTCCGAGCCGCTGCTGATCAACACCGATCTGTCCGCCAAGGCGCGCGAGGAGAAGGTGAGGAGCATGATGTCCCGCGTCGGCCTGCGGCCGGAGCATTACTTCCGCTACCCGCACATGTTCTCCGGCGGCCAGCGCCAGCGCATCGCCATCGCCCGCGCGATGATGCTGAACCCCAAGATCGTGGTGGCGGACGAGCCGACCTCGGCGCTCGACGTGTCCATCCAGGCGCAGGTGCTGAACCTGTTCATGGATCTGCAGGAGGAGTTCAACACAGCCTATGTGTTCATCTCGCACAATCTGGCGGTGGTGGAGCACGTGGCCAACGACCTGATGGTGATGTATCTGGGCCGCGCGGTGGAGGTGGGCGACAAGAACCGGGTGTATGAGCGCCCGCTGCACCCTTATACCCAGGCTTTGCTGTCGGCGACGCCGTCCATCCATCCGGAAGACCGCCGCATCAAGATCAAGATCGAGGGCGAGCTGCCCAGTCCGCTGAATCCGCCGTCCGGCTGCGCTTTCCACAAGCGCTGTCCGCACGCCAATGAGCGCTGCAAGGCGGAAGTGCCGCAGCTGCGCGAGCTGGACAGCCGCATGGTGGCTTGCCATCGGGCGGAGGAGATCAACGGCTGAGACCAAATCGGCATCATGGGCCCGCGGCGCGCGTCGTCGCGGGCTTTTTTTGATTTCATCGCCGGATGGCCTCGTCGTACACTGGCCTACCCATCCCCGACGGAGGCTTGCCATGCATGTGTATCCGTATCTGAACTTCAACCACGGCCGCGCCGAAGAGGCGCTGAACTTCTACCGCGAGGCTTTGGGCGGCGATGTCGCGGTGCTGATGCGCTACGCCGACGCGCCCAAGGATATGCCGTCGATGGGGGGCATCGATCCCGACTGGATCATGCACGCGCGGCTGACGTTCGGCGCCAACGCGCTGATGATCTCCGATACCGACAGGCCTGCCGCGCCAAGCCAGCAGATATCCTTGTCGATCAATCTGGATGGCGATACCGCCGAGGCGGAGAGGATTTTCGCCGCCTTGAGTGTGGGCGGCCAGGTGACGGTGCCGTTGCACAAGACATTCTGGGGCGCGCTTTTTGGCTGTTTTAGTGATAAATTCGGCGTCAGCTGGATGATTAACTGTCAGTTATGACCGTTTTTTGACAGCTTGTGCGGCGTGGCAAAGTTTTGTCGCGCCGCACAAAAAATTCTTTACCACCCCTCTCTACGCAAGATACAGTCGTCATGGAAAACACCATCAAAGCCAAAGGAAAACGTCAATTGAAACGAGCCGTCTATGCCGGCAGCTTTGACCCGGTGACCAACGGCCACTTGTGGATGATACGCGAGGCGGTGGAGCTGTTCGACGAGCTGATCGTCGCCGTTGGCGTCAATCCGGACAAGCACTGCACTTTCAACGTCGAGGAGCGAGTGGCGTTGCTGCGCGAGGTGACTTCGGGATTCAGCAAGCTGCGGGTCGATGTCTTCGAAAATCAGTTTTTGGTGAACTACGCGCAGAGCGTCGGCGCCAACTACATCGTGCGCGGCATCCGCACCGCTAGCGATTACGAATACGAGCGCACGATGCGCTACATCAACTCGGATTTGCACCCCGATATCACCACGCTGTTCTTGCTGCCGCCGCGCGAATACGCGGAAGTGTCGTCGACCATGGTCAAGGGGCTGGTTGGTCCGCGCGGCTGGGAAAGCGTGATCCGCCAGTATCTGCCGGAACCGGTGTACCTGAAGATGCTGTCGATGTACTCCGAGCAATAGCATCTTATAATGCGGGTTTGAACACCGAGTCGCGCCAGCCTAGGGCTGGCGCGTTTGTTTTGCAGCTTTCGAGGATACGCCATGCAGGACGTCAGCGCCTTCACCAACCGTCTGGCCAAGAACTACAAGCATTACGCCAAGTGGGCGCGACGCCAGGGGCTGGATGCCTGGCGGGTCTACGACAAGGACGTGCCGCAGTTTCCTTTCGCCGTCGATGTTTACGGCCAGCGCGTGCATCTGCAGGAGTACGATACCGGCTGGGAGATGGACGATGACGCGTATCGCGCGTGGATAGACGCGGTTGTGGCCGCCATCGCGCAAGTGACCGGCATTCCGGCCGCCGCCGTCACGCTGAAGAACCGCCGCCGGCAGAAAGGCGTCAGCCAGTACGAAAAGGAAGGCGTGGAGGGCGAGGACTTCATCGTCGAGGAGTTCGGTCTGCGCTTCATCGTCAATCTGGAGCAGTACCTGGACACCGGCTTGTTTCTGGATCATCGCAACACTCGCAAGCAGGTGCGCGACGAGGCGGCCGGCAAGCGCTTTCTCAATCTGTTCGCCTATACCGGCAGCTTCACTGTCTATGCGGGGGCCGGCGGCGCGGTGTCGTCGGAAACGGTGGACATGTCCAATACCTATCAGGACTGGTCGCGCCGCAATTTTGAACTCAACGGCCTGGATCTCGCCAGGCACAGGCTGGTGCGCGCAGACGTGTTCCAGTACCTGGAAGAGGCGGTGGAGGCGGGCAAACAGTTCGACTTGATCGTGATGGACCCGCCCACCTTTTCCAATTCCAAGAAGATGCGCGACATCCTGGACGTGCAGCGCGACCACGTCTGGCTGATCGATTACGCGATGGCGTTGCTGGCGCCGGGCGGCTGGCTATACTTTTCCAACAACTTGCGCAGTTTCCAACTGGATGAACGGCTGCATGAGGATTATCGGATACGGGATGTCAGCGCGCAGTCGGTGCCGGATGATTTTCGCAATCGCAAGATCCATCAATGCTGGCGCATCGAGCGGCGCGGATGAGTCGAAGCGGCTGTAAATAGTTTTTACAAGAACTTTGTCGGGATTTCCTCTTTCGAACGGCTGCGCGCGTTCCGTTTGGAGTTTTGGCGTCGAGACCGGCTCCTAGGCGCCGGGCGGGCTCAATCAGGCTTGTCGGTCGGCGTCGCGGCTTGGGCGGAAAGCGCATCTTCGCTCAAAATCAAAAAAGAGGAGAACCGATGATCCAACTCGATTTCTACGGCACCCTGGTGGCGGCCTCGCTGGTCCTGCTGCTGGGGCGCAAGCTGGTGCTCCACGTCGGCGCGTTGCGCGCCTACAATATCCCCGAGCCTGTCGCCGGCGGCTTGGTGATCGCTTTGTCGCTACTGGCCTGGCGCCAATTTTCCGGCATGGAAGTGCGTTTCGACACCTCGTTGCAGGCGCCGCTGATGCTGGCCTTCTTCGCCGCCATCGGCCTTAACGCCAATCTCGCCAGCCTGAGGAAGGGCGGCAGGGCGGTTGGCGTCTTCCTCGCGGTGGTGGTGGGCCTGTTGTTGGTGCAGAACACGCTGGGCGTGGCGCTGGCCAGCCTGCTGGGCCTGGATCCGCTGATGGGCTTGTTGGCCGGCTCCATCACGCTGTCGGGCGGCCATGGCACCGGCGCGGCGTGGGCGGGCACGTTCTCATCCAAATACGGGATTGCTTCCGCCTCCGAGTTGGCCATCGCCTGCGCTACCTTCGGCTTGGTGCTGGGCGGCCTGATCGGCGGTCCGGTCGCTCGCTTCCTGGTGAAGCGGGTGCAAGCGCCTGGCGCGCAGCATAATGCCGACGATCCGCCGTTGGCTTTCGAGTTGCCGGACGCGCAACGCTTGATTACCACTCACTCCTTCATCGAAACCCTGGCGTTGATCGCTGTTTGCCTGATGGCCGGCTCCTTTATCGCCGCCGGCCTGAAAGGCACGGCGCTGGAGCTGCCGACCTTCGTTTGCGTGCTGTTTGTCGGCGTGTTGATCAGCAACAGTTTGTCGGCGCTGGGTTGGTACAAGATCTTCGAGCGCGAAGTGTCGGTATTGGGTAATGTCAGCCTGTCGCTGTTTTTGGCCATCGCGCTGATGTCGCTGCGGCTATGGGATTTGGCGGCGTTGGCGCTGCCGATATTCGTGCTGTTGTTGGCCCAAACCGCAGCCATGGCTTTGTACGCCATCTTCATCACCTTCCGGGTGATGGGGCGTAATTACGACGCCGCGGTGTTGGCTGCCGGCCATTGCGGCTTCGGCTTGGGCGCCACGCCAACCGCCATCGCCAATATGCAGGCGGTGACCGAACGCTTCGGTCCTTCGCATCTGGCTTTTCTGGTGGTGCCGATGGTGGGCGCTTTCTTCATCGATATCGTCAACGCCATCGTGATCAAGCTGTACTTGGCGCTGCCTTTCATCGGCTGACGACAGGCTATCGGCGGGATTGAAAAATACAACTGGGGCCGCTTCTTGTAATGGTCCCGGCGCGCTCATATCTTAATTCGTAACAGCCCGCGATCGGCGGGCGCATCGAATGAAAGAAGACAATCATGGCCTTTATCAATCTGAATGCCGATAACTTCAACGCCAATATGAAAGAGGAAGGCCTCGTCATCCTGGATTTCTGGGCGCCGTGGTGCGGTCCCTGCAAGATGTTCGGCCCAGTGTTCGAGGCGGCTTCGCAAAAGCACGCGGACATCGTGTTCGGCAAAATCGATACCGAGTCCGAGCGTGATTTGGCCGCTCATTTCAACATCCGCTCCATTCCCACGTTGATCGCGGTCAAGGACGGCATCATGGTGTTCAATCAGGCCGGCGCGATGATGGGCGCTCAGTTCGAGCAACTGATCCAGAGCCTGCGCGATCTGGACATGGACAAGGTAAGGGCCGAAATCGCCAGCCAGCAGGAATGACAGGCGACGGGCATCCGTTTTCGCGATGTGAGACGATAGGGCAATGCATGGGCGCATTGCCCTATTCTTATATGAAGCGAGCGCCGAACCATCTGCCGGTTTGGCTAGGAGGATGCGATGAAACGCTGGGGAGTCGTATTGATGTTGTGGGGGCAGGCCGTGCTGGCCGCTTGTCCCGCTTTGCTGAACCATACCGTGCCGGGGCTGATGGGCGGGCAGATCAACCTGTGCCAGTATGCCGACCGGCCGCTGCTGGTGGTGAACACCGCCAGCCATTGCGGCTTCACGCCGCAGTTCACCCAGTTGGAGTCTTTATATAAGCAGTACGGTCCGCGCGGACTGATGGTGGTGGGTTTTCCCAGCAATGACTTCCTGCAGGAGCTGGACAGCAACAGCGAGATCGGCGCCTTCTGCCAGGCCAATTACGGCGTGACCTTCCCGATGGCGGGTAAGGGGCATGTCAGGGGTTCGGATGCCCAGCCGGTGTTCAAGGACTTGATCGCCGCCACCGACGACGCGCCGATGTGGAACTTCCACAAGTATCTGGTCTTGCCCGACGCCGGCAAGGTGATCAGCATCGGCACCCGCACCAAACCGGACGCGCCGGAGGTGGTCAACGCCTTTTTGCCGTATTTGCAGCCGGAAACGCAGGCTGCGGCCAAGCCATAGCAGGGCCGCAGCCTTGTCGAAGCGCCGCTTTCAAGCGGCGTTTTGCGTTTTCATGAATATCCCTTTCGGCCGCTTTTCTTGCAAATCAATGCCTTGCGTGGGCGGGTCGAAGAAAGTTCGTTTTTTCTCGCAAAAGGTGTTGACGGGTTCGGGGCCCGGGCGTATAGTTCGCCTCCTCAGCTGACGCAGCGAACGAAACAGCGGAAACGAAACGGTTCTCCGGTGTGACGAAAGCAGCGAAGGCACTGCTCTTTAACAGAACGAATAACCGATAGGTGTAAGTGCTTGGCGAAAGCCGACACTTGCACTGCAAGAGACAAGAGATACTTGTTTATTTCTTTGAACTTGCGTGCCAGAAAATTTGCTTGAGATTGAACTGAAGAGTTTGATCCTGGCTCAGATTGAACGCTGGCGGCATGCTTTACACATGCAAGTCGAACGGCAGCACGGGAGCTTGCTCCTGGTGGCGAGTGGCGAACGGGTGAGTAATGCATCGGAATGTACCGTGTAATGGGGGATAGCTCGGCGAAAGCCGGATTAATACCGCATACGCCCTGAGGGGGAAAGCGGGGGATCGAAAGACCTCGCGTTATACGAGCAGCCGATGTCTGATTAGCTAGTTGGTGGGGTAAGAGCCCACCAAGGCGACGATCAGTAGCGGGTCTGAGAGGATGATCCGCCACACTGGGACTGAGACACGGCCCAGACTCCTACGGGAGGCAGCAGTGGGGAATTTTGGACAATGGGCGCAAGCCTGATCCAGCCATGCCGCGTGTCTGAAGAAGGCCTTCGGGTTGTAAAGGACTTTTGTCAGGGAGGAAATCCCGCTGGTTAATACCTGGCGGGGATGACAGTACCTGAAGAATAAGCACCGGCTAACTACGTGCCAGCAGCCGCGGTAATACGTAGGGTGCAAGCGTTAATCGGAATTACTGGGCGTAAAGCGTGCGCAGGCGGTTGTGCAAGTCTGATGTGAAAGCCCCGGGCTCAACCTGGGAACGGCATTGGAGACTGCACGACTAGAGTGCGTCAGAGGGGGGTAGAATTCCACGTGTAGCAGTGAAATGCGTAGAGATGTGGAGGAATACCGATGGCGAAGGCAGCCCCCTGGGATGACACTGACGCTCATGCACGAAAGCGTGGGGAGCAAACAGGATTAGATACCCTGGTAGTCCACGCCCTAAACGATGTCAACTAGCTGTTGGGGGTTTGAATCCTTGGTAGCGTAGCTAACGCGTGAAGTTGACCGCCTGGGGAGTACGGCCGCAAGGTTAAAACTCAAAGGAATTGACGGGGACCCGCACAAGCGGTGGATGATGTGGATTAATTCGATGCAACGCGAAAAACCTTACCTGCTCTTGACATGTACGGAACTTGGTAGAGATATCTTGGTGCCCGAAAGGGAGCCGTAACACAGGTGCTGCATGGCTGTCGTCAGCTCGTGTCGTGAGATGTTGGGTTAAGTCCCGCAACGAGCGCAACCCTTGTCATTAGTTGCCATCATTAAGTTGGGCACTCTAATGAGACTGCCGGTGACAAACCGGAGGAAGGTGGGGATGACGTCAAGTCCTCATGGCCCTTATGAGCAGGGCTTCACACGTCATACAATGGTCGGTACAGAGGGTTGCCAAGCCGCGAGGTGGAGCTAATCTCAGAAAACCGATCGTAGTCCGGATCGCACTCTGCAACTCGAGTGCGTGAAGTCGGAATCGCTAGTAATCGCAGATCAGCATGCTGCGGTGAATACGTTCCCGGGTCTTGTACACACCGCCCGTCACACCATGGGAGTGAGTTTCACCAGAAGTGGGTAGGCTAACCGTAAGGAGGCCGCTTACCACGGTGGGATTCATGACTGGGGTGAAGTCGTAACAAGGTAGCCGTAGGGGAACCTGCGGCTGGATCACCTCCTTTCTAGAGAATGGCGATTGCCAAGTACTTACAGCCTATCGGTTATTCAAGTTAAGGGCATTTTCGATGAAAATCGGCGCAGCTCTGCGTTGAAAGCTTCCTCGTGTACTCGATGTACACGTCGTCAGCTTTCGCCTGGATCTGCTGGATTTTGATCGAAAAGGATGTGGTATCAAACGACTACTGGGTTTGTAGCTCAGCTGGTTAGAGCACTGTGTTGATAACGCAGGGGTCGTAGGTTCGAGTCCTACCAGACCCACCAGTATTTTTTGGGTCAGGCAAGGCGCGAAGGAGCGGCATGTGCTTATGCACATGAGCGACTGAGCAACGCAGCATCACCCAAAAAGAGGGGGATTAGCTCAGTTGGGAGAGCACCTGCTTTGCAAGCAGGGGGTCGTCGGTTCGATCCCGTCATCCTCCACCATCGCAAACAAAATCGAATTCGGAAGAGTTGGATTCTGTTTGCGTTGTATAAACGCCCGATCTTTAACAAACTGAAGAAGCCGAATATATAAAGACGGCGAGACAAACGACATGGAGTTAATTCTGCATGTTGAATGAATCGTCATCTTGGGTATTTGATTGTATCTAAGGCTGCGTCGCCATATCAAAAGGGGCGGTGCAGTCGTCGCACAAACACTCTCTGTTGTTGCGGTAATTTAGGTTACTGAAATGATAGGGTCAAGCGACTAAGTGCATCTGGTGGATGCCTTGGCGATCATAGGCGATGAAGGACGTGTAAGCCTGCGAAAAGCGCGGGGGAGCTGGCAATAGAGCTTTGATCCCGCGATGTCCGAATGGGGAAACCCCTCCGCAAGGAGATCCCTGACTGAATCCATAGGTCAGAGGAGGCGAACTCAGCGAACTGAAACATCTAAGTAGCTGAAGGAAAAGAAATCAACCGAGATTCCGTAAGTAGTGGCGAGCGAACGCGGAACAGCCTGACTGTGTTATGAGTTGCGTTAGTGGAAGGTTCATGGAAAGGACCGCCATAGTGGGTGATAGCCCCGTACACGAAAACGCATCGCAAGAACTAGGCAGTCGACAAGTAGGGCGGGACACGAGAAATCCTGTCTGAAGATGGGGGGACCATCCTCCAAGGCTAAATACTCATGATCGACCGATAGTGAACCAGTACCGTGAGGGAAAGGCGAAAAGAACCCCGGGAGGGGAGTGAAATAGAACCTGAAACCGGATGCATACAAACAGTGGGAGCGGACTTGTTCCGTGACTGCGTACCTTTTGTATAATGGGTCAGCGACTTACGTTCAGTAGCAAGCTTAACCGAATAGGGGAGGCGTAGGGAAACCGAGTCCGAATAGGGCGCTTTAGTTGCTGGGCGTAGACCCGAAACCGAGTGATCTATCCATGGCCAGGATGAAGGTGCGGTAACACGCACTGGAGGTCCGAACCCACTAGTGTTGCAAAACTAGGGGATGAGCTGTGGATAGGGGTGAAAGGCTAAACAAACTCGGAGATAGCTGGTTCTCCCCGAAAACTATTTAGGTAGTGCGTCAAGTATCACTTCCGGGGGTAAAGCACTGTTATGGCTAGGGGGTCATTGCGATTTACCAAACCATGGCAAACTCTGAATACCGGAAAGTGCGAGCTTGGCAGACAGACAGTGGGTGCTAACGTCCATTGTCAAGAGGGAAACAACCCAGACCGCCAGCTAAGGTCCCAAATGATCAGTTAAGTGGTAAACGAAGTGGGAAGGCCTAGACAGCCAGGATGTTGGCTTAGAAGCAGCCATCATTTAAAGAAAGCGTAATAGCTCACTGGTCGAGTCGTCCTGCGCGGAAGATGTAACGGGGCTCAAACTGATAACCGAAGCTGCGGATGCACAGTTTACTGTGCGTGGTAGGGGAGCGTTCTGTAGGTCTGTGAAGGTGTCTCGTAAGGGATGCTGGAGATATCAGAAGTGCGAATGCTGACATGAGTAGCGATAAAGCGGGTGAAAAGCCCGCTCGCCGAAAGCCCAAGGTTTCCTACGCAACGTTCATCGGCGTAGGGTGAGTCGGCCCCTAAGGCGAGGCTGAAAAGCGTAGTCGATGGGAAACGGGTTAAAATTCCCGTACTTTTGTGTAGTGCGATGTGGGGACGGAGAAGGTTAGGTCATCAGACTGTTGGAATAGTCTGTTTAAGCCGGTAGGCGTGAAGGGTAGGCAAATCCGCTCTTCTTTAACGCCGAGAAGTGATGACGAGGGTCTACGGACCTGAAGTGACTGATACCACGCTTCCAGGAAAAGCCACTAAGCTTCAGCTACACAAGAACCGTACCGCAAACCGACACAGGTGGGCAGGATGAGAATTCTAAGGCGCTTGAGAGAACTCAGGAGAAGGAACTCGGCAAATTGATACCGTAACTTCGGGAGAAGGTATGCCTGTTGAGGTGTAGTCCCTTGCGGATGAAGCTTTGACAGGTCGCAGAGAATCGGTGGCTGCGACTGTTTAACAAAAACACAGCACTGTGCCAACACGAAAGTGGACGTATACGGTGTGACGCCTGCCCGGTGCCGGAAGGTTAAGTGATGGGGTGCAAGCTCTTGATCGAAGCCCCGGTAAACGGCGGCCGTAACTATAACGGTCCTAAGGTAGCGAAATTCCTTGTCGGGTAAGTTCCGACCCGCACGAATGGCGTAACGATGGCCACACTGTCTCCTCCTGAGACTCAGCGAAGTTGAAGTGTTTGTGAAGATGCAATCTCCCCGCTGCTAGACGGAAAGACCCCGTGAACCTTTACTGTAGCTTTGCATTGGACTTTGAACAGACTTGTGTAGGATAGGTGGGAGGCTTTGAAGCCAGGACGCTAGTTCTGGTGGAGCCGTCCTTGAAATACCACCCTGGTGTGTTTGAGGTTCTAACCTTGGTCCGTGATCCGGATTGGGGACAGTGCATGGTAGGCAGTTTGACTGGGGCGGTCTCCTCCCAAAGTGTAACGGAGGAGTTCGAAGGTTACCTAGGTACGGTCGGAAATCGTGCTGATAGTGCAATGGCAAAAGGTAGCTTAACTGCGAGACCGACAAGTCGAGCAGGTGCGAAAGCAGGACATAGTGATCCGGTGGTTCTGAATGGAAGGGCCATCGCTCAACGGATAAAAGGTACTCCGGGGATAACAGGCTGATACCGCCCAAGAGTTCACATCGACGGCGGTGTTTGGCACCTCGATGTCGGCTCATCACATCCTGGGGCTGTAGCCGGTCCCAAGGGTATGGCTGTTCGCCATTTAAAGTGGTACGTGAGCTGGGTTCAAAACGTCGTGAGACAGTTTGGTCCCTATCTGCAGTGGGCGTTGGAAGTTTGACGGGGGCTGCTCCTAGTACGAGAGGACCGGAGTGGACGAACCTCTGGTGTACCGGTTGTGACGCCAGTCGCATTGCCGGGTAGCTAAGTTCGGAAGAGATAACCGCTGAAAGCATCTAAGCGGGAAACTTGCCTGAAGATGAGACTTCCCTGGAGGCTTGACCTCCCTGAAGAGTCGTTCGAGACCAGGACGTTGATAGGTCGGGTGTGGAAGCGCTGTGAGGCGTGAAGCTAACCGATACTAATTGCTCGTGAGGCTTGATCCTATCATTTGAGTGACTTAGAGAACTAAGTGACGAAGATAGAGTGTGTGCGACACGATCAGATACCGAATATTCAGAATCAGAGAACATCTCTGGTTCAGGCTTCTTTCAGTTTGTGCCAGTTTATGTCTGGTGGCCATAGCGAGATGGTCCCACGCCTTCCCATCCCGAACAGGACCGTGAAACATCTTAGCGCCGATGATAGTGTGGCATTCGCCATGTGAAAGTAGGACACCGCCAGACGCCTCATACACAAGCCCAGCTCTATCGAGCTGGGCTTTGTGCTTTGCGGCCCCGGCTCAATGAGCCGGGGCCGCAAAGCTTCCGGTTTTATGGCTGCGTGGATACTTATTCGGCGGGGAAGGTGATGATGAAGCTGGCGCCTTGCCTCGTTTCGCTTTCCAGTCGGACCTGGCCCTTCAGTATCACGTGGACGATGTTGTGGACCAAGGCGAGGCCGAGTCCCACTCCGCCCTGGCCCATGCGGGTAGTGAAGAAGGGGTCGAATACCTTGCTCTGAAGCTCGCCGTCTATTCCCTTGCCGTCATCGCTGTAGCGCAGCTCGATATTGTGCTGCGCCCGTTGCATGGATAGCCGGATAGCCGGATCATTCCCTGGTTGCGCCCATCGAAGCCATGGGCCAGAGAGTTGGCGACCAGGTGGGAGACCAACTGTTCCAGCGCGCTGGGATAGTTTTCCAGCACCAGTTCCTGTGGTATCTGCAGCTCGATGCGAATGCCGAGGTGGTGCTCCGGCGGCAGCAGCGTTTGCAGCAATTTGGCCATGATCTTGGCGGGGTGAAAGCTGCGCCGCGGCTGGTCTAGTTGGTCTACCGCAATCTGCTTGAAGCGGCTGATCAGATCTCCTGCTTGCGCGCTATTCCTTTGCAGCAATTCGCAGCTTTCCGCCGTTTTTTCCAGAAATTCCTGCAATGTTTTACGCGAAAGCTGCTTGTCGGCATCGGCCTTGACGATGCCGGTGACGTCGGCTTGGATTTGTGACGAGCACAGCAGGATATTGCCGATAGGGGTGTTCAGCTCGTGAGCCATGCCGGCCACCATGCGGGCCAGAGCCGCTTGCTTCTCGGCGCTGCTGATCTGCTGCATCGCCTTTTTCAATTCGGCAGTACGGGTGGCGACCCGCTCTTCCAGGTGGCTGTTCAGCAGCTGTAATTCTTCTTCTGCTTGTTTGCGCTCGCTGATGTCCGAGTAGGTGCCTATCATCCGTAGCGGCTGGCCTTGCGCGTCGCAGCTGACCACCATGCCGCGGCCCAGCAGCCAGACCCAGTCCTCGCCTTTGAGAAAACGGTGCTC
Source organism: Chromobacterium phragmitis (assembly GCF_003325475.1). NCBI lineage: Bacteria > Pseudomonadati > Pseudomonadota > Betaproteobacteria > Neisseriales > Chromobacteriaceae > Chromobacterium > Chromobacterium phragmitis. The sequence goes on from NZ_CP029495.1 coordinate 2,732,227, forward strand.
GGTGACGAAGGAGCCTTGTGGTTGGCGCAGATGGCTGGCGAGGTCCGCCAGCACGGTGGGGAGATCGTCGGGATGGATGCCGGTTTGCCATAGCTTGAAGCCGGCGATTTCGGCTGCCCGGGAGAGGCCAAGCAGCTGCCGGCAGCGTGGGGAAAAGAAGATGTCGCCGCTGGCGATGTCCCAATCCCAGACGCCGTCGCCGGCGCCCTCTAGCGCGAAGTGCCAGCGCTCCTCGCTTTCCCTGAGCGCTTGCAAAGCCTTCTGTTCGCCTGCGCGCAGCAGATCGAATTCGCGCCGAACCCGCTCGGCTTCTTCGGCGCGCAGCGCGGCGTCCTCCTGCGCGCGGGCCTTGTCGTTGTATATCTGGCGCAAATCGCGCTCCACCATGGAGCGGAACTGCGCCAGCAACTCGCGGTAGGTGGGATTGTAGGGGTTTTCTTCGCGGTCCAGCACGCAGATGGTGCCGAACACGTCCTGATTGGGCCAGATCAGCGGCATGCCCATGTAGGAGATCATGCCCAGCTTGATGTCGGGATTGCTGTCCCAGCCTGGGTCGGCGAGCGCATTGGGCACGATGAGCTCGCCGCGGCGGGCCATGACCGTTTCGCAGTAGAGGCCTGTGCCCAGGTCGGCCATCTCCTCCTCCTCGTAGGGATTGCCGTCGCTGTTGCTGGACAGGAATACCTTGATTTGCGGCGGCTGCGCCCGCATGATCAGCGCCGCCGGAATGCTGACCATGCTAGCCAGCAGGTCCAGCACCTCCTGCCACTTCTCGGCGTAATCGTGGCCAACCGCCAGGTTGCGGGTCTCCACTTTGACGGTTGCTCGCATCGCGCTCTCCATGCCGGCCGAGACTTACCGCCTAATGATAGCCGATGGCGGCAAAAAGCCCCGCGTTAGGCGGGGCTGGAGACCGTGGAGGGCGACGCCGTTAGAGCATCAGATTGAGCATGCGGTCTATTCTCACCCGGCTCAGGCGGGTAAGCAGCTTCTTGATCCGTTCCGGGTAGGCGCGCATGTCTTCCAATTGGCGGTAGTGGCTTAGCTGAGAGGTGTGACGCAGTATGCTTTGCCGTTCGGCCTCGCCTTGGGCGCGCAGCTCGCCGCGCGGGTCCCGCAACAGCAGCGCGTTTTCCAGGTCCAGGCGAAAGGCGCGCGGGTTCAGGTTGTTGCCGGTCAGCAGAATAAGGCGGTCGTCGCTCCAGATGCCTTTCAGATGATAGGTATTGTCGCCGTCCTTCCACAGGTGGATGCGCAGCTGTTCCCGGCTCAAGTATTGGCGCTGGCGTTTGGCGAAGCGCCGCAGATTCACTTCGTACAGATAGGGCAGGGCGCCGATCACGCGGAAGGGTTGTTCGGGCGGGATGTAAAAATCGTTGGCGGTTTTATCGCCGACTACGATGTCTATCTCCACGCCGCGGCGCAGCGCGCGGTTGATTTCCAGCACTACCGCGCGCGGAAAATTGAAATAAGGCGTGCAGATGAACAGGCGGCGCTCGGCGCTGGCGATCACATCCAGGATTGCGCGGTTGAGCCGGTTGCCTTTGCCGATGCCGACCACCGGGCAGACCGCCAATTCGTCCTGAGAAGCGAGGCGGGGCGCGTCGGGACGATATTGGCTGTGGGACAGCTTGTCGCGGAACTGGCGGATTTCCTTGCGTATGCTGCGGGTGGATGGCGTGGGTTTGTCCAGGCGGAATACTGCCGGGTCGTTGAAGAACTGCTCGGCCATGAAGCCGGCCATCGCGTCGGCCAGCTCCGGACTGCGGAGCAGGTGGTAGCGGTCAAAGCGGTATTTGTCGAGCTTGTGCAGGTAGACGTTGTTGAGGCTGGCGCCGCTGTAGAACACGGTGTCGTCGACGACGAAGCCTTTCAGGTGCAGCACGCCGAACAGCTCGCGGGTCTGCACCGGGACGCCGTAGATCGGGATATCCAGTTCGCGGCGGGCGGCTTCGGCGCGGTACCAGCTGGCATTGCATAAGGATTGATCCTCGCCGATGCGGCCGCGCTGGGCGCGATGCCAGTCCACCATGATGCGGATGTCCAGTTGAGGTTGGCGCTGCTTGGCCTGGTACAGGGCATCCAGCACTTCCTGACCCGCTTCCTCGTTCTCCAGATACAGCGCGCAGATGTAGACGCGACGCGTGGCGGCCGTTATCGCCTCCAGCAGCCGCAGGCGGAAATCAGCGGTCTGCAGCAGGGTGGTGAAGTCCTCCGGCTTCAGCGGGAGCCAGGGAAGACGCGACAGCGTGGGGCGGTTGAGCAGGAGTGCCATGAATGCGAGGTGGAATGACGTTCAATCGGCGAATCGTAGCATCGTTTGGCCTGTTTGGGGGAGTGGCCGCCCGGCCATGGTGACCTGAGTCAAGCAGTATTTCCTTGGGACGGGGGGCGGCGCGTGGCAAGGCGGGCCGAAATGTGCAAAAATTCCGGTAACTAACGAATTGCAGGTTTTTTCCATGCTGGACCGGGACGGATACCGCCCAAACGTCGGAATCATCCTCACCAACGCCAAGAACGAGGTGTTCTGGGGCAAGCGCGTGCGCGAGCATTCCTGGCAGTTCCCGCAAGGCGGCATCAAGCCGGGCGAAAGCCCGGAGGCCGCGATGTACCGCGAACTGCTGGAGGAGGTGGGATTGCTGCCTCAGCACGTGAAGATACTGGGACGCACGCGCGACTGGCTGCGTTACGAGGTGCCGACGAATTGGGTACGCCGCGAGTGGCGCGGCAGTTACAAGGGCCAGAAGCAGATCTGGTTCCTGCTCAGGCTGGTGGGGCGGGACAGCGACGTCTGCCTGCGCGCGACAAACCATCCGGAGTTCGATGGCTGGCGCTGGAACGACTACTGGGCGCCGGTGGACGCGGTGATCGAGTTCAAGCACGACGTTTACGAGCGCGCGCTGTCCGAACTGGCGCGCTTTCTGCGCGGGGTGGAGAGCCATCACGCCTATCTGGCGCGCACCTCCAGCCAGAGCGAGCAGTGAGCGGGGGAACGGATATTCGCAGTACAGCGACGGCGGGCGATGCCCGCTGTCTTCATTTGTGCCGTCCATCAAGGACGGCGTCGACGTGAAGCGCCGACAGGGCAAGACCAGAACATGACTCAACAACAATACGATGAATCCTCGGTACGGGTGCTGAAGGGGCTGGAGCCGGTGAAAGAGCGGCCCGGCATGTATACCCGCACCACCGATCCCACCCATATCTGCCAGGAAGTGATAGACAACGCCGCCGACGAGGCGCTGGGCGGCTTCGCGCGCAAGATCGCCGTCACCGTGCACCAGGACGGCTCGCTGACGGTGGAGGACGACGGCCGCGGCATTCCGGTGGGCTTGCATCCGCAAGAAGGCGTGCCGGTGGTGGAACTGGTATTCACCCGGCTGCACGCCGGCGGCAAGTTCAACAAGAAGGATGGCGGCGCCTACGCTTTCTCCGGCGGCCTGCACGGCGTCGGCGTGTCGGTGACCAACGCGCTGTCCACCCGCTTGGAGGTGGAGGTGAGGCGCGAGGGCGGGGTGCACCGCCTGGCGTTCGCCGGCGGCGACGTGATCGAGCCCCTGGCCAGAGTGGGCGACTGCGGTCCGCGCACCAGCGGCACCCGGGTACGGGTATGGCCGGACGGCAAGTATTTCGAGAGCCCGCGCTACTCCATGCCGGAACTGGAGCGTTTGCTGCGCGCCAAGGCGGTGCTGCTGCCAGGCGTGGCGGTGACGCTGACGCTGGAAAAGCCCAGCGGAGACGAAGTGAAGGTGTGGCAGTATCCGGAAGGCCTGAAGAGCTATCTGGCCGAGCTGTGCGGCGACGACGAGCCGGTGGCGCCGCTGTTCGCCGGCGAAGCCTATATCGGCGATGACCACGAGCAGTTCGCCAAGGGCGAGGGCGCGCAGTGGGCGATGGCCTGGTTCGAGGACGGCGCCAGCGGCGAGAGCTACGTCAACCTGATTCCGACGCCGGTAGGCGGCACCCATGAGGCCGGCCTGCGGGCCGGCGTGTTCGACGCGGTGAAGAGCTTCGTCGACCACCACAACCTGCTGCCGCGCGGCGTCAAGCTGATGGCCGAGGACGTGTGGAGCCGCGTGCGCTTCGTCTTGTCCGCCCGCGTGCTGGACCCGCAGTTCCAGGGCCAGACCAAGGACAAGCTGACCAGCCGCGATGCGCTGAAGCTGATTTCCGGCCTGGCGCGGGATCCGGTGGAACTGTGGCTGAACCAGCATGTGGAAGCCGGCAAGAAGATCGCCGAGCTGGCCATTCGCCAGGCGCAGAGCCGCCTCAAGTCCGTCAAGAAGGTGGAAAAGAAGAAGGGCTCCGGCGTGGCCGTGCTGCCTGGCAAGCTCACCGACTGCGAGAGCGAGGATATCGAGCGCAACGAACTGTTCCTGGTGGAAGGCGATTCCGCCGGCGGCTCGGCCAAGCTGGCGCGCGACAAGGAATACCAGGCCATCCTGCCGCTGCGCGGCAAGGTGCTGAACAGCTGGGAGACCGACAAGGACCAGCTGTTCTCCAATGCCGAAATCCACGACATCTCCGTCGCCATCGGCGTGGATCCGCACGGCCCCAACGACGCGCCGGACCTGTCCGGCCAGCGCTACGGCAAGATCGCCATCCTGTCCGACGCCGACGTGGACGGCTCGCACATCCAGGTGCTGCTGCTGACGCTGTTCTTCCGCCATTTCCCGCGGCTGGTGGAAAACGGCAACATCTACATCGCCCAGCCGCCGTTGTTTCGCGTGGACGTGCTGGGCCAGGGCAAGACCCGGCCGCCGCGCAAGCTGTACGCGCTGGACGAGGGCGAGATGACCGCCATCCTGGACCGCCTGCGCAGCGAGGGCGTGCGCGAGAACGCGTGGAGCATTTCCCGCTTCAAGGGCCTGGGCGAGATGAACCCGGAGCAGCTGAAGGACACCACGATGAACCCGGACACGCGCCGCCTGGTGCGGGTGCAGGTGCGCCCCGGCATGCTGCAGGAGACGCTGGACATGTTCGTGATGCTGATGGGCAAGGGCGAGGCGTCCAGCCGCCGCGGCTGGATGGAAGCCAAGGGCAACGAGGTAGAAGCGGATATCTGATCCATCCGCTTTCCGTTTCCGCCACCCCGCCGCCAGTGCTGGCCGCGGGGTTTTTCATGGCTAGTCGTAGAGGGCCAGCAATTCCGCCATCTTGGCGCGGCCTTGCGGCGACAGGCAGGCGGCTTGCAGCCGCGCCAGCGCCGCCGCGTCGCGGGCCAGCGGATGGGCGCGCGAGACGTAGACCGCCATCGGTTCGCGGCTGATCGCCAGTTCCGACCAATTGTCGGACGGTCGCGACACTTCGCGCAGCACGCGGCCGCAGCCGGGGCGCACGCACATCATCGCGTCCAGCCGGCCGATGCGCAGCATGCCCATGCCCTGGCGCATGTCGGCCACCAGAACCCGCTCGGCGCCGCTGCGCGCGATGAAGGCGTCCAGCGTGTGGGTGCCGCGCAGAATGCCGACCGGGCGTTGTTTCAAATCCTCGACTCGCAGCGCATGGGGGGCGCTGCGATGGATCACTGACAGGCGGATGTCGGTGGGACGGCACAGCTCCAGGCCGAAGGCGTCGCGCTCCGGGGACGCGGTAATCAGCGCCAGCGCGTCGCGGCCGCTCTTCAGCTCCTCCACCAGCCGGGGGAGCGGGCGAGTGTCCTGAGTCAGCTGCAGGCCGCTTTGATCCGCCAGCCAGCGCAGGTAGCGCGGCGTCAGCCCGTCGCCGGTGGCGGGATCGCCCCAGGGCTCTATCGCCTGGCTGGACGCGGGGATCGGTTCTGCGCGGGCGGCGGGCAGGCACAGCAACAGCGCCAGCCCGCCCCACAGGATGGATTTCATCGAGGCTTCCCCTGCATGGCGGCTGATGCAGTATAGGCCCGGCGCGGACGGGCGTTGGGGGCGGCATGCGGCTCTCGCGGCGGCCTCTTCAGATGCGGCCAGCCTGAGGATTCACCACACCGTCAGCGTCTGGCCGTTGGCGATGCCTTCCACGCTGCGAACGTAGGCTAGCGCGGCGCGCGCCGCCGGCACCGGCTCGAAGCCCGGGAAGTAGGGCGCGTAGCCGCCCCACGATTCCTGCAGCGCGTTGGGGCTGACCACGTTGATGCGGCGGTCGCGGCCCAGCTCCAGCGCGGCGGCCGCGGCGAAGCCTTCCAGCGCGCGGTTGACCGCGGTGGCGTTGGCGCCGTGGCGGATGGGCTGGGCGCTGATGATGCCGCTGGTCAGCGTGATCGATCCGCCATCGTTCAGATAGTGCTGGCCGGTCAGCGCCAGGTCGATCTGGCCCAGCAGCTTGTCGTTCAGGCCGATGCGGAAGTCGGCGGCGCTCATCTCGGCCAGAGGGCCGAAGTGCAGGCTGCCGGTAGCGCTGACGATGGCGTCCAGCCGTCCCGCCTGTTCAAACATTCGCCGCACGCTGGCGCTGTCGGTGATGTCGACGTGCAGGTCGCCGCTGTTGCGGCCGGCGGCGAGGATTTGATGGCGGGACAGGGCTTGGCGGACGGCTTGGCCCAGCGTGCCGCTGGCGCCGACGAGCAGGATTTTCATGGGAGTTCTCCATTGCGGGTTGCGATGTCTGCAGTGTGCGCGGATTCCCTGGATTGATTAATCCGCTATGATGAACAAGATTGATAACCTGGAGTTTTTAATCGGTGGATCGCCTGCTCAGCATGGAATTATTCGTCGTGGTGGTGGAGAAGGGCAGCTTCACCGCCGCCGCCGACGCTTATCGGTTGTCGCAGCCCATGGTGGGCAAGCACATCGCCGCGCTGGAGGCGCGGCTGGGCGGCAAGCTGCTGGTGCGGACTACCCGCCGCCAGCAACTGACCGAGCTGGGGCGGCACTACTATCAGCGATGTCGGGCGATACTGGCCGAGCTGGCCGCCGCCGAGGATGCCGCCGCCTTGCTGCGCGAGCAGCCGCGCGGCGTGCTGCGGGTCAATGCCTCGGTGACGTTCGGCACGCTGCGGCTGGCGCCCCTGCTGGCGGAGTTCATGGCGCTTTACCCGGAGATAGGCGTCGAGCTGGAGCTGTCGGATCAGTTGGCGGATCTGGTGGCCGACGGCTACGACGCGGTGTTCCGCATCGGCCATCTGGCCGATTCCGGCCTGGTAGCGAGGCGGCTGCGGCCTTACCGGATGATGATCGCCGCGTCGCCGGACTATCTTGCCCGGCGCGGCCGGCCCGAGTCGCCGGCCGACCTGGCCGGCCACGACTGCCTGGGCTTCAGCCGCTGGCGGCGCGATGACGGCTGGGAGGCCTTGGCGCGCCGGCATGGGGTCCAGATCCAGGCCAGCCGTTTTCAATGCAACCAGGGACAGGCGTTGCGCCAGCTGGCGCTGGCCGGAGCGGGCATCGCGCTGCAGGCGGAGGCGCTGCTGGCCGAGGATGTGGCCGCGGGGCGGCTGGCGTCGCTGCTGGAAGGCTACCTGCCGGACCCCAAGCCCATGCACCTGATCTATCCTGCGGACCGCCAGCCGCTGCCCAAGCTGCGGGCATTTTCCGCCTTCATCGTCGAGCGGCTGGGCGCGCTGTGAGCGGAGGTGACCGCCCCTGTCAGAAATTCTCGTTTGTACCGTCCGATGCCAGAGAGTAGTGTCAAGGCATGAATAGCGATCTGATCTTACCCAGCCGGCGCGAGCTGTTCGCCGGCTTCTTCTCCATCGGCGTCAGCGGTTTCGGCGGTGTGCTGCCGCAGGCGCACAGCATGCTGGTGCTGCGCCGGGGCTGGCTTTCGGAGGCCGATTTCGCCGAGCAACTGGGCCTGTGTCAGGTCTTGCCCGGTCCCAATATCGTCAATATGGCGGTGTCGATCGGCGCGCGCTTCCATGGACCGTCCGGCGCGCTGGCGGCTGTGTGCGGCTTGCTGCTGGCGCCGATGGCTATCGTGCTGCTGCTGGCGTCCGTCTATGGCCGCTACCGGCAGTTGCCGCTGGTCGAACACGTGATGCACGGCTTGGCGGCGGCGGCGGCCGGCTTGCTGCTGGCGATGGCGCTGCGCCTGCTGTCCCGGCTGGAGCGGCGCGCCTGGACGGGGTGCGTGGTGGGAGCCACGTTCGCCGCCATCGCGGTGTTTCGGCTGCCGCTGCTGTGGGTGTTGCTGGGGGCGGTCCCGCTGGCCTTGCTCCTGGCCTGGCTCAGCCGAGAAAGGGGGGCGGAATGATCCTGCTGGTGCTGCTGTGGCATTTCAGCCTGATGTCGTTGCTGGCGGTGGGCGGCGCCAACGTGTTGCTGCCGGAGCTGCAGCGGCTGGTGGTGGCCGAGGGCTGGATGAGCGCGGGCCAGTTCGCCGAGCTGTTCGCCATCGCCCAGGCGGCGCCCGGCCCCAATGTGCTGGTGGTCAGCCTGGTGGGCTGGCAGGTGGCCGGGGTGGCGGGCGCGCTGGTCAGCATGCTGGGCATGTGCCTGCCCTCGTCGCTGCTGAGCTTTTACGTGTCGCGCTGGTGGTCGGCCAACCAGGGCGGCGTGCTGGCCAGGCTGCTGTCGCGCGCGTTGCTGCCGCTGACCGTGGGACTGGTGGGCGCCAGCGCCTGCCTGCTGCTGCAGGCGGCCAACCGCGAGCTGGCCGGCTGGGCGCTGAGCATGCTGGTGGCGCTGCTGGCCTGGCGGCGCAACTGGAACCCGGTATGGCTGCTGCTGCTGGGTGGCGCGGCGGGGGGCGTCGCCGGCGGCTTGGGCTGGTTGTGATCGCTTGCCATAATATCGGTACGACAAGGGGCCGATCATGAGGAAAGCGCTGTGGTGGTGCCTGCTATGCGCGCTGTGCGGCGCCGCCCGCGCGCAGCCGGAGGCCATGAGCATCCATTACGCGCTGGTGTCCGGCGACGACGACCCGCACTGGCCGTACATGCAGGCGCTGCTGCAGCTGGCGTGCAGCCAGATGGGCCGGCGCTGCGAGCTGGCCGCCGCCCGCGACATGAACCAGGGCCGCGCGATGGAGCAGATGATCCGGGGCGACGCCGGAGTCGATCTGTTCTGGGGCATGACCAGCCGCGAGCGGGAGCAGCGGCTGCTGGCGGTGCGCATCCCTCTGGACAAGGGGTTGATCGGCTGGCGGGTGCCGCTGATCAGCGCCGACAGGCCGCGGCTGCTCCAGGGCGTGAAAACCCGGCAACAGCTGGCCGCTTTCCGCGCCGGACAGGGCCAGGACTGGCCGGACACCTGGATTTTGCGCCAGGCGGGCTTGCCGGTGGTGACCAGCCCCGATTATCCCAATCTGTTCTCCATGCTGCGCCAGCATCGCTACGACTACTTTCCGCGCAGCGTGATCGAGGTCAGGCAGGAGCTGGCGTCGCCCAACAGCAAGGGGCTGATGCTGGAGCCCAGGCTGTTGCTTCACTATCCCACCGCCTTCTACTTCTTCGTCGCGCCGCGACGGCCCGAGCTGGCCGGCATGTTGCGCCAGGGGCTGGAGAAGAGCGTGGCCGACGGCAGTTTCGACCAGGTCTTCCACGCCTTCAACGACGAACATCTGCGCGGGCTGGGCTTGTCCGGCCGCGTCATCATCGAGCTGCCCAACCCGCTGCTGCCGGAGGCCACGCCGCTGTCGCGGCGCGAGTTGTGGTTCCGACCCTGATCCGCGTCACACCATCTCTTCCGCCCGCACCCAGGCGTCGAACTGCTCGGCGCTGACATGTCCCAGCGCCAGCGCCGCCTCGCGCAGCGTCAGGCCATGATGGTGGGCGTGCTTGGCGATGGCGGCGGCCTTGTCGTAGCCGATGTGCGGATTCAGCGCGGTGACCAGCATCAGCGAGCGTTCCATCAGCTCGGCGATGCGCGCGCGGTTGGCCTCCATGCCGTCCACGCAGTGCTCGCGCAGGCTGTCCATGCCGTCGGCCAGCAGGCGGACGCTTTGCAGGAAGTTATGGATGATCAGGGGCTTGAACACATTGAGCTCGAAATTGCCGGAAGCGGCGCCGACCGCCAGCGCCGCGTCGTTGCCCAGCACCTGGCAGCAGAGCATCGTCATCGCCTCGCACTGGGTGGGATTGACCTTGCCCGGCATGATGGAGCTGCCCGGCTCGTTTTCCGGCAGCGACAGCTCGCCCAAGCCGCTGCGCGGGCCGGACGCCAGCCAGCGGATGTCGTTGGCTATCTTCATCAGCGCGGCGGCCAGCGTTTTCAGCGCGCCGTGGGCGAACAGCAGCGGCTCATGGCCGGCCAGCGCGGCGAATTTGTTGTCGGCGCTGGCGAAGGGCAGGTTGCATTGTTCCGCCAGCCGCGCCGAAGCGGCGGCGCCGAAGCGCGGATCGGTATTGAGGCCGGTGCCTACCGCGGTGCCTCCCACCGCCAGCTGGCACAGCATGGGCAATGCGGCGGCGACGGCCTGCTCGGCCAGCTCCAGCTGCGCCGCCCAGCCGGATATCTCCTGGCCCAGCGTCAGCGGCGTGGCGTCCTGCAGATGGGTGCGGCCTATCTTGACGACGTCGGCGAAGGCCTGGGCCTTGGTTTCCAGCGCGCGCCGCAGCTGTCCCAGCGACGGCAGCAGCCGCTCGGCCAGCTGCGTCGCTGCGGCGACGTGCATCGCGGTGGGGAAGATGTCGTTGGACGACTGACCGCGGTTGACGTCGTCGTTGGGGTGGACCAGCCGCGACTGGCCGCGATCGCCGCCCAGGAGTTCGGATGCGCGGTTGGCCAGCACCTCGTTCATATTCATATTGCTCTGGGTGCCAGAGCCGGTCTGCCAGATCGATAGCGGGAATTCGCCGTCGTGACGGCCGGCCAGCACCTCGTCGGCGGCGCCGATGATGGCGGCGGCCTTGGCGTCGTCGAGCTTGCCCAGCTCGCGGTTGGCCTCGGCGCAGGCGCGCTTGACCCGCGCCAGCGCCAGGACCAGCTCCGGCGGCATGGTTTCGCTGGAAATGCGGAAGTGGGCGAGCGAGCGCTGGGTCTGAGCGCCCCATAGCGCGCGGGCGGGAACGTCTATCGGGCCAAAGCTGTCGGTTTCGCTGCGTACGGCGGTCATGCGGCTTCCTTTCTGTCGATGCGCGGGCGGCGCGGGAGGGGCCCGCGGAAGACGGCGGCGGGCGATATGGGCATGATAATGGAATGGCGGCTGGACGGGGACGCCCGCTCGCGCGGCGGGTATAATGCGCGCTGACTTCCATAGCCGCGTGACGCCATGACCCAGCTGAAAAACGATACCTTCCTGCGGGCCCTGCTGAAGGAGCCGGTCGAATACACCCCGATCTGGATGATGCGCCAGGCCGGACGCTACCTGCCGGAATACCGCGCCACCCGCGCGCGCGCCGGCAGCTTCATGGGCTTGTGCACCAGCCCGGACTACGCCACCGAAGTGACGCTGCAGCCGCTGGACCGTTTCCCGCTGGACGCGGCCATCCTGTTTTCCGACATCCTGACCGTGCCGGACGCGATGGGCCTGGGCCTATTTTTCGCCGAGGGCGAGGGACCGAAGTTCCAGCGCCCGCTGCGCGACGAGGCCGCCATCCGCGCATTGGCGCCGGCCGACATGGGCAAGCTGCAGTACGTGTTCGACGCGGTGGCCAGCATCCGCAAGGCGCTGGATGGCCGCGTGCCGCTGATCGGCTTTTCCGGCAGCCCGTTCACGCTGGCCTGCTACATGGTGGAAGGCGGCGGTTCCGACGACTTCCGCCACGTCAAGGCGATGTTGTACAGCCGCCCGGAACTGCTGCACCACATTCTGGAGGCGAACACCCAGTCGGTGATCGCCTACCTGAACGCCCAGATCGATGCCGGCGCGCAGGCGGTGCAGATTTTCGACACCTGGGGCGGCGCGCTCAGCCATGCCGCCTATCGCGAATTCTCTCTCGCCTACATGCAGCGCATCGTCGCCGGCCTCAAGCGCGAGGCCGACGGCCGCAGGGTGCCGGTGATCGTGTTCACCAAGGGCGGCGGCCAATGGCTGGAAGACATCGCCGCCATCGGCGCCGATTGCGTGGGCCTGGACTGGACTACCGACATCGGCCAGGCGCGCGCGCGCGTCGGCGCCAAGGTGGCGTTGCAGGGTAATTTCGATCCCAACGCCTTGTTCGCCGAACCGGCGGCCATCGAGCGCGAAGTGGCTCGCATCCTGGCCAGCTACGGCCAGGGCAGCGGCCACGTGTTCAATCTGGGCCACGGCATTTCCCAATACGCGGACCCCGCCCACGCTGGCGCGCTGGTGGACGCGGTCCACCGTTTGTCGCGCGAATATCACGGCTCGGTTTGATGCCATTTCTTGGGGCAGTCGCTTGGCCGCGCTGCCCCATGTCGGTGCATTGGAACGCTTGATTGCGGCTGTCGTGATGAAAAGATGCTGATTTTTTAAGGTTTTATTAAATTATCGGCGCAAGGCCCATCACTTGGGCCGAGGGGGTATAAACCCGCTTTCCATCGTTCGCGTTGCGTATTTGCGCCTAGCGACAATACTGATGTTTCTTGTGCGAATCGTGCGGGTTGACAGCTGGCGGGGCTGGTGATCCGCGAGTTATGCACACGGCCTAGACCTTGGGCGAAACCTTGTCAAGCGCGCGAGGCAAAAAAAATCAATATTCGTAAGCCTTTGAAAAATAAAGAAATTTACATCTGATTAATTTTTGTGCAATCTAGTGGAAACACTGATTTCATGGCTTTTTGCCCGCTATCACCCTGGTTGTTCACAAAGTTATCCACAAGATCTGTGCACAGCGGAGGCAAAGCCTTGTCGCAGCAGGATTTGCACCCGGAGAGGAGAAAAGATGAACGGGACGGTACGGGTTCAGGTGGCGGTGGACGTCCCCTTGGGGGGTACGTTCAGCTACCTGACTGAATCGCCCGTCATGCCGGGGGCGCGAGTGAGCGTTTTTTTCGGCAATCGCCGCATGTGTGGCGTCGTGGTCACGCCGATACCCGGGGAGGGTGTGGAGGAGATCGATTCCGCCAAGTTGCGGTGCATAGACAGCGTGTTGGATGGGCTGCCGCCGCTGCCGGAAGAATTCCTGGCGTTGGCGCGCTTTGCGTCCGACTACTACCACCACCCGCTGGGCCAGACGCTGTTCACCGCCTTGCCCACCGGCCTGCGCGAGCCGCGCGACGTGGTCCGTCCCGACCGCCGCCCCTTCGCGCTGACCGCCGCCGGCCTGGGCGAGCCGCCGCCGGCGCGGCAGAAAGCACGTCTCGCGCTGTGGCAAGCACTGCAAGATGGCCCGCTGAGCCTGGCCGAGGCCAAGGCGGCGACGCCGCAGGCCGGCAAGCTGTTGGCCGATTGGCTGGCCGAAGGCAAGGCCGAGCGTACGACGCCGGAGCGCCCGCCGCTGCGGCTGGGGCGCGCGCCGGCGCTGAACGAAGAGCAGGGCGCGGCGCTGGCCGCGCTTTCGGCGAGCGAAGGCTTCCAGCCCTGGCTGCTGCACGGGGTCACCGGCAGCGGCAAGACCGAGGTTTACCTGCGGCTGATCGCCGAGCGGCTGGCCGAAAAGCGGCAGACGCTGGTGCTGGTGCCGGAAATCAATCTGACGCCGCAACTGATCAATCGCTTCGCCGACCGTTTTCCCGACAGCCGCATCGTGGTCCAGCACAGCCACCTGGCCGACGGCGAGCGCATGCATGGCTGGCTGGACGCCTGGCACGGCGACGCCGACGTGGTGATCGGCACCCGCTTGTCGGTGTTCACGCCCTTGCCGCGGCTGGGGCTGATCGTGGTGGACGAGGAGCACGACGGCTCGTTCAAGCAGCAGGATGGCCTGCGCTACCACGCCCGCGATCTGGCGGTGTGGCGCGCGCGCCGCGCCGGCATCGCCATCGTGCTGGGGTCTGCCACGCCCAGCCTGGAGACGGTGGCCAATGTCGAGGCCGGCCGCTACAAGAAGCTGGCGCTGACCCGTCGCGCCCACGGCGCGGCCAGGCTGCCGGACGTGCGGCTGGTGGACACGCGGCGCAAGAAGCTGGCCGAAGGCCTGTCCGAAGCGGTGCTGGACGCGCTGAAGGCCAGGCTCGCGCGCAAGGAGATGAGCCTGGTGTTCATCAACCGCCGCGGCTTCGCGCCGGTGGTCGCCTGCACCGCCTGCGGCTGGACCAGCGGCTGCCCGCATTGCTCGGCCAAACTGGTGGTGCACCTGATGGAGCGCAAGCTGCGCTGCCACCACTGCGGCTGGGAGGAGCCGGTGCCGCGCGCCTGCCCGGACTGCGGCGATCCGGACATCAAACCGCTGGGCGAGGGCACGCAGCGGCTGGAGTCGGCGCTGCAGCGCATGCTGCCGGAAGCCAGGGTGCTGCGGATAGACCGCGACACCACCAGCCGCAAGGACGCCTGGGACGAGGTTTACCGCAAGGTGCACGGCGGAGAGGTGGACATCCTGGTCGGCACCCAGATGCTGGCCAAGGGCCACGATTTCGGCACCTTGTCGCTGGTGGCGGCGCTGGGCGCGGACGGCGGCTTGTACTCGGCCGATTTCCGCGCCTCGGAGCGTCTGTTCGCGCAGCTGATGCAGGTGGCCGGCCGGGCCGGCCGCGCCGACGCGCCGGGCGAGGTGCTGATCCAGACGCAATGGCCGGACCACCCGCTGTACCACGCGCTGGTGGCCCACGATTTCGACGGCTACGCGGCAGCGCTGCTGAACGAGCGCCGCCAGGCCGGCTTCCCGCCGTCCACTTTCCAGGCGCTGTTGCGCGCCGACAGCCCAGAGCTGGCCCGGGCCGCCGCCTTCCTGCGCCAGGCGCGCGAGGCGATGGAGCCGTTGGCCGAGAGGGTGCTGATTTCCGGCCCGGCGCCTGCCTTGATGGCGCGGCTGGCCCAGCGCGAACGCGCGCAGCTGGTGCTGGAGTCGCCGCAGCGCGGCGCGCTGCACCGGCTGCTCCATCAGCTGCCGCCGCTGCTGGACGGCCTGGCGAAGGCCCACGGCCGCGCTTTGCGCTGGTCGCTGGACGTGGACCCGCAGGAATTATGAGAGGAAAGAACATGGCATTCGCGAAATGGCCGCTGCTGCTGGCGCTGGCCTGCGCGCCGGCGCTGGCGCTGGATCTGCATGGCCTGAAGCCGGACGAGATCGCGGTGTGGGCGGCGCCGGTGGAGGGGGACGGCCCGGCGACCGCCCATCGGGCGGACGCCCCGGTGAATCCGGCGTCGACGATGAAGCTGCTGACCGGCTGGGCGGCGCTGAACCGGCTGGGGCCGGACTATCGCTGGAAGACCGCGCTGCTGTCGGCCGCGCCGGTGGAGGGCGACGCGCTGAAGGGCGATCTCTACTGGCTGGGCGGCGGCGATCCGCGCTTCGACAACGGCGACCTGTTGAGCCTGCTGTACAGCCTGCGGCTGCGGGGCATCCGCCAATTGGACGGCCGGCTGCTGCTGGACAAGCGCGCTTTCGTCAATGTGGCCGGCGCCGACGATTTCGACGGCGACGCCGGCCGCGCCTTCGTGGTGGCGCCGGACACCCATCTGGTGAACCTGAAAGTGGCCTGGCTGACCTTCTTCAACGATGGCCAAGGGCCGAGGGTGGCGCTGGACCCGCCGCTGGCCGGCGTTGAATTGCGCGCCGCGCTGCAGCCGGGGCCGGATGAGCCTTGCCCCGATGTGCGCCGCTTCATCTCCATCGAGAACGACGGCCGCCAGGTGCGGGCGACCGGCAGCCTGCCGCCGGCTTGCGATGGCCAGCGAGCCTACGTCAACGTGTTGGGGCACGACGCGTTCGCCGGCCAGGACTTCGCCGCGCTGTGGCGGGCGCTGGGCGGAACCGGGCCGCTGCGGGCGGCGCGCGGCCGCGCGCCGGACGACGCGCGCGAGCTGGCGTCCTGGCAGTCGCAGCCCTTGGCGGTGGCGCTGTCCGACATCAACAAGTACAGCAACAACACCATGGCGCGGACCTTGTTTCTGACCTTGGGGCGGGAGGCGGGCGGCGGCGACACCGCGGCGGCGGCCGAGCGCGCGCTGCGCGAGGAGTTGATCCATCGCGGCATGGACGACGTCGGCGCGCTGGTGTTGGAGAACGGCTCCGGCCTGTCGCGGCGCGAACGGGTAACCGCGCGGATGCTGGGCGAGGTGCTGCTGGACGCCGCGCGCGGCCCGTACGCCGGAGAATTCATTGCCAGCCTGCCGATCGCCGCCACCGACGGCACGCTGAAGAAGCGCTTCGCCGATCTGGGCCCGCGGCTGCGGATGAAGACCGGCACGCTGAACGACGTCAAGGCGCTGGCAGGCTACTGGCAGGCGGCCGACGGCCGCCGCCTGGCCATCGTCGCCATCGTCAACAGCCCGCGGGCGATGGAGTCCGGCAAGGCGCTGGACGCGGTGGTGGCGGACCTGGCGCGCGGCTTCAACACCGAGACGATGCGATCCAGCGCAAGGCGCTGAGCGGCGAACCCCGCTATAATCGGCGGCATTCGATTATTCAGGCGAGAACCATGAAACCGGTAACCATGTATACCACCGCGGTCTGTCCCTATTGCGTGCGCGCCAAACAACTGTTGGCCAGCAAGGGCGTCAGCGGCATCATCGAGATCCGCATCGACCTCGATCCGGACGCGCGCGACAAGATGATGGCGCTGACCGGCCGCCGCACCGTGCCGCAGATCTTCATCGGCGACACTCACGTCGGCGGCTGCGACGACCTGGTGGCGCTGAGCCAGGCGGGCAAGCTGGATCCGCTGCTGGCGGACTGAGCGGCGGGCCGTTCTCGCGGTTGGCCGCCGCGCGGCTTTCGTGCGATGATGCCCGCCGGTGTATCCATAACATTCTGCCGTCATGCGGCGGCTTTATTACGAGAAAGAACATGAGCGAACAAGAGCAACAACCGGCGTTTTCCATCGAAAAAATCTATGTGAAGGACATGTCTCTGGAGGTGCCGAACGCGCCGCAGGTATTCCTGGAGCAGGCCCAGCCGGAAATCGACATGCAACTGGCCAGCGCCGGCCAACAGCTGGACGACGGTTTCTTCGAAGTGACCCTGACCGTCACGGTGACCGCCAAGCTGCCGGAAAAAACCATGTTCCTGTGCGAAGTGGCCCAAGGCGGCATCTTCCAGATTCGCAATATCCCGGCAGAAGACCTGGACCCGATCCTGGGCGTGGCCTGCCCGAACATCCTGTTCCCGTACGCCCGCGAAGCGGTGTCCAGCATCGTGAACCGCGCGGGCTTCCCGCCGGTGTTGCTGGCCCCGATCAATTTCGAAGCGCTGTACATGCAGCAGCGCGCCCAGCAAGCCGAAGCCGGCAACGCCTGAGGAAAGCGATGAAGCGTCTCGTCCTGCCGCTGCTGCTGGCGTCCGCGCTGGCGGCCCCGTCCGCCCAAGCCCTGGAATTCCGGTCGGTCAAGGAAACCGGCGTCGCGCTGTACGAGGCGCCTTCGCTGAGCGCGAAGAAGCTGTTCGCGGTCAGCCGTTATTACCCGGTGGAAGTGCTGCAAAACCAGAAAGAATGGGCGCGCGTGCGCGATGCCACCGGCGGCATCGCCTGGATTCCGGCCGCCGCGCTGTCCAAGCAGCGTTGGCTGCTGGTGGTGACGCCGCAGGCCGGCGTGCGCGGCAAGCCGGCCGAGGACGGCAAGCTGCTGTTCACCGTGCCCAAGGACGGCGTGCTGGAGTTGCAGGAGGCGCCGCAGGCCGGATGGGCCAAGGTGCGCCACCGCGACGGCAGCGTCGGCTATGCTCGTATTACCGACCTCTGGGGCTTGTAAGGATTGGGCATGAAACTGGCCATTCTCGGCGCGGGCGCCTGGGGCACCGCGCTGGCGATCGCGTTCGCCCGCCACCATCAGGTGACGTTGTGGGCGCGCGACGCCGAGCAGATCCGGCTGATGGGCGAGGAGAGGGTGAACCGGCGCTACCTGCCGGAGTGCCCGTTTCCCGACCGGCTGAAGCTGACATCCGATCTCGCCGCCGCTGTCCGCGACGCCGAGCTGGTGCTGATCGTCACGCCGATGGCGGGGCTGCGTCCCACGCTGAAGGCGTTGACCGCGCTGGACGCCTCGACGCCGCCGGTGCTGTGGGCGTGCAAGGGCTTCGAGTCCGGCTCCAGCCTGTTGCCGCACCAGGTGGTGGCGGAGGAGTTGCCGGCCGATCACTTGTGCGGCGTGCTGTCCGGGCCCAGCTTCGCCCGCGAAGTGGCGCAGGGTCTGCCGGCCGCGGCGACCATCGCTTCCGACCACGCGGAATTCGCCGCCAGCGTCGCGCGCGAGCTGCACAGCCCGCTGCTGCGGCTGTACGCCAATGACGATCTGGTGGGCGTGGAAGTGGGTGGCGCGGTGAAGAACGTGATGGCGATCGCCACCGGCGTCGCCGACGGCCTGGGCTGCGGTCTGAACGCGCGCGCGGCGCTGATCACGCGCGGCCTGGCCGAGATCACCCGCCTCGCGATGGCGCTGGGCGCCAGCCCGCAAACCATGATGGGCTTGTCGGGCATGGGGGATCTGATCCTCACCTGCACCGGCGCGCTGTCGCGCAACCGCCAGGTGGGGTTGAAGCTGGCCGAGGGCAAGCCGCTGGCGCAGGCGCTGGACGAGCTGGGCCACGTGGCCGAGGGCGTGGCCACCGCGCGCGAGGTGCTGACCATGGCCGAGCGGCTGCAGGTGGACATGCCGATCACCGCCGCGGTGTGCGGCCTGCTGTACCAGGGGCACGATCCCAGGCAAGTGGTGGACGGCTTGCTTAGCCGCTCGCCCAAGTCTGAATCCGGCGTAGAGCTGGAGTAAGCCGCAGGCAGACTGCATGGCCGCCTCTCCTTCCGGGACGCGGCTTTTTCACATTCCCTTCACCGATCCGTCCCGGGAAGCGAGGGGCCGATTTCCGGCTCCCGTTCCAGGAGAGCGCCATGACGGACAAAATCATCATCATCAAGAGTAACGGCCAGCCGACCACGGCGATGGACCAGCCTCAGGCGGAGAAGTATCTGGGCAATCCCAAGCTGATCACCCGGAACCGTCTGGCGAATCTGAAGCAGGCGCTCAACGACGTCACCTCCGGCAAGGGCAAAGCCACCGGTACTTACCGCTTCAATGGCCATCCGGTGTTGCATGCTTCGTCAGGCAACGGCGAGAAGAGCGTATCGCTGTTTTTCTATGACGAGAACGGCGACCACTACATCATCGCGATGGGCGAGCACGTTTCCAGCACCAGCTACACGCTCAGCGATTACGGCCAGCCGGATGGGCCGTTCAGCGAGGACGCCACCATCGCGCTTTAGGCGGCGTTGTCAGCGCTCGATCGCGCGCAGGAATTCGTTGCGGGCGCTGGCGTCGGTTTCGAATTCGCCGGCGTAGCACTGGGTGATCACCCTTTCGTCGCCGCGCCGGTTCTCCCCCATCAGCAGGCACAGCTGCTCGGCCTCGATCAGGCAGGCGGCGCCGCGGGCCCCGCCATGTTCGACCAGGGTGCGGGAGATCTCGTGGGTGATCCACTCCTGGTAGGTGTAGCGGTGGCTGATGGCGTCCACCATCCGCGCGATGCGGCCGAAGCCGTGCAGCCGGCCGCCGGGCAGGTAGGCGACGTGGGCGACGCCGCGGAAGGGCAGCAGGTGATGCGGGCACATGCCGTGCACCGCCAGGCTGCGGATCACCACCATGTCGCGGCGCTCGTCGGCGAAGCCGCTGCCCAATGCCTCGGCCGGCTCGGTGTCGTAGCCGTCCAGCAGGCGCTTCTGCCACAGCTCGCGCACGCGCTGCGCGGTCTTGCCGGTATGGATGGGATCGATGGCGATGCCGCTGGCGGTCAGCATGTCGGCCACCGCCTGTTCGAAGGCGGCGGCGTCGAAGGGCCGGACGCGGTCGAGCGGGCGCTGGCAAGCGGAGTGGTCGTGATCGTCGGAAAAGGACATGCGCGGCTCCATGGCGGTGGGAGGGAGGGGAGGCTGGAGGAAAGCGGGCCTCCCGCTCGTTCGAATGGTAAACGCATGCGGACGATCCTGACGATCAAATTTCGCTCATTTCCTCGGGTCGGGGCATTCCCGTTCGGCGCGAGGGTAGCGCGGCTGCAGCCGCAAGCCGCCGGCCTCCAGGTCCGGCAGCCGCGGCGCAACGGCGCGCGCGCGCCCCGCCGCCAGCGCGTCCAGCGGCGCCTGGCAGGCCCCGGGAAGGTCGTAGGTGGCCGCCAGCGTCCACTGGCCATGGGCGTCTTGCCGGAACAGCGACCAGCGCGCAGGCAGCTTTTCCGCCAGCAGCACTTCCGCTTTGCCGCCGCCGCTGTAATCGCCGACATAGGCGTCGCACTCGTCGCCGCCGTCCTGCAGGCAGGATGGCAGTTCGGGCGCGCGCTTGGCCGCGAGCTTCCAGTCCTGGGCCAGAAAGCCGGCCGGCAGCGCGGTCTGGCCGCGCGGGCGGACCGCTTGCGCCGGCGTCTTGGGCTTGGCTTCCCGCTTATCTTCGCTGAGCGCGTCCGCCGCCTTGCGGCGGATGGCGACGTTCATGCCTGGCTCATCCCGCAGACGCAGCAGCGCGGCATGGCCATAGCGCAACCCGCGGTAGCGCAGGAAGTCGAAGTCGAAACGATCGGCGTTGGCCTGGCCTGCCTGCAGCCTGGCCAGCTGGCTGGACACCGAGATCTGCGCCGGGTCGGCCAGCGGCGTCAGCAAGGCGAACAGCAGGGCGAGCGACAGCCAGGCGGCGCCGACATTGGCGGCGGCCACGCCGGGGAGTCCGGGACTTCGCCGCAGCGCCGCCCAGCCGTAGCCGGCGGCATAGCAGGCGCCGAGCGCGACGCAGCAGGCGGCGAACACCCGCTCCGGCGACCAGCCGTACTGGCCGACGCGCAGCGCCAGCGCGTAGGCGGCCAGCGCCTGCAGCGGCGCGAGCAGCAGGCAGGCGGCGCGCTGGCTGAGCCGGATGACGCGTCCGCTGGCTTGGCGCCCGTCCTGATAGGCGGTGTTCAGCAGGAAGATCAGCAGCGCGCTCGCGCCCAGCAGCAGCGCGGAGGCGTGACCAGTCTTCCACAGGCTGTCCAGCCCGGTGAAGGGCAGCAGCGCGAGGAAGGCGGCGATCAGCATCGCCAGCAGCGGCAGCAGCCAGGACAGCAGGGTCAGCAGCAGCGAGCGCAGGCCCTGGATGATGCCCGGACGGACATCAGTCAGATGCAGGCCGGCGGACAGCGCGAGCGTGCTGGCCGGTATCGCGAATTCGGATTGCTCGATCAACTGGCGCAGGCCGTTGATGCCCACCAGCGAGAACAGCTCGGCGCCCAGGAACAGGATCAGCCAGAACACGCCGAGAAACAGGCTGGAAAGCGCCAGTTGCAGGCCCAGCTTCCAGGCCGCGTCGAAATAGGCAGGGTAGGCCGCCCGCCAGCGCCGTTCGCCCTCGCCGGCCAGGATCAGCGGCCAGGCGATGAACAGCAGCAGGCCGCCCCCCAGCACCGCGGACGCGCCAGGCATCAGGTCCGGGCGGGCGATGTTTTCCAGCCCAGCCCGCCAACGGTCGTGCGCGCCGACTGCGGCGATGACGGCGGCCAGCGCCGCCAGCCAGGCGGCCAGCCGCGAAGGGCGCATCGCGTCCAATCCGGTCTGGCACAGCAAGGGCAGCGACGCGGCGGCGAGCAGCAGCGGCGAGAACAGCATGGGGTGGAGCGCCAGCCAGCCGATGTGGTTCGAGGCGCGGTACAGCGCGTAAAGCGCGATCCCTTGCAGCAGGCCGATGGCGGCGCGCAGATGGAGTGTGTTCATGAATATGCCGGAAAGGGGAAACGTCCCCCGATCCTAGCATGAATGGGAAAAGCGCTCAGGCGCGCAGGCCCAGCGCGTAGCGTATCGCTTCGCGCTTCAGCGGCCCGGCCTTGTCCGCCAGCTTCAGGCCCAGGCCGCGCAGCAGGCGCAGCGGGCCGATGTCGTTGGAGAAGCCATAGCAAAAGGCGTCCATGCCGGCCTGCATCGCTAGGTTGGCAGGCTTGCGCGCGCGCTGGTAGCGCGACAGCGCCTTTTCGCCGGCCCAGTCTTCGCCCTTGGCATGGGCGTCGGCGATGACGCGCGCCAGCTGCGCCGCGTCCTGGAAGCCCAGGTTGACCCCCTGTCCGGCCAGCGGGTGTATGGTGTGGGCGGCGTCGCCGGCCAGCGCCACGCCGTCTCTGACATAGCATTGGGCGTGGCGGCGGGTCAGGCCGAAGCTGCCGCGGGCGATGATTTCGCGGATGCCGGGCAGCTTGCGCGGAAACGACTGGCTGACGGCGGCGATCAGTTCCTCATCGCTCAGCGTCTGCAGGCGCTTGGCTTCTTCCGGCCGGTGATACCAAACCAGGGAAGCGGCGTCGCCGCTCAGCGGCAGGAAGGCGAGGGGGCCGGTGGGCGTGAACTGTTGCCAGGTGATGTCCTGCTGGCCGCCTTCCATCCTGCAGGCCAGCACCAGCGCGTGCATGGGGTAATCCCAGCTGGTGACGCCGATGCCGGCGGCTTCGCGCACCTGTGAGCGCGCGCCGTCCGCGGCGATCAGCAGCCTGGCCTGCAGCCGGCTGCCGTCGGACAGCGTCAGTTGCGAGGCTTGCGGCCGATAGACGATTTCCGCTACCGCCGCCGGGCAGCGATAGTCGATATCGCCCTTGGCGAGCAAGGCTTCGGTAGCCGCCAGCTGCACCACGCGGTTCTCCACGATGTGGCCCAGCGCGTCCTCTCCCACCTCGGCGGCGTCGAACAGCACGCCCGCCGATTCGTCCCGTTCCCACACCTGCATCCGGCGGTAGGGCGCGGCGCGCATCGCCAGGGCTTTGTCCCAGGCGCCTATGCTCTCTAGAAAGGCGGCCGAGGCGGGGCTGATCGCCGAGACCCTCAGGTCGGGCGCCTGTTCCGGCGCGAAAGGCGCCGGCGCTTCCTTTTCCAGCACGCAGACGGACAGGCCGCGGCCTGTCAGCGCGGCGGCCAGCGCGCTGCCCACCATGCCGCCGCCGACGATCACGATGTCGTGGTGTTCCATTGCATTCTCCTTGTCAGGCCGGGCTGTCGCCGGCGCGGATGGCGCTCATTCTGGCGATGACGGGCGAACGGCGCCTTGGCCTGGATCAATGCCGGCCTCCAGCAGCGCGCGCATCCGCGGCACCACGTGCTGGATGAAGGCCTCGTATTTTCGCGGCAGCGGATGGCGGTAAGGGTAGACCAGGTAGACCGGCCAGCAATCGTGGCTCCAGCCCGGCAGCACCGGCGCCAGGCGGCCGCTTCTCAGATGCTCGCTGGCGACATAGGCCGGCAGCAGGGCCACGCCGCTGCCGGCGATGGCGGCGGACAACAGCGGCGCGTATTGATGGCTGCTCAGCACCGGCTGCACTCGCACCTGCTTTTGCTGGCCGTCTTTTTCCAGCAGCCATTCCGGGGTGTCGCGCAGCTTGGGCCGGCTGGTGTCCAGCAGGATGCGGTGCTGCGGCAAATCGTCTGGGGACGCCAGGGGAGGGGCTTTGGCGAGGTAGTCGGGGGAGGCGAACGCCCATTCGCGTACCAGGCCCAGCGGTTTGGCCACCAGCGCGTCGTCGTGGATGTTGCGGGTGCGGATGCAGAAATCCAGCCCTTCCGCTATCGGGTCCTGCAGCCGGTTTTCCACCTGCAGCTTCAATTGCAGGCCGGGATGCAGCACCGCCAGCTCGGCCAGGATCGGCGCCAGCAGGTATTGGGCGAAGGAGGTGATGGAGCTGATGACCAGCGGCCCGCTGACATCGCCGTCCGCCTCGTTGATGTCGAGGCGGGCGCGCTCCAGCAGGCAGCGCAGCTCGCGCGCGTGCGCGGCCAGCCGCTGGCCGGTTTCGGTCAGCGCCACGCGGCGGGTGTTGCGCAGCACCAGCACGGAGCCCAGATCCTTTTCCAGCGCCTTGACCAGCTGGCTGACCCGGCTCTTGGTGCATTCGAGCTCTTCGGCGGCGGCGGTGAAGCTGCCGCGGCGGACCAGCGCGTCGAAGGCCAGCAATGCCTGGGCGTCGGGTAGATGGTTTGTTCTCATTTCATGAACAGTGTGTCATGCGGCATGCGGTTTTTCAATCCATCCTGCCCAGGTAGCATCGGATTCATATTCAAGATTGAACAATGGAGGCGGAAATGCGAACACTTTTGAACGCGCTCAGGCATTGGAGGGATTGGTGGTGGCAAGGCATGGCCATCCATGCCCGGCAAGCGTGCCGCGACGAGTCGGAAGCGTTGGACCGCATCCGGAATCTGACGGGAGAGCCGAAATGAGCAAGGAAGAAACCAGGGCCGTGGTATGGGGGTTTTTGACCGAAGTGCGTTCCGGGCGCCATCCGGACGCGGCGGGCCAATATCTGGCGGCCAGCGTGGCCGCGCACCAGCTGGAGTCGGAAAATCCGCGCGCGTTGACGCGCAGTCCGGCCAATTACGCCGAGCATGTGCGCGAATTCATGAGCCTGTTCGGCGACTTTGAATTGCGGATAGACGAGCTGCTGGCGGATGGCGACCGCGCTTACGCCCGCTGGACCCAGCTGGGCCGCCACCAGGGCGAGATAGACGGCCGTCCCGGCACCGGCAAGCCGCTGGCGCTGATCGACAGCGCCTGCTACCGGGTGGCGGACGGCAAGATCGTCGAATACTGGATACAGGCAGACAGACTGGGGCTGGAGCGGCAACTGGGCTGAGCGCGGCGCGCGGCGACGTTCGACAGCCGCCGCCGGATTCTGAAACAATGTCTCCCGCATAGGGCCGCGCAGACGGCCCGCCAACCGCATCGGGAGACATCTTGCCTTATCTCGCCCTGACGCTGGCCATGTTTCTGTGGTCCAGCGCCTTCATCGTTCTCAAATACGTGTTCCAGTATTACCACCCGCTGGCGGTGCTGTTCGCGCGGATGGCGATCGCCACCGTCTGCCTGCTGCCGCTGGCGATGAGCGGACGCGTCAGCTGGCGCTACCGCCGCGGCGACTGGCCCTGGCTGCTGGCGATGGGGCTGTGCGAGCCTTGTCTTTACTTTTTGTTCGAAGCCAATGCCCTGACCTATACCAGCGCCTCCCAGGCCGGGGTGATCACCGCCACGCTGCCGATGATGATGGCGATAGGCGCGACGCTGTTCCTGGGCGAGCGCCAGCCGCGCCAGGTGTGGCTGGGCATCGCGGTCTCCTTCGCCGGCGTGATCTGGCTGAGCATGGACAGCCAAGCCGGTCCGGGCGCGCCCCGGCCGCTGCTGGGCAACGCGCTGGAATTCTGCGCGATGATCTGCGCCAGCGGCTATGTGTTGATCGCCAAGCGGCTGTCGGCGCGCTATTCGCCGCTGGCGCTGACCGGCATCCAGACGCTGGCCGGCTGCGCCTGGTTCGGGGGGGCGATGCTGACGCCGTGGGGCGAGTGGCCGCCACGGCTGCTGCTGATGCCCAGCTTGTGGGTGCTTTACCTGGGGGCGGTCATCACCCTGGGCGCTTACGGCCTCTACACCTGGGCGGTGTCGCGGATTCCGGTGGCGAGGGCGGGGGCGTTCAACAATCTGATTCCGGTGTTCACCGTCGCCATGGCCTGGCTGCTGCTGGATGAGAAGCTGCAGCCCTGGCAAGGCGCGGCGGGCGCGCTGGTGTTCGCCGGCGTGTGGCTGAGCCAGCGGCGGCAGGCGTGAAACGCGGCTGGCGGCTTTCCCCGCCATGGTCGATGATGCAGAATAGAAACAATTGCGATTGACGTAAGGAATCGAGCATGAATCGTCGGCGGATGGGATCTTGCGTGGCGTTGCCCCTGTTGTTGCTGGCCGGCCAGGCTGCCGCTGCGGAAGACGCGCATGGCCAGGAGCAGGTGCAGCAGGTGATCAAGCTGCCGTTGAAGCTGAACAAGGAGCCGCAGGCCGGCGCCGAGCATGGCGCGTCGCCGGCGCCCAAGCCCGCAGAGGCGAAGCCGGCCGAGCACAAGCCAGCCGCGCCCGCTCCTGGCGGCGCCGAGGCCGGCAAGAAGCCGGAGCCGGCCAAGGCGGAGCAGAAGGAGCCGGAGAAAATGGCGCCGTCGGTGCCGATGGCCAGCCCGCCGCGCGATCTGAGCCAGCCCAGTCCCGAGGTGAGGGCGCCCGGCAGCAGGCCGCGCGTCGCGCATCGAGCCAAGCCCAAGCGCCACGCCAAGCCGGAGCCGGCGAAGGCAATGGGCGAGGCCGGCCAAGTCAAGAGCGTGGTGGGAGACATCCTCAAGGCCAATCAGACCTATATCGCCAAGCACTCCCCGGGCTATCTGCTGAAGCTGGGCGAGCGCGCACAGCCCAAGGCGACGGTTGTCACCTGCTCCAGTCCGGGCGGGCAGGTGGGCATGGCGGGCGGCGACGCCGATCTGTTCGTGATCAGCAATATGGGCAATCAGCTGGCCAGCTCCGAAGGATCGATCGAATACGGCGTCCGCAATCTGCGCACGCCGTTGCTGATGTTCGTCAGTCACACCGGCTGCGGCGCGATCAAGGCGGCGGCCGGCGATTACAGCAATCTGGGGCCGGCGGTGCAGAAGGAGCTCGAAAATATCGAGATTCCCAAGGGCATCGACGCCACCAACGGCGCGCTGATCAACATCAACAATCAGGTGGAAGGCGCCATCCTCAAGTTCTCCGGCGAGGTGGAGGCGGGCAGGCTGGCGGTGCTGGGCGGCTACTACGATTACAACAATGACCTGAAGCAGGGACGCGGCAAGCTGGTGATCACCAATATCAACGGCGAAACCGACCCGGCTCGCATCCGCGAGCTGACGCGGGGAGGCCGCTACTTCCACTACGCCTTTATGGGGCATTAAGTCCGCATCGGTAGCATCCACGTTACAGCGGTTTTCATCCGTACCCATATCAGAGCGCCGATGCGGCGCTCTTTTCATGGGAAAAGTGCGAATTGTTTGGCCATGCGCAAAAACGAATATCCGAAAATCGATTAGGATGGTCGTGAATCAAGCGAGCCGGGGGAAATGGCCCGAAAAGCCCCTGAATTTCATAAGGGTATAGTCCCCGGGATGTAATGGCTACGCTACAAAGGGTTTGATGGCGCCGTCATCGAAAAGCGGTGATGGATTGGGGTTTTAGCTATATTTTTTCGAATTCGAAAAATTTTTAGCGAAAACGAACATTCAAGCGCTCGGCAATTTCATTTGGTTCTTGGAGAGACAAAATGGCAGTCAGCAATCAAATCGAACTCGACGCCCTGGTGGCCCGCGTCAAGAAGGCTCAAATCGCCTTCGCACAGTTCACGCAAGAGCAGGTAGACCACATTTTCCGCTCGGCCGCGCTGGCCGCGGCCGACGCCCGCATCCCGCTGGCGCGCATGGCCGTCGCCGAGACCGGCATGGGCGTGATGGAAGACAAAGTGATTAAAAACCACTTCGCCTCCGAATACATCTACAACAAGTACAAGGATGAGAAGACCTGCGGCGTCTTGTCCGAGGACGACACCTTCGGCACCATCACCATCGCCGAGCCTATCGGCGTGCTCTGTGGCATCGTGCCCACCACCAACCCGACTTCCACCGCCATCTTCAAGGCGCTGATCTCGCTGAAGACCCGCAACGGCATCATCTTCTCGCCGCACCCGCGCGCGCGCCGCTCCACCTGCGAAGCCGCCCGCCTGGTGCTGGAAGCCGCCGTCGCCGCCGGCGCGCCGCAAGACATCATCGGCTGGATCGACGAGCCGTCGGTCGCGCTGTCCAACCAGCTGATGCACCACCCCGACATCAACCTGATCCTGGCCACCGGCGGCCCGGGCATGGTCAAGGCTGCTTACTCCTCCGGCAAGCCCGCCATCGGCGTGGGCGCCGGCAACACCCCGGCCGTGATCGACGAAACCGCCGACATCAAGCGCGCCGTCGCCTCTATCCTGATGTCCAAGACTTTCGACAACGGCGTGGTGTGCGCGTCCGAGCAATCCGTCATCATCGTCGACGAAATCTACGACGCGGTGCGCGAGCGCTTCTCCAAGCACGGCGGCTACATCCTGAAGGGGAGCGAAGCCGAGGCCGTGCGCAAGGTGATCCTGAACGACGGCAGCCTGAACGCCGCCATCGTCGGCCAGAGCGCCGCCAAGATCGCCGCCATGGCAGGCATCGAAGTGCCGCCCACCACCAAGGTGCTGATCGGCGAAGTGACCGAAGTCTCCGAGCAGGAAGCCTTCGCCCACGAAAAACTGTCGCCCACCCTGGCCATGTACCGCGCCAAGAACTTCCTCGACGCTTGCGACAAGGCGGCCGCGCTGGTGACCATGGGCGGCATCGGCCACACCTCGGCGCTGTACACCGACCAGGATCTGCAAGAGGAGCGCGTGCGCTACTTCGGCGACAAGATGAAGACCGCCCGCATCCTGATCAACACCCCGTCCTCGCAAGGCGGCATCGGCGACTTGTACAACTTCAGCCTGGCACCGTCGCTGACCCTGGGTTGCGGCTCCTGGGGCGGCAACTCCATCTCCGAGAACGTCGGTCCCAAGCACCTGATCAACAAGAAAACCGTCGCCAAGAGGGCTGAAAACATGCTGTGGCACAAGCTGCCCAAGTCCATCTACTTCCGCCGCGGCTCCTTGCCGGTGGCCCTGGAAGATTTGGCCGGCAAGAAACGCTGCCTGATCGTCACCGGCCAGTATCTGTTCGAACACGGCTTCATCGACGAGCCCATCCGTTTGCTGAAGAAGATGGGCCTGGAAGTGGAAACCTTCTTCGAAGTGCCGGCCGATCCGACCCTGGCCGTGGTGCGCAAGGGCGCCGACCTGGCCCACGCCTTCAAGCCTGACGTCATCATGGCCATCGGCGGCGGCTCGCCGATGGACGCGGCCAAGATCATGTGGGTGATGTACGAGCATCCGGAAGTGCACTTCGCCGACCTGGCCTTGCGCTTCATGGACATCCGCAAGCGCATCTACCAGTTCCCGAAACTGGGCCAGAAAGCCATGATGGTGGCCGTGCCGACGACCTCCGGCACCGGCTCCGAAGTGACCCCGTTCGCTGTGGTGACCGACGAAGTGACCGGCGTGAAGTACCCGATCGCCGACTACGAGCTGACCCCGAACATGGCCATCGTCGACGCCAATCTGGTGATGGACATGCCGAAGTCGCTGACTGCCTTCGGCGGCATCGACGCGGTGACCCACGCGCTGGAAGCGTATGTGTCGGTGATGGCCAATGAGTACTCCGATCCGCAAGCCCTGCAATCGCTGAAGCTGCTGAAGGAGTACCTGCCGTCGTCCTACCTGAACGGCGCCAAGGATCCCAAGGCGCGCGAACAAGTGCACAACGCCGCCACCATCGCCGGCATCGCCTTCGCCAACGCCTTCCTGGGCGTGTGCCACTCCATGGCGCACAAGATCGGCGCCGAGTTCGGCCTGGCCCACGGCCTGGCCAACGCGCTGCTGATCAGCAACGTGATCCGCTACAACGCCGCCGACGTGCCGACCAAGCAAACCGCCTTCAGCCAGTACGACCGGCCGAAGAGCGTGGCGCGCTACGCCGAGATCGCCCGCCACCTGGGCCTGGAAGCCAGCCGCGACCACGAGCGCGTCGAGAAGCTGATCGAATGGGTGGACGAGCTGAAGAAGACACTGGGCATCCCGTCGTCCATCCAGGGCGCCGGCGTGGCCGAGTCCGACTTCCTGGCCAAGGTGGACGAGCTGGCCGAAGCCGCCTTCGACGATCAGTGCACCGGCGCCAACCCGCGCTACCCGCTGATCAGCGAGCTGAAGCAGCTGCTGCTGGACAGCTTCTACGGCCGTCCGTACAAGGAAGCCTGGGAGCGCGAAGAAGCGGCCGCCAAGCCGGAAGACAAGCCTGCCAAGGGCAAGGCCAAAGCCAAGGCCTGAGCCGCCAGATTTCAGCGAGCATGAGAACAGCCCGGACCCAGGTCCGGGCTTTTTTGCGTCTGCCGTTTTTTCTGGGGCTTGTCCTTTTCAATAAAAAACATGAATCAACAATGCTTGAAAATGTTTAAATCTGGTTTTAATGTGCTGGCTTATTCATATTGATATGAATTTATGTAAAATACTTTGTCATTCCGGCGTATAAGGGCGATTGACCTGATTCATCGCGCGCAGAGGGCGGTTCGGTTTCGGAACGCGGCTGCCGCTTGAAAACACAACAGCCGGAAACTCAACGCTTACACAAGGAGCAATGCATGTCAGGAGAACCGCAGACCCTGCACCGGGGGCTGGAAGAGAGGCATATCAATCTGATGGCGCTGGGCGCCACCATAGGCGTCGGCCTGTTTCTGGGATCGGCCACCGCGATCAAGATGGCTGGCCCGGCCATCATGCTGGCCTATGGTCTGGGCGGCCTCGCCATTTTCATGATCATGCGCGCGCTGGGCGAGATGGCCATCCACAACCCGGTGGCAGGTTCGTTCAGCCGCTACGCGCAGGACTACCTCGGCCCCTTGGCCGGCTATCTCACCGGCTGGAACTACTGGTTCCTGTGGTTGGTGACCTGCATGGCGGAAATCACCGCCGTCGGGGTCTACATGGGCATCTGGTTCCCGGACGTGCCGTCCTGGTACTGGGCGCTGGCGGCGATGCTGGCGATGGGCGGCGTCAATTTCATCGCGGTGAAGGCATACGGCGAGTTCGAGTTTTGGTTCGCGCTGATCAAGATCGTCACCATCGTGCTGATGATCGTCGGCGGCTTCGCGATGATCTTCTTCGGCTTCGGCAACCACGGCGTGGCCACCGGCATCTCCAATCTGTGGGCGCACGGCGGCTTCATGCCCAATGGCTTCTCCGGCGTGCTGATGTCGCTGCAGATGGTGATGTTCGCCTACCTGGGCGTGGAAATGCTGGGCCTGACCGCCGGCGAGGCGAAGAATCCGAAGAAAGCGCTGGCGCGCGCGGTGGATTCGGTGTTCTGGCGCATCCTGATCTTCTACGTCGGCGCGCTGTTCGTGATCCTGTCCATCTATCCGTGGAACGAGCTGGGCACCCGCGGCAGCCCCTTCGTGCTGACTTTCGAGAGCATGGGCATTCCGGCCGCCGCCGGCATCATCAACTTCGTGGTGCTGACCGCCGCGCTGTCCTCGTGCAACAGCGGCATCTTCAGCACCGGCCGCATGCTGTTCAACCTGGCCGAGCAGAAGCAGGCGCTGCCCGTGTTCGCCCGCGTCTCCCGAAGCGGCGTGCCGGTGCCGGCGCTGCTGCTGTCCATCGCCGCGCTGTTGCTCGGCGTGCTGCTGAACTACCTGGCGCCGAAGGAGGTGTTCACCTGGCTGACGGCGATTTCCACTTTCGGAGCCGTGTGGACCTGGCTGATCATCCTGCTGGCGCAACTGCGTTTCCGCCGTTCGCTGTCGGCGGAGGCGCTGGCTTCCATCAGCCACCGCATGCCGCTGTGGCCGTACGGCTCCTATCTGACGCTGGGCTTCCTGGCGTTGGTGATCGGCCTGATGGCGTACTTTCCGGACACCCGCGTCGCGCTGATCGTCGGCCCGGGCTGGCTGGTGTTCCTGGTGGCGGTGTATTACTTGTTGGGCTACCACAAGCAGGACGCCGCCTGGCGGCTGGCTCAGCAGTCGCGCTGAGTTCAGGCTTGCGTATCCAATCCGCCCGCCCGCCGGCGGGCTTTTTCATGCCTGCGGCAAGCCGGCGCGCTCGCGCAAAAAGGCCATCAGCGCGCGAAGCTTGGCCGGCTGCCGGACGCGATGCGGATAGTACAGGTACAGCGCCTCCGCCGGCGGCATGTGCTGGTCCAGCACCACGGCCAATCTGCCTTCGGCGGCCCAGGGCGCGATCAGCGGCTCGGCCAGGTAGGCCAGGCCGGCGCCGCCCAGCGCCGCGTGAAGCAGCGCCGTGTTGTCGTTGGCGATCAATGGGCCGTTGACCGCCAGCTGCAGCGGCTGGCCATCGGCGACGAACTGCCAGCGGTATTGCCCGCCGCCGCCGAAGCGGTAGCCCAGGCAATCGTGGTCGAACAAGTCCTGCGGCTGCATGGGCATGCCGCGGCGGCGCAGGTAGTCCGGCGAAGCGGCGACGACGAAACGCAGCGGCTGGCTGACCGGCAGCGCCTGCATGCCGGGCTGCAGCGCTTCGCCGAAACGGATGCCGGCGTCGAAGCGCTGGGCGACGATGTCGACCAGGCCGTTGTTGACGTCCAGCTCCAGCCCCAGCTTGGGATGGCGGGCGGCGAATTCGGCCAGCGCCGGGTAAAGCAGCAGCTGGGCGGCGGTGTGCGGCAGGGTGACGCGCAGCTGGCCCACCGGCTGGCCGCGGCTCTGCCGGGTTTCCTCCAGCGCCTCGGCGATTTCATCCAGCGCCGGCGATAGCCTCGCCAGCAGCGCCTCGCCGGCCTCGGTCGGCGCCACCTGGCGCGTGGTGCGGGTCAGCAGGGGCGCGCCCAGCGCCGTCTCCAGCTGACGCATCGCCTGGCTGAGCGCCGAGGCGCTGACGCCCAGTTCGGCGCCTGCGCGGGTGAAGCTGCGGTGGCGGACGATCGCGCGGAAAGCCTGCAGCGCGTCATGCGGAATTCGCGACATTGTGAAGCTCAGCGAAATAATGTTTGTCATTTTGGGCCATTTATCGCCCTGTCGCCATCTTCTATGCTGACGTCCATTCACCAAAGGAGCGATACGATGCAAAAACGCACGCTGGGCCGGGACGGCCCGCAGGTTTCCGCGCTGGGCTTGGGCTGCATGGGGATGAGCGCTTTTTACGGCCCGCGCGACGACGCCGAATCGCTGGCGACGCTGGACGCGGCGCTGGATCTGGGCGTCAACTTTCTCGACACCGCCGACATGTACGGCCCGCACGCCAACGAGCTGTTGCTGTCCCGGCTGCTGGCGCGCCGCCGCGGCGAGGTGGTGCTGGCCACCAAATTCGGCATCGTGATGGACTCGGCCGATCCGGCCAAGCGCGGCGTCAACGGCCGCCCGGAATACGTCCGCGCCAGCTGCGAGGGCAGCTTGCAGCGGCTGGGCGTCGATCACATCGATCTCTACTACCAGCACCGAATCGATCCCGACGTGCCCATCGAGGAAACCGTCGGGGCGATGGCCGATCTGGTCAAGGCCGGCAAGGTGCGTTGGCTGGGCTTGTCGGAAGCATCCTCCGCCACGCTGCGCCGCGCCGCGGCCATCCATCCCATTCACGCGCTGCAGAGCGAATACTCGCTGTGGACGCGCGATCCGGAAGACGGCGTATTGGCCGCCTGCCGCGAGCTGGGCGTCGGTTTTGTCGCCTACAGCCCGCTGGGGCGCGGCTTCCTGACCGGCGCGATCAAGAGCCCGGACGATTTCGCCGCCGACGACTTCCGCCGCGGCAATCCGCGGTTCCAGGGGGAGAACTTCCTGCGCAATCTTGAACTGGTAGACCAGGTGAAGGCCTTGGCCGCCGCCAAAGGCTGCAGTCCGGCGCAACTGGCGCTGGCCTGGCTGCTGGCCCAGGGGCAAGACATCGTCGCGATCCCAGGGGCGCGCAAGCAGGCCAATCTGCGCGACAACCTGGGCGCGCTGGGCGTCGCGCTGTCCGAGGAGGAACTATCGGCCTTGGGCGAAGCGTTCGCGCCCGGCCGGGTCAGCGGCCAGCGCTACGCTGCCGAGGTGATGGAGATGGTCAACCGCTGATGGCTCTCGTCATTCAGCGCAGTTGCTGAGGCGGCAGCGGCGGCAGCATGTGCATGGGGATGGCGCGCTGTTGCCCATTCGCCCCCGGTTGCTTGATGTTCAGTTGCGGCCAGGGAAATGCGTCGCGCGGCGCGGGGGGCGGAGAGAATCCGCTGTTCCGCGGTTGCAGTTGCACGGGACCGGACTCGTTCAGGGACTTGCCTATCGAAAAACTGTCGGCGAATTTGGGATCATCGCGCGGGCCCGCGAAATTGGAGGGCGGTTGGATCTCGATCAGCGGACTGTCCAGGTCGCCCAGCTGGATTCTGGGCTCGATGTTCAACGGCTTGGCTTCCGCCTGGCCCTGGCCATGGAAAACGCGCGGTTCGCCGGCGGATTGGGTGGCGAAATCGAAGGAGGGAAGCGGGGAGGCTGCCAGATGGGCGCTGCAGAGCGCCAATGGCAGCAGGAGGACGCATCGTCGCATGGTATACCTGCTATGGCTGGGCCGCGAGAGCGGCCGGGTGTGGCGGAATGGCTTGGCTGGCGCGCTCAGGTCACTGAAACGCGTGGCTGGGCGCCGTCATGACTCGACCTCGGGTTGCGGGCGCTAAAGTCGGCGGCATGACGAAGGGGAGCGGACGGAGGCGCTAAAAATGGATAGAGTATTCTATCTAAGTTGAGAGAAGGGATCAAGCTGATAGTCTGGCGAAGAAAAGCCTTGTTGCCGCCATTTGCCGGTCTTGGGGTCCAGTTCCGGCGCCAGCATGGGCGCGAGTTGCCATTGCGGCGTCTGCAAGCGGGTTTGCCGTTTCCGTTTTTTGGCTTCCAGAGCCCAGCTGGGCGGAGGCGGGACATCAAAATCCGGCAGTTGCAGCTTGGGATCCTGTTTCAGCGGCTGGCGCGGTTGGCTCATGTCCAGCCTGGGTCTGTCGCTTTCTGCCGCCAGAGCGAAAGCATAGGAGGGAAGGGAAGCCGCCGCTGGCTCGGTGGATAGCGCCAATGGTAGCAGGAAAAAGCGTAACGGCATGTTGATTCCTGCGGGGGGCCGCATGGGCCTGGTGTTGCGTGGGTTGGGTGTCTGGCGCGCTCGACGGGATGAGAGCGCGTGGCTGCTGGCACAGGAAGATGAAATACCTTTCCTGAAAGATAGAGTATTCCACCTAATTTAATCTGTATTGACAATTATGTAGACTGAGTGCTCGTTGCGGGACATGCTTAGCGCGGCTACGATGATGCGAAAGGCATGATGCGGCCGTACTGATGTCGCGCAGTTCTGGTATGGTGTCGGCGTTTTGCCCGCGGAGCGGGGCGATCTTTGTCCCGGTTGCCGCCTGACCCATACCGCCAAGCCGCTTTCCATGCCCATCGTGCCTTTACATACGCCCAGCATCCTTGACTTCAAGGCCACGCTGATCAGCAATGCCGGCTATTCGCTGGTGTTGACCACGGTTTTGTTGTTGTCCTGGTTCAGCGGCCGGCGCGAGCGCGCCTTGCTCACGTTGGGCATTGCCGGCGTGCTGGGCAATCTGGGTTTCCTGATCAATGCGTTGCCGCTGGGGCTGTCGTCCTGGCTTCAGTTGCAGGCAACCAATTATCTGCTGCTCGTCTTTTGTCCGCTGGCCCTGGTGTGCGCCCGCCAACTGCACGGCAAGCCCAGCCGCTGGCAGGCGGTTTTCGCGCCTTGGCTATTGGGCGTGCTGGCATACGCTTTTTGGGCGGGGCCGGACCGTTTCGCCGACAGGGTGCTGGTGGTGTCTTTGGTCAGCGCGTTGTATTGGGGGGGCACCACGCTGGAATTTTGGCGGCAGCGGGAGCGTTATCAGGGCATCGGGCATTGGATCGCCGTGCTGTGCGCAGCATTGCAATGCCTGCTCTCATGGCTGCGGCTATGGCATGGCTGGCATGTGGGCGGCCGCTATGGCCCAGACGGGCTGATGTTCAACGCGTTGGCTTCGCAAGGCTTGTTCTGGCTGGGCTACAGCTTCAGCCTGTGCGTGCTGATGATCAGCTACGAGCAGTTGCTGCTGCAGGTGCGCGAGCAGGCGCAGCAGGATGGCCTGACCCGCCTGTTCAATCACCGCACCTTCCATGAACAGGCGGCCGGCCTGTTTCAGCGCGCGCGGGAGCGGGGCGAGGGACTGGCGCTGCTGTTGATCGATCTGGACCATTTCAAGAACATCAACGACCGCTACGGCCACCAGGCTGGGGACGAAGTGTTGCGCCAACTGGCGGACTGCCTGCGCGCGGAGTCCCGCCATGGTGATCTGCTGGGGCGCCACGGTGGGGAGGAGTTCGTGGTGATGCTGCCGCGAACCTCGAGGGTGGAGGCCTATAACGCGGCCGACCGGCTGCGGCAGGCCATCGCCGAACTTCATCCGCGGACGGGGGAGCTGCGGCTGGCCATCAGCGCGAGCATAGGCGTGGCCTGCCTGCGTGAACGGGAGCATGAAAACCTGGCCAGCCTGTTTCTGGAGGCGGATCTGCTGCTTTACCAGGCCAAGCGCAAGGGCCGCAACCGGGTGGAGATAGAGCGCGAGCCTGAGCCCGCGCTGCTGGCGTGAGCGGGTTCTGTCAGCGCGCGTTTTCCGGTTCGCGGTGCGCGTCGCGGAGATAGACCGGCAGGTCGGTGACCGGGGGCGTGGCGGGCACTTGGTACAGCATGTCGGCGACGAAGCCGCGGTGGTAGTTCTTGTGGTTGACGATATGCAGCAGCATGTCGCCGCGCCGCATGCGGCCCTTGCCGCCATCCACGAATAGAAAATCCACTTCCTCGTCATGCGCGGCGGGGGCCAGGCCGTCCGCGTAATCGATATACCAGCGATGTAATCGATATACCAGCGATCCAGCTCCGCCTGCGAGCGGGCGAGCTCGCTCAGCGCCGGCGTGTCCGCCGTGTTGCACGCGTTGTAGCCATGCGCTTGCGCCAGCAAGTGGCCACGCCAGATGCGGTCCACCACCAGGTTGTGATTCAGGGTGGACAGGATGTCGCCGAACACGGTGGCGCGGCTTTTGACCAGCTCCGACTCGGGCAGGGCGGCCAAGGCGTCGAACAGGCGTTGATTGGCCCAGGCGCTGTAGCGGGCCAGCATGCGGATGTGGCGCAGAGACATGTCGATATCGAGCCGTGAAAGTGAGCGGAAAGGTTATGGACAAATCCGGACCAATTTAATGTCATTGGTATTGAATTGCCATCTCCGTGTTAGCGGCAGCGCGCCTGGATGCGTTGGTAAGCGCTGTTCCGCCGCAGGCGTCGTCCAGCTTGCCGTCTTGAAAGGAGAAGGGCGTTCCGCCACCGTGCCGGGCGAGAGCGGCGCGTTTCATTGGCCGGGCGACGCCTCGCCGTCAGGCAGCAGCAGCTGTTGATAGCGGCCGCTGCGGCGCAAGGCCGCCAGGCCCTGATTGAACTTCTGCATCAGTTGCTCCGCGTTCGGCCGCTGCCGGCTGATGATCAAGAACAAGCCGCTGGTCTGCTGCTTGCCGATCTCGGCGGCGACGAAGGGCGAACGCGGGCCGTATAGCTGGCGGATGGCGTAGCCGGCGACGAAGTCGTTGCAGGACACCAGGTCCACCTGGTTGCTGCCCAGCATCTTCAGGCAATTTTCCAATGCCGGAGGCCTTTCCAGCCTGAGCTGGTATTTGCGGATGTCGGCGTCGGTATAGGCGGTGGTCCAACCCAGCGGCAGGCATAGCCGCTTGTTTCGCCAACGTCCCGCCAGCGCATCCGCATCGTCCTTGCGCGCGAAATACGAGAAATGGTCCTGATGCAGCGGATCAGAATACAGGAACTGCTTCTCGCGCGCCGCGTCGCGGGCATAGGGAAAGGTGGCGGCGTAACGATTCAGCTCGGCTTCGCTGTAACCGCGCTTCCATGGCAAGAATACGATTTTGGGCGTAGCCAGCCCGGCCGCGGCGAAGGCCTCGCGAACGATCTTGCTGGTGACGCCGCCTTGCGGCAGCCGCTCGCCGACATAGGGCGGAAACTCGCCGGTGGCCAGCGTCAGCGCGGCCTCATCCTCGGCGGGCGCCGGGGAGGAAAGCAAAAGCGCGATGAGCGGAAGGCACGCGGCGGCAAGAGGGCGCATTGCGGCGGATGGTGTGAGGTTAACCTTATGATTATCAATCAACTCGGCGGTACGGCAAGCACGATCACGCCGCTGGCGGTTTGGCTTTGCCGCGATCCGGCTTGCGTTGCGCGGCGGCCGGCGCGCCCTTCTGGATGTTGTGCAGGCGGCGGCGGATATTGTCGCTGTCCAGCCAGATGTCCTCGCCCCGCAGGATGCGGTCCAGCTCCTCGTCGGTGAGGAAGGGGCGGCAGACATGTCGCATCACCTTTTCAAACCACTTCACGCTGGCGGCTACCTGCGCCTGTTGCTCGTTGCCCTTGCCTATCAGCGCCGACGAGTAGTTGTGGAACATCAGCTGGCAGGTATCGTGCACCACCAGTTCGTCGCCGGCGAGGAAGATCAGCGCGCCCATCGAGTAGGCCCGCGCTTCCAGAATGGTGACCACGTGGGCTTCGCTGGCCGTGATGTTGTTGATGATCTGCAGGCCGGCGTCGAAATTGCCGCCGGGGGTGTTCAGGTGCAGGTAGACGATGTCGGTGCTGCTGGCGGTGCGCAGGGTGTAGAGCAGGTCGGTGTAGTGTATCGGCGCGCCAATTTCGTCGGATAGGTAGAACGAAATCTGCCTCACCGCGCCCTGGGTTTCGTACTGGCGGTACAGCGGGACGGGCTTGTCGTCATCGTCCGCGTCGGCATTGCGGCGAGGCATGGCGTTTCTCCTTGTGCTTGCCTTTCCAATCTAGTCCCAGAGAGGGGGGCTTGCTTTGGGTTGGCGCAAGAGGGGGCACGCTGCGGTAACATAAGAGCATTTTGCGCGCAGGAAACCACAGCTGAAACGAATGAAAAAAGAACCGCTGCCTCGATTACATTCTATCGACGAGTTCGATGACTGGCGGATCGCGCTCAAGGCAATAAAAATCACGAGGCGCTTCCTGCTATTGGAAGAGATGGTTATGGCGCTTGTGATGTGTGTCTTGCTGATAGCGATCTATGGGCTTGTCTTGTGGCTGGCGGAGGACTGCGCTTGCTTGCCGGGGCTGGGCATGTCGGGCATGAGTTGGCTACTTGCCGGAGGCGCGGGACTGCTCGCGTTGGGAGTCATGGCTTACTGCATGCCTGTGGATGAGATTGGTTTGGAGTGCTGCGACGCAGGGTTAAAAATCGGTCAAAACGAATTCTGGCCTTGGGCGGCTTTGGATGTCCATTGGCGTTTAAGGAATTGCCTGGGAGGCTTGACCCGATCCACTCATGATATTCATGAAGGGGAGGCATGGGTGAAGACGCCAGGGAATCCACTGATGAAGTTCCGTTTGCTGCAGATGGACGCCTCGGAGACGGCAGAGGCAATGGCGGCGCTGCAACGCTGTCGGGCCGCCGGCGTGTTCGACGTCGCGGATGGCGCTTTCCCATGGGAGGAGTCACAGGGAAAGAGCCGTTGCTGGTCCTGGATCCGGATGCGGGGTGCGGTGCGGCGTCCGCAGTCCAGCCCGGAGCCTCCCGGCGCATTGCGGCGCGGACT
The DNA here is from genome assembly GCF_003325475.1 of Chromobacterium phragmitis. Taxonomy (NCBI): domain Bacteria; kingdom Pseudomonadati; phylum Pseudomonadota; class Betaproteobacteria; order Neisseriales; family Chromobacteriaceae; genus Chromobacterium; species Chromobacterium phragmitis. The sequence continues at coordinate 2,771,140 of NZ_CP029495.1, forward strand.
CGCGTGCATGGCCCTGACGCTGTTCGCCAGCATGACGATGGTGCTTGTGCTGAGCGAGATGGGGTCTGGCCTCAGTGATTGGCTGGTTGTTTCCGCAATGATGGCTGTCATTTGCATTGGCGCGGCGGCGACAGTTGTGGCTTCAAGCTGCGACAAGGTTATTTTCGATCAAGAAGGTTTGACTAGTCAGACGCATGGGCGCTTGGCCTGGGGTGATGTGGCGCGTGTTTCCACGGAAAGGCGCAGCAAGAGCCTGCATGTGTTTCTGCATTATCATGATCCCGCTCGTCCGCGGATCCAGTGGTCATGGCCTGCGGGTTTTGATTTCGGCGCGGCTGCGGACTTTGCCGCCATATGCGAGCAGGCGGCATGCCGATGGGGTCGCAGATTGTAGGCTTAGGCTGCGGCTCTTTGCTTCTTGGCGCTGTTGCTAGTTGGCAAGATCAGTCTTGCGAGCGAGTGAAATGATTTTGGGAGAAGGAAACCGGTTTGGGGCATAAAAAGAAAACCCAGCGCGTCGAGCCCTCGCTGATTCGCAAGCAGGAGGGGATGTTGAGCGTACGCGTATTGAGCGAGCGCGAACAGCGTGGATTGCATAGGGCAGAAGCGATATGGGCTTTTGGCTTTATGAAGCATCAGCATGAAGCATCGACGGCCAACACTTGAACGATCGGTTGCGTGTTGACCGCCGCTGAGCCTACGCGCTCAACTCCTTCAACACCTCCTTCACCTTCACGATCCGCTGCGCCACCTCCGGCAGCGCCTGCTCGATGCGCAGCTTGTCCTGTCCGGCCAGGCGGTAGTTCTTCTTGCTCTGGATCAGCAGGATGATCTTCACCGGATCGATAGGCGGGTTCTTGATGAAGGTGATCTGTACCGCCACCTCGCTGGCGTCCAGCTTTTGCACCCCCAGCTCCTTGGCCGCCAAGCGCAGACGATGGCTTTCGATCAGCGTCTTCACGCTTTGCGGCGGCAGGCCGAAGCGGTCGATCAGCTCTTCGTGGATGTCGTCGATCTCCGCTTCGGTCTCGCAACTGGCCAGCCGCTTGTAGATCAGCAGCCGCTCGTGCACGTCCGGGCAATAGCCGTCCGGCAGCAGCGCCGGGCTGTGCAGATTGATCTCGGTGGTGACGCCAAGCGGCGCGTCCAGGTCCGGCGCGCGGCCCTTTTTCAGATCGCGCACCGCCTGCTTCAGCATCTCGGTGAACAGGCTGAAGCCCACTTCCTGCATCTCGCCGGACTGGCCTTCGCCCAGGACTTCGCCGGCGCCGCGGATTTCCAGGTCGTGCATCGCCAGGTAAAAGCCCGCGCCCAGCTCGCCGGACAGCTGGATGGCCTCCAGCCGCTTCTGCGCGTCGCGGGTCATGCCGTCCGGCGTCAGCAGATAGGCGTAGGCCTGGTGGTGCGAACGGCCGACGCGGCCGCGCAGTTGATGCAGCTGGGCCAGGCCGAACTTGTCGGCGCGGTTGATCAGGATGGTGTTGGCATTGGGGATGTCGATGCCGGTTTCGATGATGGTGGAGCACAACAGCAGGTTGAAGCGCTGCTGCAGGAAGTCGCGCATCACCTGCTCCAGCTCGCGCTCGCGCAGCTGGCCGTGGGCGACGCCGATGCGCGCCTCCGGGATCAGCTCGGCCAGCTTTTCGCGCATGTTTTCTATGGTGTCGACTTCATTGTGCAGGAAGAACACCTGGCCGCCGCGCTTCAGCTCGCGCAATACCGCCTCGCGGATCACGCCGTTGCTCAAGGGGCTGACGAAGGTTTTCACCGCCAGTCGGCGGCTGGGGGCGGTGGCGATGGCGGAGAAGTCGCGCAGGCCTTCCAGCGCCATCGACAGCGTGCGCGGAATCGGCGTCGCGGTCAGCGTCAGCACGTCCACATTGGCGCGCAGCCGTTTCAGCTGCTCCTTCTGCCGCACGCCGAAGCGGTGTTCTTCGTCGATGATGACCAGGCCCAGGTTCTTGAACTCAACATCCGGCTGCACCAGCTTGTGGGTGCCGATGACGATGTCGACGCTGCCGTCGGTCAGCCCTTGCAAGGCTTGCTTCGTTTCCTTGCCGCTCTTGAAGCGCGACAGCTCGGCGATGCGCACCGGCCAGTCGGCGAAGCGGTCGGAGAAGTTCTGGAAGTGCTGTTCGGCCAAGAGCGTGGTGGGCACCAGCACCGCCACTTGCTTGCCGCCCATCACCGCGACGAAGGCGGCGCGCAGCGCCACTTCCGTTTTGCCGAAGCCGACGTCGCCGCAGACCAGCCGGTCCATCGGCTTGCCGGAGCACATGTCCTGGATCACCGCTTCGATGGCGGTGGCCTGGTCCGGCGTCTCCTCGAAGCCGAAGCCGGCGGCGAAGGCGCTGTAGTCGGCGGGGGACAGCTCGAAGCTGTGGCCCTCGCGCGCGGCGCGCTGGGCGTACAGGTTCAGCAGCTCGGCGGCGGTGTCGCGCGCTTTTTCCGCCGCGCGCTTCTTGGCCTTTTCCCAGGCCGGGTTGCCCAGCTTGTGTAGCTGGATGTTGTCGGTGGCGCCGCCGGCGTAGCGGGAGATCAGCTGCAGCTGCGACACCGGCACGTACAGCGTGGCGCCGTCGGCGTACTCCAGCTGCATCAGTTCGGTTTCACCCTCGCCCAGGTCCATGGCCACCAGGCCGATGTAGCGGCCGATGCCGTGCGCCTCGTGCACCACTGGGTCGCCGGCCTTCACCTCGGCCAGGTCGCGCAGCATGGCGTCGGAGCTGGCGCGGCTGGTCTTGCGGCGGGTGTGGCTGCGGGCGACGTGCTGGTACAGCTCGCTCTCGGTCACCACGGCGATGGCCGGATCGGCCAGCGCGAAGCCGGAGTAGAGCGGGGCGATGGTCAGCGCCAGCGGCGTCTTGCCGGCCATGAAGTCGGCCCAGTTGTCCACCGGCGTCGGCTTGACGCCGTGTTCGGCCAGGAAGCTCAGCATGGTTTCGCGGCGGCCCAGGCTTTCCGCCGCCAGCAGGATGCGGCGGCCGCCGGCGGCGATGAAGCTTTGCAATTTATGCAGTGGCGCGTCGGCGCGGCGGTCCACGGCCAGCTCCGGCAGCGCGGCGGCGATGTCGCCTTCGCCGGAGAATTCGATGCGGGCGTAGGGCTTGAGCCTGGCCATCAGCTCGTCCGGGCGCAGGAAAATGTCGGCCGGCGCCAGCACCGGGCGCTCGACGTCGCCGCGGGCCATGTCGTAGCGGCCTTGCGCGTCGCGCCAGAAGGTTTCCGCCGCCGCCTGCACGTCGTGGTGCTGGATCACCAGCGCGTCGTCGCCGACGTAGTCGAACAAGGTGGCGGTTTCGTCGAAGAACAGCGGCAGATAGTATTCGATGCCGGCCGGCCACAGGCCTTGCGACACGTCCTTGTAGACGCGGCTCTTGCTAGGGTCGCCTTCCATCTTCTCGCGGTAATGCTGGCGGAAGGCGGTGACGCCGGTCTCGTCGGCCGGGTATTCGCGCGCCGGCAGCATGCGGATCTCGGGCACTGGATACAGCGTGCGCTGGGTGTCCGGATCGAAGGTCTTCAGGCTGTCGATCTCGGCGTCGAACAGGTCGATGCGGTAGGGCAGCGGCGAACCCATCGGATACAGATCGATCAGGCTGCCGCGCACCGAAAATTCGCCCGGCGCCATCACCTGGGTGACGTGCTGGTAGCCGGCGGACACCATGTCGCCGCGCAGTTTTTCCACATCCAGTTGCTGGCCGGCTTTCAGGAAAAACGTGCGGCCCAAGAGATAGCTTACCGGGGCCAGCCGGCTCAGCGCGGTGCCGACCGGCGCGATCACCACCTGGCACTCGCGCTGGCGTATCCGCCACAGGGTGGCCAGCCGCTCGCTGACCAGGTCGCCGTGCGGCGAGAAGTGGTCGTAAGGCAGGGTTTCCCAGTCCGGGAACAGCGCGATGGACAGGTCGGGCGCGAAGAACGGCAGCTCGGCTTGCAGCCGCTGCGCTGCCTGGGCGTCGGCGGCGAGAATCAGCAAGGGGCGGCGCTGCTTGGCCAGCGCGGCGATGGCATGGCTGTCCAGGCCGTCCGGCAGGCGGCCGCAGCGGGTTTTCTGGCCGGCGGGCGGCAGGGGCGGTAGCGTATCCAACTTGATCTGGTTTCTATGCGGAGTTGTGCTTGTCGCGATTATAACAGTGCGCCGGGCGGCTTACGGCTTTGACGACCGGCGGCGCTAGCCGGCGCGGGGATTCCCGGCTATCGTATGCGTTTGCTTCAAGCGAGGTTTACTTTTGCATGAAGCAAATAGGCGTTTGATGCTGAAAAGATATAACAAAAAATAATACCGCAGGTCACGCATGCCAGGCTACCGGCCTGGGCGCCGTCAATCACGCTTGCCGCGGGTCCGATTCCCAGGCCTCGGCGTTTGGGAGCCTGGCGCGAGCCGGCAAGCGACTCAGCGGGCAGGGGCCGCCGGAGCGTAATCGGGGGCCAGCTGGATGACGGATCACGATCCGGCGAAGCGGACGACAGAAAGAGGATGGGAGAGTGAGGAGCGCGCCTAGGGTGGAGGAGTGGCTGGTTTTCCTGGGGTTTGTCGCCAGCGCGGCCTTGTGGCCGCGTGGACCGCATGCGGCATTATCGCTGGCGAGTTTCGCGCCGCATGGCTTGCTGTGCTGGCAATTGCTGACGCAGCCGCCTCGGCGCAGCCGCTGGTGGCCGCTGGCGGCGGGCGCGGCGGCGGCGTTGTGGATGCCCCCGGCATGGGCGTCGCTGCTGGCCGCGTCGCTGTATTTGATTCAGCCAGGCTTGCGCCTGGGGGGCTTGTCGAACGGCCTGGCGCGGCCGAACACGCCGCAACAGCTGCGGCATCTGCTGCTGGCGCTGATCGCCTACCCCGCGTTGGCGGCGGCGCTGCTGCTGGGCGGCTTCGCCTGGGCCGCGGGCCGGCTGGCGGGCAGCCCCTGGCCCTGGATATGGCAATGCTGGGCGGCATTGGCCTCAGCCTTGTTCCTGTGCGCGCCGCTGGCGCTGGCGCCGCCGCGGCCGCTGTCGGTGCCTTTGCGAATGGAACTGGCGCTGATTCTGCTGTTGTCCGCCGGCGGCGTGGGCTTGCTGCTGTCCGCCGGCGAGCCGCCCGGCGTGCCCAGCCTGCTGCTGTTTTTCCCCCTGATTTTGTGGGCGGCTTGCCGCACCGGCCCCGGCGGCGCGGCGCTGACTTGCGGCATGGTGTCGCTGCTGTTGTCGTTGGCGGCGTTGCCGCCGGCGGGGCTGGCCCGGGGCGGCATGGGCGATGCGGCCACCGATTTGCTGCTGGCGTTGGTCTTGAACGTATCCGGCTTGCTGGTGGGCATCCTGATGGATGGCCACCGCTCCGACGGCGAGGCGCTGCGGGCCTTCCGCGCCCGCATTGAATCCCTGGTGAACCACAGTCCGACGATGATGTCGCTGAAGGACAGGGACGGCCGCTATCTGCTGGTCAACGCCGCCTACGCGCGGCGGGTGGGCGTGGCGGCGGAGTCGCTGTTGGGCAAGCGGCCGGAGGATGTGTTCGATCCCGAGGACGCGCGGCAGATCCGCGAGCAGGACCAGCAGGTGCTGAACTTGCTGTCGCCGCGCCAGTTCGACGAGCATTTCGTTCTCAACGGCGCGGAAACCTATCTGCTGGCTTCCAAGTTTCCCTTGTTCGATGCCGACGGCCGTCCAGCCGGCGTCGGCAGCGTGGATACTGACATCACCCAGACCAAGCAGGAACAGAAAGCCAAGCGCGAGGCCGAGGAGCGGTATCTGGCTCTGGTGGAGCAGTCGCTGGTGGGCATCTACATTATGCAGGACGAGAAGCTGGCCTACGCCAATCCGAAGCTGGCGGAGATCATGGGCTACCCGCAGGCGGACATGACCGGCATGACCATGGCCCAGCTGCTGGTGCCGGGCGAGGCCGATCGCTTGCGGCAGCAACTGCTGCGCCGCTTCCGCGACAATATCGCGGTGATGCATTACGCCACCCGCGGCCTGAGGCGGGATGGCGTGCTGGTGGACATGGAGGTGCACAGCCGCCTGTTCGACTTCAACGGCCGCAAGGCGGTGATCGGCGTGGTGATGGACATTTCCGAGCGCCTGCTGGCCGATACCAATCTCAGGCTGGCGGCCAAGGTGTTCGAAAACTCTGCCGAGGGGATTTTGATTCTGGACGCGGCGACTCGCATCATCGCCGTCAACGACGCTTTTACGCGCATCACCGGTTATGCGGAGGAAGAGGCGCTGGGCCGGCCTTCGCGCATTTTCGGCGCGGAGCAGCAGGCGCGTTCGGCGATGCAACAGGCGCTGGCCGACTGCGGGCATTGGCAGGGCGAGATGCAGGACCGGCGCAAGGACGGCCAATGGTATCCGGCCGAATTGTCCATTTCCGCGCTGCGCGACGAGGACGGCCAGTTGTGCAACTACGTGGCGGTGTTCTCCGACATCACCCAACGCAAGGAGGCTGAGGAGAGGCTGCAATTTCTGGCCAACCACGATCCCTTGACCCGGCTGCCCAACCGCAGCAGCCTCACCGCCCGGCTGGACGAGGCCCTGGGGCGGATGGACTGCGAGGACGGCCAACTGGCGGTGATGTTCATCGATCTGGACCGTTTCAAGCTGATCAACGACTCCTTCGGCCACCAAGTGGGCGACCAGCTGCTGTGCGAGATCGCGATCCGCCTGTCGCGGGCGGTGGGCGAGCGCGGCATGCTGGCGCGGCTGGGCGGCGACGAGTTCACGCTGCTGATGAGCGGCTTCGACAGCCACCACCAGCTGGCCGACATGGCGTCCGACATTCTGTCCGCGCTGGCCAAGCCGCTGTGCCTGGAAGCGCACGAAGTGTTCATCACCGGCAGCATCGGCATCAGCGTGTTCCCGCACGACGGCCGCGACGCGCCTACGCTGCTGAAGAACGCCGACGTGGCGATGTACCGCGCCAAAGAGGCCGGCAAGAACACCTACCAGTTCTTCGATGTCGGCATGAATACCCAGACTTTCGAGCGGTTGTTGTTGGAGAACGGCCTGCGCATGGCGCTGGAGCGCGACGAGTTCGAGCTGCACTACCAGCCGCAGTTGAGCGCCGGCGGCCGCGCGTTGGCCGGCGCCGAGGCGCTGCTGCGCTGGCGGCATCCGCAGCTGGGGCTGGTGCCGCCGGCGCGCTTCATTTCCCTGGCGGAGGAAACCGGCCTGATCAAGCCGATAGGCGATTGGGTGCTGCGCGAGGGCTGCCGCCAGTTGGCGGCTTGGGATGCGCAGGGGCTGAGGGTGCCCAGACTGGCGGTGAACTTGTCGCCGCGGCAGTTCGGCCAGCCGTCGCTGCCGGCCAAAGTGGCGGATGCCTTGCAGTCCTCCGGGCTCGCGGCGGATAGGCTGGAGCTGGAAATCACTGAAAGCATGATCATGCAGAGCCCCACCGAGGCGGTGGGCCTGCTGTCGGAGCTGAAGTCGCTGGGCGTGTGGCTGTCCATCGACGATTTCGGCACCGGCTACTCGTCGCTGTCGCATCTGAAGCGTTTTCCGCTGGACACCCTGAAGATAGACCAGTCCTTCGTCGAGGGACTGCCGGACGATGGCGACAACGCCGCCATCGCCGAAGCCATTCTGGCGATGGCCAAGAAGCTGAAATTCCAGGTGGTGGCGGAAGGCGTGGAGAGCGAGGCGCAGGCGGCCTTTCTGGAGGGCAAGGGCTGCCATCTGCTGCAAGGCTATTACTTCAGCCGGCCATTGCCGGCGGATGCGTTCGCCGCCCTGGCCTCGGCTTGGCGGCGCGAGGCGGCGCCGGCCTGAGCGGAGCGTTCCGGGCTGGGCCGGGAGGGCGGCTTGCGGCTACAATGGCGGGAATCGAGAATTTGAGAATCCCCGCCATGAGCAACAAACGCCTGATACACGGCTTCCACGCCATCAACGCCCGTCTGTGGCAGAACCCGAAGAGCCTGCTGGAGATCTGGCTGGCCGGCGGCCGCCACGACGCCCGCGCCAAGGCGGTGCTGGACAAGGCCGGCGAGGAGAAGGTCAAGCTGCACATCGTCGACAAGGAGCGCCTGGACAGCATGAGCGGCAACGCCCGCCATCAGGGCGTGGTGGCGATGATAGACGCCAGCATGAACTACGTGACCCTGGACGACGTGCTGGACAACCTGTCCGAGCCGCCGCTGCTGCTGATCCTTGACGGCGTCACCGATCCGCACAATCTGGGCGCCTGCCTGCGCGTCGCCGACGCGATGGGCGCGCACGCGGTGATCGCACCCAAGGACCGCTCCGCCACGCTGAACGCCACCGTGTCCAAGGTGGCTTGCGGCGCGGCCGAGGTGGTGCCCTACATCACCGTCACCAATCTGGCGCGCACCTTGCGCGACCTGAAAGACGCCGGAGTGTGGATCGCCGGCACCACCATGGAAGCCGACACCGATCTCTACCACTTCGACGCCTCCGGCCCGCTGGCCTGGGTGATGGGCGCGGAGGGCGAGGGCATGCGCCGGCTGACGCGCGAGCATTGCGACGTGCTGGTGTCCATCCCGATGTTCGGCACCGTGGAGAGCCTGAACGTGTCGGTTTCGTCCGGCATGGTGCTGTCGGAAAGCCGCCGCCAGCGGGTGCTGAAGGCTACTGGCTGATGGGGGTTTAGCCTAGCGCTAGTAAAGCGCGCCTGCTTCGTGCAGGGGGTGGATTCCGGGCAGTGGCTCGCCCGATTCCTTCATGTCGATGATGACGTCGTGCACCAGATGGACGATGCCACGCAGCGCTTTGTCTTGGCTGTTGTCTAGCCAAGACAGCAGCGGAAACTCATCGCATAAGCCTACGTATTGTTCATCTTCGGCGACCAGATCACTCGATAGGAATAATGCTTGCTATCCATTCTGGGGTTTCTCCAACTGCTCTAATGCTTTCAGGACCTGTCGAACCTGATAGGACTTCGCTTTGCCGTGATCGTTCTGGATATTGATCCGCCCGCCGCCGCCTGGGATTTCGTAAATCTGATGGCTGGTCCCTTGTTGTCTGGGTTCGCCAAATTTTTCCCGACATACTGTTTCCAGTCATGAAAGCTGATGTTGTTCGGTGAGCGCCTCATCTTGTCGATGATTTTCTCGGTACTCATCAAGCATTGCCTTTCATGATTGTCGAGGGATCATTTTCGAATTATCTCAGGCTGTTGCAGCGAAGTTCGATTGGACTTTTCGTGTATACCAATGGCTCTTGATAGCTTGCTTTTTCAATCCTGCCCGCCCAGCGTTTCCCGCGTCAGCGCCAGCCAGGCGCGGGCGGCATGGGACAGATAGCCGCCGCGCTGCCAGATCAGCGCGAGGTGCCAATACAGCTTGTTGTCGAACAGCGGGATCACGTCGAATTGCTCGCGGTCCAGCCGTTCGACGATGCTGCGCGGCAGCAGGGTGACGCCCAGATTGGCCGCCACCAGCTCGACGATGAAATCCCAGTGGGCGCTGCGGCCGACGATGTTGAGCGGCTTGCCTAGTTCGCGAAAGGCGTCTCCGATGCGGCGGCTGAGGGTGAAGTCGTCCGGGTACAGCACCATGGGCTGGTCGGCGATGTCGGCCAATTGCACCAGCGACTTGCCGTGCCAGCGCGAGCCGGCCGGCGCCACCAGGCACAGCGGGTCGCGCACCACCGAGTAGTGCTCGAATACCTGGCTGTCCACCGGCAGCACCGCCACGCCGATCTCCAGCTCGCCGCTCTTGATGCGGTTTTCTATCGCCAGCGCGCCGTCCTCCACCATTTTCAGCTCGATCTGCGGATAGCGGCCTCGGTAGCGGCTGACCACCGGCGCGAAGAAGGCGACGCCTACCATCGGCGGCAGGCCCACCACCAGTTCGCCGTGGCTGAGCGAGGCCAGGTCGGCCAGCTCGTGCTTGAGCTGGTTCATGGCCGACAGCACATCCATGCCGCGCTCGTAGGTGACGCGGCCGGCGTCGGTCAGGCGGAAGCTGCGGCCTTCGCGCAGGATCAGCGGCATGTCCAGTTCCTCCTCCAACTGCTTCACCATCTTGCTGATGGTGGGCTGGGTGACGAACAGGGCGTCGGCGGCACGGGTGAAGCTTTGGCATTTCACCAGTTCAACGAAATAGCGCAGCGCGCGGATGTCCATTTTCATTCCTGTATGGAATCGTCTTGATAATTTTAATTCATTTTTAGAATGAATATCGTCTGGCTATACTTTGTCCAACTCCTAAGTTGATGGAAGCCAAGCATGGCCAGCCTGTTTCACCGCCTGTCGCAGCCGTTGCAAACCTTTTTCCAGGTTTTGCTGCTGAGCTTGGTGTGGCTGGCGGCGAGCCAACTGAGCCACCGCTTCCTGCCGGCGATGCCGGCCGGCGTGCTGGGCATGCTGCTGGTGCTGGCCGGCCTGTGGTCTGGCCTGCTGCCGGTGGATTGGTTCCGCCACGGCGCGCGCTGGCTGCTGGCCGAGATGCTGCTGTTCTTCATCCCGGCCGTGGTGGCGGTGGTGCAGTACCCGGAAGTGATCCTGTCCGCCGGCGTCCGATTGCTGCTGGTGATCGTCGCCTCCACCGCGCTGGTGATGGCGGTGACCGCCCTGGTCGTGGATCGTTGCTACCGGCTGGAAATCCGGCTGCGCCGCCGCGGCAGCAACCGCAAGGCGCAGATGAGGGCTGAAGTCCATGGAGCATGAGATTGCGTTGATTTCCTTCGTACTCACCGTGGTGCTGTACTGGGTGGTCAAGAAGTATTACCTGAAAACGCGCAGCTGGTGGAGCACGCCGATTCTGGCGGTGCCGCTCTTGATCATCGGCTTGGTGGTGCTGGCGCGGGTGCCGTACCAGACCTACTTCGCCGATACGCGTTGGCTGACCTGGCTGTTGGGACCGGCGACGGTGGCGTTCGCGGTGCCGATCTACGAGTACCGGGCGCTGATCCGCAGGCATTGGCTGTCGCTGGGCTGCGGGGTGCTGGCGGCGATACCGGCGGCGGTGGCGAGCTCGGTGATGCTGGCCCGCTGGCTGGATCTGTCGGATCTGATGCAGAAGAGCCTGGCGCCCAGATCGATCAGCACGCCGTTCGCGCTGGCCGCGGCGCAGTCGCTGGGCGGCTCGGCCGATCTGACCGCGCTGTTCGTGGTGGTGACCGGGGTATGCGGCATGATGCTGGGCCAGTTGATGCTGGCGGTGCTGCCGATCCGCTCCAAGCTGGCCCGCGGCGCCTTGTTCGGCGCGGCGGCCCATGCGGCCGGCACCGCGAAAGCGAATGAGATCGGCGCCGAGGAAGGCGTGGTGGCCAGCCTGACCATGATGCTGGCCGGTGTGGCGACAGTGTTCGCCGCGCCGCTGATCAGCCACTGGCTGTAATGATTTTGTTGTGAGCTGACCGCCGTGGGGTGGTGGTCGGTTGGGTTTCTCCTCTTCCCCAAACGAGCGTTGATTTAAGGCCGGCCCTTTTGGGTCCGGCCATTTTTTTTGGCCGCGTGGTCGTGATCCTGGCTATGGCCGTGATTGTCCTGCCCGAACGGGGTGTGGCAGACGCAGGGCGCGCCCCCGGCGGCGTCCACCAGCGTTTGCAGGATGCCGCAATCGGCGGCGGCGTGGCTTTCGTGGCACTTGTCGCGCAGCGCCAGCAGCTGCTGCTCCAGCAGCCGCAGCGCTTCCACTTGCTGGTGCACCTTGGCGATCTGCTGGTCGATCAGCAGGTTGATGTCTTCGCAGTCATGCTCGTGATCGGCCTTGAACGCGGCCAGATTGCGGATATCCGCCAGCGACATGCCCAGCGAACGGCAGTGCAGGATGAAATTCAATTCGCCCAGTTGTTCGGCGGTGTAGCGGCGGTAGCCGGAGGCCGAACGGCCCGGCGCGGACAACAGCCCCTCGCGCTCGTAATAGCGTATGGTTTCCACCTCGCAGCCGGTCTGGCGCGCCAGTTCTCCGATCAACATGGCCTTCTCCCGAAAGAAACGCTTGACCCTGTAGTGACTACAGGGTGTGCAATGTGCCCAGACTACCAATGGAGGCGCATATGTCAAGCTTCACGCGTTATCGCAAGGCGGCCTTGCCGCACCAAGGCCATTCATCCGCCCGCGGCGGCGATTGCTGCGCGGCCAAGGCGCAAGCCGAGCTTGCCCTGAGCGGCGCGGAGCATGTTCATGGCCGCAAGGGCGGCTGCGGCCACGAACATCAGTCGGCCGCGCGGAAACCTGGCCACGATCACGGGCACGGCGCGGCCTGCGGCCACGCGCATGGCCATGAGCATGCCGAGCCGGCTCGGGTGAAATTGGGCGAGGGCAAGGGCGAGAAACAAACGAAGCTGCAAATCCAGGCGATGGATTGTCCGACCGAGGCCAAGCTGATCGAGAAGGCGCTGGCCGGCATGAATGGCGTGGTGGCGCTGGAGTTCAATTTCATCGAGCGGGTGTTGCTGTTGCGCCACGATCTGCCGCATCTGGACGACGTCAAGCGCGCCATCGCCAAAGTGGGCATGCAGGCGGTGGAGTTGGACGCCGCCGCGGCCGCGCCGGCGCCGCAAGGGCCGGGCCGACGCGCCAACTTGTTGCTGCTGGCCTCCGGCCTGGCCGCCGCCGCGTCCGAGGGCATCGCCTGGAGCCTGGGCGACGGCCGGCTGGAAGTGGCGGCGCTGGCGCTGGCCTCCATCCTGCTGGGCGGCATTCCCACGCTGAAGAAGGGCTGGATCGCGCTGTCCACCCGCACGCTGAACATCCATTTCCTGATGTCGGTCGCCGTGATCGGCGCGATGCTGATCGGCCAGTGGCCGGAGGCGGCGATGGTGCTGTTCCTGTTCGCCATCGCCGAGCGGTTGGAGGCGATGTCGCTGGCGCGAGCCGGCGAGGCGGTGCGCGCGCTGATGGCGCTGGCGCCGGAAACCGCCTGGGTGGCCGAGGGCGCCGGCTGGCGCGAGATGCAGGCCGCCGAGGTGGCGACGGGCAGCCGGGTACGGGTGCGTCCGGGCGAGCGGGTGCCGCTGGACGGCCGCATCGCCGACGGCCACAGCAGTTTCAACGAGGCCAGCATCACCGGCGAGAGCCTGCCGGTGGACAAGGGGCCCAAGGACGCGGTGTTCGCCGGCAGCATCAACGGCAGCGGCGTGGTGGAGATCGACACCACGGCTTTGGCGTCAGGCTCGGTGCTGGCTCGCATCATCGCCACCGTGCGCGACGCGCAGGCGTCCAAGGCGCCGACGCAGCGCTTCATCGACCGTTTCGCCTCGGTCTACACCCCGGTGGTGCTGGCGCTGGCGGCGCTGTTCGCCGTGGCTGCGCCGCTGTCGGGCCTGATGCCCTGGCACCAGGCCATCTATAGCGCGCTGGTGATGCTGGTGATCGCCTGCCCATGCGCGCTGGTGATCGCCACGCCGGTGACGGTGGTCAGCGCGCTGGCCTCGGCCGCGCGCCACGGCCTGCTGGTCAAGGGCGGCGCGCCGCTGGAGATGGCCGCCCGCATCGACACCGTCTGCCTGGACAAGACCGGCACGCTGACGCTGGGCGAGCCCCGCGTCACCCGGGTGACGGCGCTGGATGGCGGCGCAGACGCGGCGGTGTTGGCGATGGCCGCCGCGCTGGACAGCCATTCCACTCATCCGCTGGCCAGGGCGGTGTTGGACGAGGCGGCTCGCCGCGGCGTCGAACTGCCCGCCGCCGAGCAGGTGGTGGAGCTGATCGGCCGCGGCGTCAGCGGCAGCGTGGGCGGGCGCGAGCTGCAATTGGGCAGCCGCCGGCTGGCGGAGGAGCGGGGCGCGTTGACGCCGGCCTTGGCGGACGAGTTGCGGCGCATGGACGAGGCCGGAGAAGGCGCGCTGGTATTGCTGGCCGGCGAGCGGGCGCTGGGCGTGATCGCCGTCGCCGACCAGGTGCGGCCGGAAGCCGCCGCCACCATCGCCAGGCTGGACAAGCTGGGCGTGCGCTCGGTGATGCTCAGCGGCGACAGCCCGCAGGTGGCGGCCGCGGTGGCGGCGCAGACCGGCGTCGCCGCGGCCCATGGCGGCCTGCTGCCGCAGGACAAGCTGCGCTTCATCGAGCAATTGCAGGCCGAGGGCAAGGTGGCGATGGTGGGCGACGGCGTCAACGACGCGCCGGCGCTGGCCCGAGCCGACCTGGGCGTGGCGATGGGCGCGGCGGGGTCGGACAGCGCGCTGGAGACCGCGGGCGTGGCGCTGATGGACGACAAGCTGTCGCGGCTGGCCGATCTGATTTCGCATGCCCGCCGCGCGGCGGCGGTGCTCAAGGTGAACATCGCCATCGCGCTGGGCATCAAGCTGGCATTCTTCGGCTTGGCGCTGGCAGGCGTGGCGAGCTTGTGGATGGCGGTGTTCGCCGACGTGGGCACCAGCCTGATCGTGATCGCCAACGGCCTGCGGCTGGCGCGGCGGATCGTTTAGGCGTAGGTGTCGATATTGCCGCCCTTGGCCTGGACGCTGCCGGCGGGGGCGCTCGCCTGCTGCAGTTTTTGCAGCGGGCTGAGACTGCGGTTGCCGCTTTGCTGCTGCAGCTCCTGCATTCTGGCCTGTTGTTCCATCTGGGCGGCCTCCGCCGCCACCGCGCGGTCCTGGCCGGAAGGGTCGGACGGCGCCAGCGCGGCGGCGCGCACTGTCTGCGCGTTGCGGATGGTTTCTTGCGGCGTGCCGCCCTGGCTGATCTGGATCGGCACTTCGCCGCCTATCGCGTACTGCTTGCCGTCGGGGCCCTGCTGGTAGGTGAAGCTGGCGGCGCCGGCCAACGCGCCGCCGGCGGCCTGATGCGCCGCCTCGTGGCGGCGGACATCGATGTCGCGCGTTCTCAAGTCCTCCACTTCCTGTTTTTGCGCGTCGTTCAGCGGCTTGCCGTCCGGAGACTTGGGCGCGGCGGGATCGGCTGGTTTGGCGGCCTGGCTGGCGGATTGGGCGCTGCCGCGGTTGTCCTGGCCTGCAGCATTGTTTCCGGCTTCGCCGCCTGCGGCGGGGGGAGGCGCGGCGTTGGCCGTTTGCGGGGCTGAGGACGGGGGCGTTCCTGAAACTGGCGAAGCCTGCGAGCGCAAGGACTGGCAGGCGGGGCACTGGCAATTGGCGCCGTGCGGGCTGAGACCGTAGCTGGAATAGCCGCCGGCTACACTGGAAATGGACATGGAACGCGTTCCTGCTGAATTCTCAGTATAGGAGCGCTTGCCCGCTATTCCAATGGCCGTGGCAAAATGTCCGTTTGCATACTTTCTGGAGCGGATGATGAGCGAAGAAGCGCAGGGACAGCGCGAGCTGGTGATGTCGGTGTTGATGACGCCGGACATGGCCAATTTTTCCGGCAACGTGCATGGCGGCGTGCTGCTGAAGTTGCTGGATCAGGTGGCCTACGCCTGCGCCAGCCGCTACGCCGGCTGTTACGTGGTGACGCTGTCGGTGGACCAGGTGCTGTTCAAACAGCCGATACACGTGGGCGAACTGGTGACCTTTTTCGCCAGCGTCAACCATGTGGGCCGCACCTCGATGGAGGTGGGGATCAAGGTGGTGGCGGAGAACATCCAGCAGCGCAGCCAGCGCCACACCAACAGCTGCTATTTCACCATGGTGGCGTATCAGGACGGCAAGCCGATGGCGGTGCCGGCCCTGGCGCTGGATACGGAGGAGCAGCGGCAGCGCTTCCGCGCCGCCGAGATGCGCAAGCAGTTGCGGATGGAGATGGATGCCAAGAAAAAGGCGCAATGACGGCATCCCTCTCGGCTTGATCAGCTTGCCTGCGCGCAGCCGGCTGGCCGCAGGTCTTCCTCGTTGATATTGGTTGTGCACTGCCAGTCGGCTTTCTCGCCGCGGACCAGGCGCAGGAAGGGCTTCACATTGTCTGCGAGCTCCTTTTTCAGCGCCGCGGGGGCTTGCTCGATATCGCATTGGATGCCGATGGTGGCCAGCGAGTCGCCCAGCGCGCGCATGCCGCAATGGTTGGTCGGCGCATTGCGCAGGCCTATCAGTTTGAGATTGTCTTCCTCGTCGCCGGCAGGCAGGATCGCTTTCCCGTCATTGAGCCTTATTTCGTAGGCGGTGCGCGCCGGCGACAATTCCGCCAGCGCGGCGACAGCCTTGGCGCGCGCGGTGTAGTTCTGGTATTGCGGAATGGCGATGGCGGCCAGGATGCCGAGCACGACGACGACTATCATCAATTCGATCAGGGTGAAGCCTTGCTGACTGGCGTGTTTCACGAATGCGTCCTTTTCTGTTTTGGCGAAGGCGGGCGGCCTGAAAGCTCCGGACCGCAGCGACGCAAAGGGTAGCAACTCATTCGTTTTATGCTCAAGGCATGTTTGATATTGTTTTGTCATTCGTCATGACTTGCCGGCTTGCTTCCCGTTCCGCGCGGGGAGCGAAGCCCTGGGGCGGGCGTTTGCCAGCGCATTGAGGATGCCCGCGCTCATTGAGTGCGGCAAAAAAACGGTTCGCAGGGGCCGGGGTTTGGCCAGCTGCTGTCGGCTGCACTACAATCGCCGCTGACTCACCGCTGGAACCACCATGTACACCCTGATTCATCAAGATCCCCGTTTTTATCTCGTCGACAAGCATCCCGGCGTTGGCTTTCACCGCGAAGAGGATCAACCGGGTCTGATGGACGCGTTGCGGGCAGGGCTGGGCGACGAGGCGCTGTGGCCGGTGCATAGGCTGGACCGTATCACCTCCGGCCTGATTCTGGTGGCCCGCACCGCCGAGGCGGCAAGGCAACTGGGCGATGCGCTGGCCGGGCGCGAGATGGAGAAATACTATTTGGCGCTGTCCGACCGCAAGCCGCTGAAGAAGCAGGGCAAGGTGGCCGGCGACATGGCCAAGGGCCGGGGCGGCGCCTGGCGCTTGACGGCGGACAGGGAAAATCCGGCCGTCACGCAGTTTTTCAGCTATTCGCTGGCGCCCGGCTTGCGGCTGTTCCTGCTGCGGCCGCGCACCGGCAAGACGCATCAATTGCGGGTGGCGATGAAGTCGCAGGGCGCGCCTATCCTGGGCGACGAGCTGTACGGCGGCAGTGCGGCGGACCGCGGTTATCTGCACGCCTATGCGCTGCGTTTTGCACTGGATGGGGAGCGTTTCGCCTTTCTGTGCCCGCCGACGGCGGGGCAGGCATTCGCCGCCGAGACCTGCCGCGCCAAGCTTTCTGAGCTTGGCGCGCCGTGGGAACAGCCCTGGCCGGCCCCCTGAGCGGATTCAGGCGGCGACGGCAGCGGGTTCCGGCTGGAAGCGAGCGATGCTGACTTGCTGGCGCAGACAGAGTTCGGCGAAGGCGGGGCTGGACAGGTAGTCGAACTCGCGGCCGCGGCTGGCGGCGATGGGGTCGGAGGCGTCGACGGCGGGCTGTCCGGGATGGCACATGATTAGCGCGCGGTCAGGGCTCTTGGCCAGCCAGGCCTGCATCAGGCCAGCGAAATCCGCCTGCGGGCTCAGCGAGTACATGCCGCCGAACCATGGCGTGGTGGCGAAGCGGCGCGCCTGCGCCTGCTCATCGAAATTGGTGCACACGCTGCGCAGAATCAGCGCCTTGAGCCGGTTGTCGCCGGGATGGCCCAACCGGTCGGGCGAGCGCAGATAGGGCAGCGGCCGCTGTTCCCAGCGCTGCTGGATGGCGTCGAACAACGCGTCGCGGATCACCGGCAGCGCGTGCACGTGCTGGTGGCCGTCGATGAAATCCGGCAGCCGGCCGAAATGCTCGGCGAAGCGGTCTATCTGCGCCAGCGCCTCGTCGCGCAGCGAGGCATGCGGCAACTGGCGCAGCTGGCTTTTCATCAGCCAGTGCGACAGCGGCTTGACCGGCGCGTCGAACGGATGGGTGAGATTGAAGTGCAGGCCGACGTCGACCCGCTCCGCCCGCGCCTTGAGCTCGCCGGCCAGCTCCGGCCAGTGCGGGGACTGGCAGAGCGCGCTGGTGGCGGACAGGCGGCCGGCATCGATCAACTGCAGGATGCCGGCGCTGATGCTGCCGGACTGGGCGAAGTCGTCGGCGCAGAGTGTCAATCGTTTCGTCATGGACGGTATGACTTGGGGCTGGGGGGAAAGTTTAGCAAGCCGGCGCGCCAGGCGTTAATTTGTTTGCGGCGAGGAGGAAAACGCCCACAGCTTGCCCAGGAGGAAGGTGAGCGTCGCCACCGCGAACAGCACGATGGCCAGCGAGACGCGGTAATCCAGCGCCGTGAAGCGCAGCAGCAGGAAGTACATGGCTTCGTTGACGCAGAAGCTCAGGCAGGACACGCCGAAGAAGCGCGGCAGCGCCTGGCGGTGCGGCACGTGGCGCGCCTCGAAGGTGAAATGGCGGTGTCCCCAGTAGCTGAGCTGGAACGCGCCGAGAAAGCCCAGCACGTTGGCGATCAGCGGCGGCACGCCCAGCGGCACCAGCGCCAGCGTCACCAGCGCGAAGTGCAGCAGCATGGCCGACACGCCCACCACGCCGAACCAGAACAGCTGCCGCTTCATGCCTCGCCGTCCGTGCCGCCGCGGGTGATGCGGCTGATCAAGTAGGTGGGGCGGCCCTTCACTTCATTGAAGATGCGGCCGACGTATTCGCCGAGTATGCCTATCGACAACAGCTGCACGCCGCCGAGGAAGGTGACGGCCACCGCCAGCGTCGGCCAGCCGCTGACCGGGTTGCCGAACAGCAATGTGTGCACCAGTTCCCAGGCCGCGTAGCCTATCGACAGCAGCGAGATCGCGCAGCCGACCAGCGTCCAGATGCGCAGCGGCATGTTGGAGAAGGCGGTGAGGCCGGTAAGGCCCAGGTTGAACAGGCTGCGGAAGTTGAAGCTGCTCTCGCCGGCGCGGCGCTCCTGGGTTTGCGTCTCCATCGCCAGTTGGGTGAAGCCCACCCAGTTGTACAGGCCTTTCATGAAGCGGTTGCGCTCCGGCATGCGGCGCAGCGCCTCCAGAATGCTCTTGTCCAGCACGCGGAAGTCCTGGGTGTTTTCCGGGATCTTCAGCGGCGCGCCGCTATTGATCAGCGCGTAGAAGGCGCGGGTGAACAGCTTTTTGGCCAGCGTTTCGCCGTCGCGGTTGGCGCGCACGCTGTAGACCATGTCGTAGCCCTCGCGCCATTTCTCCAAGAATACCGGCACCATTTCCGGCGGGTGCTGGAAATCGCCGTCAATCAGCACCGCCACGTCGCCGCTGATGTTGTCTATGCCGGCGGTGAGCGCGATTTCCTTGCCGAAGTTGCGCGACAGCTGGATCAGCGTCACCGGCAGCCGCTTGGCGGCCTCCAGCACTTTCGGCACGGTGTCGTCGCGGCTGCCGTCGTCCACCACCACCAGCTCGTGGCGGTAGCCGCGCTCGGACAGCAGCCGGTGCAGCGTTTCCAGCATCGGCACGATGTTTTCCGACTCGTTGTAGGCCGGGATCAGGCAACTGATCAGCGGGGTGGCCGGGCGTTCGGCGGCATGCAGCTCAAGCAGGTAGGGCGGAACGAAGTTTTCGAAGTCGCTCATGGCTGGCCTCCGGTCAAGCCGTGCCCGGCCGGGCGCAGCAGCAGCATGCGGTCCTTCATGACCGGGAATTCCGCGGCGTGGCGGTAGCCGGCGGCGATGGCCGGCGGCAGGCTGGCCAGATCGCGTTGTTCGGTGACGATCCAGCTGCCGGGGTGAGCGGCGAGCTGAACGGCCAGCGCGTGCGGATCGGCGGTGGTGCGCACCTTGCCCTGGCTGTAGAACTCGGCTGAGAACTCGCGGCGGCTGTCCCAGTAGAACAGACGGGCCTGTTGCGCCGGCTGCTGCTGGAGCCAGGCCGCGATCACCGGCTTCTGGGTGCGGAAGTAACGGGCGCCGTCATGCCATTGCAGGCCGATGGCGGCCAGCACCAGCGCGGCGGAGGACAGCGCCAGCCACGGCAGCGCGCGGCCGGAGCGCTCATGCCGGCCGCGATGCCACAGCTCGGCCATCAGCAGCGCCGCACCGGGCAGCATCGGCAGCGAATACGGGAAGATGATGTTGCAGGACATCGTGAAGAACAGCAGCGTCATCACCGTCCACAGCGAAGCGTAGAGCAGCCAGCCGTCGCTTTCTCCCTGGCGGACGATGGCCGGCAGCCGGCGCGCGCGGCAGGCCAGCCAGGCCAGCATGGCCAGCGACCACGGAAACAGCGCGCCCAAGGCGTACGGCCAGATCATGCCGCGCGGAGTGGCGTGGGCGAAACCGTATTTGTCGCCCTTCCAGCCGGAATCGAGGAAGCGGCTGACGTGCTCGCCCATGATGAAGTAGTTGAGGAAGCCCGGCGTGCGGATCTCCGCCCAGGCGTACCAGGGCAGGGCGATGGCGGCGGCCAAGAGCGTGCCGGAGATCCACGGCAGCTCGCGCCACAGCGCCTTCCATTGATTGCGGATCAGCACCCAGAAGAAGATGGGCATGCCCACCAGCACCACGGACAGCGGACCCTTGGCCAATAGGCCCAGGCCCAGGCCGGCGAAGAAGGCGTAGCGCCAGATCCGGCTGCCGCCGTTCATCGCGTGCCAGAAAGCCACCTGGCTCAGCGTCACGCAGAACATCAGCGAGGGGTCGGTCATCACCGTGCCGGCCGCGCCGTAGAACAGCAGGCTGCCGGCCAGGAACAACGCGGCGGCCATCGCCGCGTCGCGTCCGGCGCGGCGGCGCATCAGGTCGGCCGTCAGCCACAGCGCGCCCAGCGCCAGCAGCAGCGCCGGCAGGCGGGCGGCGAATTCATTGACGCCGAACAGGCCCATGCTGGCCGCGGACAGCCAGGTGGACAGCGGCGGCTTGGCCCAGAACGGCACGCCGTAGTCGTGCAGCGGCGTCACCCAGTTGCCGGTTTCCAGCATCTTGCGGGCGATCTCGGCGTAGCGCGCCTCGGTGGTGTCGGTGAGCGGGATCGCCCGCATCGCCAGCAGGCGGATGGCCAGCAGCGCCAGCAAGGCGTAGCCGGCCGCCTTCCGCCAGGAAGAAGTAGCAGCGGTATTCATCCGTAAACTTGTTTTCAAAACGGGGTAGTGGATCGGCGCAAGGCTATCACAGACCGGGAGCGGCGTCTGCCAGCGCAATCAGCGAAAACGCCGCCCGGAGGCGGCGTTGGGATGAGGAACGGGATGCGCTTACTGGCGGCCGTGCATCATCTTCTTCAGCACGGAAGACAGCGCGAACAGCACGATGGAGCTGGCGCCCGCCATCATGACGAACAGCATGAAGAAGTCGTGCAGATTGGTCACCGCGTAGCCGAGGAAATGCGGGACCGGCTTGGCCGGGTCCGGATACAGCTCGGACAGCGTGCCGGCGAACTTGTTGGCGGCGGCGGAGGACAGGAACCAGATGCCCATCATCAGGCCGGTGAAGCGGGCCGGAGACAGTTTCACCACCAGCGACAGGCCGATCGGCGACAGGCTCAGCTCGCCGAAGGTATGCAGCACGTACAGGCTGACCAGCCACAGCATGCTGACCTTGACGCCCGGCGCCAGGCCGTCGACGCCGAAAGCGATCACCAGATAGCCCAGGGCCAGGAAGAACAGGCCCAGGGCCATCTTGGCGGGGGAGGACGGCTCCATGCCTTTGTGGCCCAGTTTGGTCCAGATCCAGGCGAAGATCGGCGCGAAGATCACCACCGAAATCGGATTCAGCGACTGGAAGAACGAGGCCGGGATCACATAGCCCATCAGGTTGCGGTTGGTCTGTTCTTCGGCGAAGAAAGTCAGCGAAGCGCCGGCCTGCTCGAAGGCGGACCAGAAGAAGATCACGAAGGCGGACACGATCAGGATCACGGCCAAGCGCTGTTTTTCGATGCTGGTCAGCGGCGCGTGCACCACTTTCTCGCCGCTTTCGTGATGGCGCTTCGGCGCCATGCCTATCGGTTTGCCTTCCGGCGTCACCAGATATTTGTTCTTGAACAGAGTGAATATCACCAGGGACAGCAGCATGCCGAAGCCGGCAGCCATGAAGCCCCATTTGAAATCGGCCGGATCGCCGGTGTCGCCCAGCGTGCCGCATATCAGCGGCGCGATCAGCGAGCCGGTATTGATGCCCATGTAGAAGATGGTGAAGGCGGAGTCCACGCGCTTGTCGCCCGGCGCGTACAGCTGGCCCACCATCGACGAGATGTTGGGTTTGAACAGGCCATTGCCGGCGATCAGCATGCCCAGGCCGCCGTACAGCAGCCAGGAGGCGGCGGCGACGTTGGTGTCATGGAAGGAGCCGGAGAAGAACAGCATGAATTGGCCGATGGCCATCAGCACGCCGCCGGCCAGGATGGAGCGGCGGTTGCCCCAGTAGCGGTCGGCGATGTAGCCGCCGATCAGCGGGGTGAAGTAGACCAGGCCGGTATAGGTGCCATAAATGTCGGATGCGTGGGCCTTATCGAACAGCAGCGCCTTGATCATGTACAGCGTGAAGATGGCGCGCATGCCGTAGTAGCTGAAGCGCTCCCACATCTCCGTCACAAAGAGCAGATAGAGCCCCTTGGGATGCGATTGTGTAGACATAAGGGTTTCCTTCGAGTGACTTGAGACATCACCAGCAACGAGCGGTGTTTTTGTTTTTTATGCATGCCTTGGATTTTGTAGGCAGCGCAAGATCATATCGATTTAATGTTGAGATGTGAAAATTTTTTTTAAGCTAGATCAATTACATTGTAATAAATAGAGCAAATGCTTTTCGTTGTTGATGTTTTCTTACTAGCAAAAGCTCTAGAGCAGATGAGTTTATTGCATTGCGATTATTGTTTAATGTATACAAATCAATAAATTGATAGTCGTAATCTGCCTGTATTTGTTGTGCAGTCTGACAAAATTGTCCTATCGTGGATGGGCGCTCTCATTCGGGCGACCCTGCAACTGCCTCAAGGTGTGGCGATGAATACCAAGCCCCATGCTGGCCAGGCCCAGATAGACTTCCACGGCCCGCGCCCCGACTGGTACACCGTCGATGTCATCCTGACATTCGATTTTCCACGCGGCTGATCTTCTCAGGCTTCCTTGTCCCTATCGCATGAAGGCGCGCCGTCGTCCTGTCCGCACCTGAGCGGACGGCATTCGGCCGCGCCGAGGAGAAGATCATGGCGCGACGCATTCCCGAACCGTTCCGCATCAAGATGGTGGAGCCCATTCGCCAAACCACGGCCGAAGACCGCCGCCAGGCGTTGGTGCAGGCCGGTTGGAACCCCTTTCTGCTCAAGGCGGAAGACGTTTATATCGACTTGCTGACCGACAGCGGCACCGGCGCGATGTCCGACCGCCAATGGGCTGGCCTGATGATGGGAGACGAGGCCTATGCCGGCAGCCGCAATTTCCTGCACCTGGCCGACACCGTGCGCGAGCTGTTCGGCTACGCCCACACCATTCCCACCCACCAGGGCCGCGGCGCGGAGCAGATCCTGTTCCCGGAACTGGTCAAGCGCTGCCGCGGCGAGCGGCCGGTGTTTCTGTCCAACTATCACTTTGACACCACCAAGGCCCACGTGGAGCTGGCCGGCGCGCGCGCGGTCAATGTGCTGACGCCGCAGGCCTTGGACACCGGCACGGCTTATGACTGGAAGGGCGATTTCGATCTGCCGCGGCTGCGCGACATCGTGGCAGCGGAGGGAGACAACGTCGCCGCCGTCATCGTCACCATCACCTGCAACAGCGCCGGCGGTCAGCCGGTATCCATGGGCAATATCCGCGCCGTCAGCGAACTGGCGCGCGCGCGCGGCATCCCGGTGGTGATAGACGCCGCGCGCTTCGCCGAAAACGCCTGGTTCATCCGCCAGCGCGATCCGGCCTATGCCGGCGCTTCCATACCGGCTATCGCGCGCGAAATGTTCGGCCACGGCGACATGTTCACGATGTCGGCCAAGAAGGACGGGCTGGTCAATATCGGCGGACTGTGCTGCTTCAAGGACGACGAGGCGCTGTTCCGCGAGGTGCAGGTGCGTTGCGTGCCGATGGAAGGTTTCGTCACCTATGGCGGCCTGGCGGGACGCGACATGGAGGCGTTGGCGATAGGGTTGAGGGAAGGGCTGGACGACGCCTTCCTTAGCTACCGCATCGGCCAAGTGGCTTATCTGGGCGAGCGGCTGCGCGAAGGCGGGGTGCCGATCCAGACGCCGACCGGCGGGCATGCGGTATTCGTCGACGCCGCGCGCCTGCTGCCGCATATTCCGGCCGAGCAATTCCCGGCTCATGCGCTGGCCTGCGAACTCTATCTGGAGGGCGGGGTTAGGGCGGTGGAAATCGGCTCCTTATTGCTGGGCCGCAATCCGCAAACGGGCCTGCAGGAGTCGTCGCCGTTCGAGCTGATGCGGCTGACGATACCGCGCCGGGTGTATACCAATGATCACATGGACTACATCGCCGACTGTCTGATCGAGGTGAAACAGCGCGTGACCGAGGTGAGAGGTCTGGCCTTCGACTACGAGCCGCCGATACTGCGGCACTTCACCGCGCGGCTGAGGCCGGCGTAGCGCTTGCGGGCGGGAGGAGGCTGCGAGTCCGCCTCCCGCGCGTGGCTGGCGTTTACGTCTTGCTTGCTTGCCACTGGGCGGCCTGCTCGGCGGCGCGCTGCAGGGCCGGCCGGTTTTTCAGTCCATCCCAGTAAGCGACCAGTTCGGGCCAGTCGCGCATATTGCCGAACTCGATGCCATAGCCTATGGTGCGGCCGACATAGACGTCGGCCGCGCTGAAGCGGTCGCCGGCGAGATAGCGGCGGCCGGCGACGGCTTTGGCCAGGGTGTTCAGCGTCGCCTCGTATGAGCCGTAGCCGAACATGCGTTGCTGCTCCTGGGTGGGCGTGAAGCCGGCGGCCTGGTTGGTCCAGGCCTGTTCCACGCAGCTGGCGGCGAAAAACAGCCAGCGATAATAATCGCCGCGTTCGGCGGGCGCCGGCGCGAGCCCTGCCTCGGGAAAGGCGTCGGCGAGATAGGCGCAGATGGCCGCGCCTTCGGTGACGACCTGATCGCCATGGCGGATGGCGGGCACCTTGCCCATCGGATTGATGGCCAGATAGTCGGGCGATTTCATCGCCGGGCCGTACTCCAGCAGCACCGGGCGGTAGGGCGCGCCCACTTCTTCCAGCATCCAGTGCACGATATTGCCCCGCGATTGCGGGTTGGTATAGAAGACGAGCTCTTTCGACATGGTCTTGCGCCTTTCTTTACGGAGGTTGAGGCGGCGGAAAGGGCGGCAAAAGACCGCCTTTTCCATGCATCATGCATGGCTGGACCGCAGGCGACAAGCGATTTGCTGCGGCGCGCGCGGACTTGCCTGGCCGAAGTCCGCCCTCATGTAGATTGCCAATGGCTGGCAGGGAGCCGGCGGAGAAAACCATGTTTGAACATTTGCGCAAAATGCTGGAGAACGGCCATGCCCGCTTCCGGGTGATCGAACACCCGGCCGAGGGCAATTCGCACAAGGTGGCCGAGATCCGCGGCACTGAAGTCGGACAGGGCGCCAAGGCCATGCTCTGTCGGGTGGGGGACGCGGCTGGGCAGTATGTGCTGGCGGTGTTGCCTGGTGACGAACGGGTGGATTTCGCCAAGGTGGCCGCCGCCGTCGGCGCGCGAAAGGTGAAGCTGGCCGACGCGGCCGATGCCGAGGCGGCGACAGGTTGCGTGATCGGCGCCATCCCGCCGTTCAGCTTCGATCCGTCCATCCGGTTGGTCGCGGACCCGCAGTTGTTGGCGCGCTACCGGGAGATCGCGTTCAACGCCGGCAGGCTGGACGCGTCCATCGTGCTGGATGGCGACGATTACCGCCGGCTAGCGCAGCCCTTGTTGGCCGACATCCGCCAGGAGCGCCTGGAATGAGTGATCCGAACGAAGCGCTGGCCGCCTACGCCCGCGCCATCATGGGCGGGGCCGGCGCGGAGCGCATCGTCGGCCGAGAGGAGCGGAACGAGAGCTGGCGCGAGGCCGATTGCGAGGTGACCTTGCGGCAGCGCGATTACCGTTTCGACAACGGCGTGGTGGTCCGCCGCGCTATCGAAATGGATGATTATCCCAGTGAGTTGGCTTGCTCCGAGTGCTGGATCACTTACGAAGTGCTGGAGCTGGGCGGCTCGCCGGGCATTGAGCCCGCGCGCAAGAGTTTCGACAACGCCTGCCGAGAAGCCTATTGGTTGCGTTACCACGCGGAATCCGCGATCTGAAAAAGCCCCAATGGGAGGCGCGCGCCGCCTGCTTTGGGGCTGGGGTGTCGCCGCGCAGGCGCGCGCGGCTTACTCCGGCGCCAGCCAGATCTGGTCGAAATCCATCCAGCCGCATTGCGCCAAGCTGACGCCGCGCACCTGGGGCGAGTATTCCAGCATTTGCCAGTAATGGCGCAGCGGGATCAGGCTAGCCTCTTCCACCAGCCGGCGGGCCAGCGCTTCGTAGCGCTGCCAGCGCCGTCCGGCATCGGGCTCTCGCGCCAGCGCCTCTGCCGCCCGGCGCATTTTGCGCCGCGGCTCCGCTTCCAGCCAATGGTGAAATCCCGCGTCCTGGCTCAGCCATTGGCAGACGTTGAAGTCCACGTCGTCGCCCATCACTTCTCCGGTCAGCAGCAAATCGGCCTTCTCCAGCCAGTCGTAACGGGCGAAGTCCGGATAGGGCAGCACCGTCAGTTCGATGCGGCAGCCTGCCGCGCGCAGACGCCGCGCCGTCGCTTCAGCCAGATCGACATGGGACGCGAGCTGGTAGGTGACAAGCCGCAGCGTCGCCGGCAGCGGCGGCGCTTGCGGCTGGGCAGGCGGGGGGCGGTGCTTCCATTGCGGCAGCATGCCCAACGCAGGCTCCTCATTCAGTTTTGCCTGCCAGACGGAGGGATGCAGCCAGTCGGCCAACGCTTGTCTTTGTCCTAGGTCCAGGCAGGCCGGGTTGGCCGCCAGATAGCTGCAGCCGGCTTCCAATTGGCGCAGGCACGGCTTGTCGACGGTTTCGCCTTGATGGCAGACGCGCGCGTCCAGCCTGGCCCTGATTTCGGGATCGTCCACCACCCAGATGTCCACCTCATCCAGCAGCGGCCTGGTTTTCCAGTGGCGGTCGAAGGCGCGCAAGGTGGCGCGGCAGTCGTTGTTGACCTCCAGCCGGAAGGGGCCGGTGCCGACGGGCTGGCGGTCGAAGCCGGCTTGCGGCCAGCGCTCGCGCGGCAGGATGGAGGCGGCGCTGTCGGCCAGCCGCCGCGGCAACAGCGCGTCGGGCCGGGAGAGCGCGATGTCCACGGTCAACGGCGCGGGCAGATTGACGGATTGCAGATGCGGCAGCAGGCCCTGGTGCGGACCGGCTTCGTCGCGCAGCCGCAGCAGGGTTTGGCGGACATCTTCGCCATCCAGCGCGCGGCCGTGATGGAACAGCGCGCCGGGCCGCAGGTGGAAGCGCCAGTTGCGCCACTCCGCGTCATGCGACCAATGGTGGGCCAGGGCCGGGACGATCTCCCCTTTGGCGCGGTCGTAGCGGGTGAGGCCATCGAATATCTGGCGGATCAGGTGGCATTCGGTGCGGCGGTTGATCTGGACCGGGTCCAGGCTATGCAACGGCCGGTAGAAGGGCAGGCGCAGCGTTTGCGGCTGGGCCGGCGGCGCGCCAAGATAGGCTGGCAGCAAGGCGGCCAGCTGCCGCCGCGCGTCCGGCGGCAAAATGCGCGTCGCCTGTTCGATGTCGCCCGTGTCCAGCAGCCGGCGCAGCGCGTCGGCCTGCAGCTCCGAGGGCGGAGCCAGCAGCCGCAAATGCGATGGATGGCCGCGGCCCAGGCCGGGCTGCCAGCGCAGCCAGCCTCGCGCCTCCATTTTCTTCAGGATTTCGCGGGCGTGGCGCGGCGCGCAGCACAGCGCGCCGGCGATGTCGGCCAGGCGGATGGGGCCGTCGTGATCGGGAAGGGCGCGGTGCAGGCGCTGGTAGTGCTGGAGCGTGCGCATAAAAGGGGAGCTGTCGGCTGAATTTGATCCGTGTTTGTCTCCGCTTTTGTGCCGGATACTGCCGGCTCTGTCAATTGTCATGGAGCGCGCATGTCCGCCGTCACCACTCCCGTTTCGCTTTGGCGCCAGCCGGTGTTTTCCGGCCTGTTCGCCTCCACCGCGCTGCTGGC
This sequence comes from Chromobacterium phragmitis, assembly GCF_003325475.1. NCBI lineage: Bacteria > Pseudomonadati > Pseudomonadota > Betaproteobacteria > Neisseriales > Chromobacteriaceae > Chromobacterium > Chromobacterium phragmitis. The sequence continues at coordinate 2,799,029 of NZ_CP029495.1, forward strand.
GCTGGGCGGCCAGATTTACCAGCTGGCCTTGCCCTTGATCCTGTACGAGCTGACGCATTCGCTGGCGGCGATGAGCAATCTGCGTGCGGTGGAGTTCCTGCCCAATCTATTGCTGGCGGCCTTCATCGGCGTGTGGGTGGACCGGGTGTGCCGCCGCAGCTGGGCGCAGCGCTCGCTATTGGCGATGGCGGCGTTGCTGGGCGGGGGCGCGCTGGCCTTGGCGCATGGGCAGATGGAGTGGTGGCTGTTCTATCCGCTGACCTTTTGCGTGATGTTGTGCAACTACGTGACGGCCATCTGCCGCATGGCCTTGATCAAGGTGAGCGTGCCGCCGGCGCAGCTGGTGCAGGCTAACGGCTACCTGGGCACATTGTCCGATGTGTTCGCCGTCAGCGGACCGATGCTGTCCGGCTTGCTGATCGCCTGGGCTAGCCCTCAATGGAGTTTGGGCGCGCCGGCGCTGATGTTTTTAGCGTCGTCCGTCCTGATGGCGCGCGTGCCCCGGACAGCACCGCGCGCGTCGGGCGAGCGCCGCTTCTTGAGCGAACTGGCCGAAGGATGGCGCGCGCTGCGCGGCAACGCTGCCTTGTGGCAGCTGAGCTGGGTGGTGGTATTGGCCAATGGCGCGGCCGGCGTAGCCGAGGTTTTATTCCTGTTCCGCGCGCGCGATCAGTTGGGCCTGTCGCCGGGAGCGCTGGGCTTGCTGTTCGGCTGCGCCGGGGGCGGCGGCATCCTGGCCGGCTTGGCTGTGGCGCGGGTGAGGAGGGCGCTGGGGCTAGGGCGGATGATCTGCCTGGCGCTGTCGCTGGAGGCGGCGGGCATGGCGGCGCAGGCCACGTTGACGGCGCTGCCTTGGCTGGCATTGGCGATGGCGCTGCAAAGCTTCGTGGTGGTGTGCGGCAATGTCGGCATCTGGAGCTATCGGCAGGAGGCGACGCCGGCCGAGCTGATTGGCCGAGTGTCCGGCCTGACCGGCTCGCTGTTCAAACTGTTGATGCCGCTGGCGCTGATCCTGGGCGGCCTGTTGTCGGCGGGCCTGCCGCTGCGCGAACTGATGCTGGCGACGGCGTTGTGGCAGGCCGGGGCCGGCTTGCTGTGCTGGCTCAGCCGGGTGAGGGGCGTGGCCTAGGGCCGCAAGGCGCGGCAGAATTGAAAAAAACGGCCCTTGGACCGTTTTTTCAGGAGAGGATTCGGAGCGGCTGGCAAGACCCCGCGGAGAGCCTGAGCCAAGGCGCGCCGAGGCAGGCGGCGCCCGCCGTGCGACAAGGAGGCGCCACGCTGGATCGGGGCGGTGGTTAGCGGCTCTTAGTGTTCGACGGGCTCCAGGTGGGGCTGGCCCAGTTGCACCATCGATCCCGTCGCGGGTTTCCACTCGCCCTGGATCCGCCATTTTTTCTCGTGGTCTTCCAGTAGCACGTACCAGTGATTGGCGTTGACCGGTGTCTTGGGCAGGATGCCCTGGTACAGATTGGGGCCGGCCAGGGTCATTTCGGCGGCCAGGTCGTAATCGTCCTGCGCCGGGTGCACCATCCGCAGCGAGATGGTGTCGGGCAGCTTGGCCTTGCTGCTGGTGGCCAGACGCAGGCTGCGGCCGTCGCTGCCGAACATCAGCTGGGCGGACAGGCCCATCTGGGCTGCTGCCTTTTCGCGGCGCAGCTCCATATTGATGGCCTTGCCCTTCTTGTAATAGTCGTCGGTGACCAAACCGTCGTCGGACTTGATCGCCGCCATCAGGAAAGCGATGCCGACGACGACGGACACGGCCGGAAAGCCGAACAGTATCCAGGGCCAGGGTTCCTTGTACCAAGGGCGGGGCGGTTGGTGGGCGGTGTGTTGCTGCATGCGTGTCATTCTCCGATGAAGCTGGATTTTTCTTCTACCCGCAGCGAGGCGTCGCCGGCGGACTCTATGATGAAGCGGATCGGGTGGCTGCCCTTGGTCGCGTACTGCGGGTCGGCTTCCACGTGCACGGTGGCGCTGTCGGTGGCGGCGGCGGGTATTGCCACCAGCGGCGTCTGCGTCTTGACCTTGATGTCGGGCAGGCCTTCGGCTGTGATCCGGAACTGCTGCGGATGTTCCGTGGTGTTGATGATCTTGATGGTGTAGGTGTTTTCCAGCCAGCCTTCGTCGGTTTCGCGCACCAGCGAGGCGCGGTCGCGCAGGATGTCCACCTTGAATGGCTTGCGCATCGCCAGCGAAGTGACGGCCGCGGCGAAGATGGTTAGCAGCACCAGGCTGTACAGCACCACCCGCGGCCGTTTCAGCCGCGACGCGATCGCCTTTTCCGGATACTTGCCTTCCAGCGCGTTTTCCGTGGTGTAGCGTATCAGGCCGCGCGGATAGCCCATCTTGTCCATGACTTCGTCGCAGGCGTCGATGCAGGCGGCGCAGCCTATGCATTCATATTGCAGGCCGTTGCGGATGTCGATGCCCACCGGACACACCTGCACGCAGATGCTGCAGTTGATGCAGGCGCCCAGACCCTGTTCCTTCGGGTCCGATCCTTTCTTGCGCGCGCCGCGCGGCTCGCCGCGGGCCTCGTCGTAGGAGATGATCAGCGTGTCGGCGTCGAACATCACGCTCTGGAAGCGGGCGTACGGGCACATGTATTTGCACACTTGCTCGCGCATGAAGCCGGCGAACAGGTAGGTGAAGCCGCCGTAAAAGAACATCCAGAAGATTTCCCAGGAGCCGTAGCCGAAAGTGGGAATGGCGGCCACCAGGCTGCGAATCGGCGTGAAGTAGCCGACCAGCGTGAAGCCGGTCCACAGCGAAAAGGCGAGCATCAGGAAATGCTTGGCTGACTTCAGCCTGAGCTTGCGCAAGCCCATCGGCTCCGCGTCCAGCTTGATGCGCTTGTTGCGGTCGCCCTCCACCCATTGCTCTATCCACAACATGATTTCGGTGTAGACCGTCTGCGGACAGGAGTAGCCGCACCACAGCCGGCCGGCGATGGTGGTCCAGGTGAACAGGCCGAAGGCGCAGCACATCAGCAGCGCGGCCAGATAGACGAAGTCCTGCGGCCAGACGGTGAGGCCGAACAGGTAGAACTTGCGGTCGGCCAGGTCGAACAGCACCGCCTGGCGCCCGTTCCATTGCAGCCAGGGCAGGCCCAGGTAAACCAGCTGGGTGCCCAGCACGAACAACACGCGGAAGTTGTTGAACAGGCCCTTGGCGGCGCGCGGGTAGATTTTGCGGTGGGTTTCGTACAGCGAGACGGTTTCTTTGTCCTGGTTTTCGACCTTGATCGGAATTTTCTTCAGCGAATCGGACATGTCGGTTTCCTGAAGAGGATTTGGCGAAACTCACCGGACGATGCGCTCTGCCAAAGCCTCTGGGTGGGTGGAAGAGGCGAAGCGCCGCCCGCTCGGGGCGGGCGGCGCGTGCTGAAGGCGGATTACTGCGGCGCCTTGGGGTTGTTGGACAGGCTCCACACGTAAGCGGCCAGCAGGTGGACCTTGCCGTCGCCGAGGAAGTCCTTCCAGGCCGGCATCTGGTTGTTGCGGCCGTTGGTGATGGTTTCGATGATGGTCTTCTCGGTGCCGCCGTACAGCCAGTTGTTGTCGGTCAGATTGGGCGCGCCCAGTTGCTGGTTGCCCTTGCCCTCCGGTCCGTGACAGGCGGAGCAGACGGCGGCGAAGGTTTCCTTGCCGCGGGTCGCGCGCTCGGCGTCATGCTTCTTGTTGGACAGCGACAGCACGTAGTTGGCCACGTCCTTGACCTTTTCCTCGCCGAAGGCCGCGCCCCAGGCCGGCATCTGGCCGTGGCGGCCGTTCGCGATGGTCGCCTGGATGGTTTGCGGATCGCCGCCCCACAGCCACTTGTGGTCGGTCAGGTTGGGGAAGCCTTTGGCACCGCGCGCGTCGGCGCCGTGGCACTGCACGCAGTAGGTCTGGAACAGGCGCTTGCCCATCTCCTGGGCCTGCGGGTCGGCGGCCACCGCTTTCAGATCCTGCTTCAGGTACTTGTCGTACAGCGGTTGGTATTTTTCCTCGGCGGTTTTACGCTCGGCCTTGTACTGGTCGATCTGGGTCCAGCCGAAAACGCCCTTGTAGTCGCCCAGGCCCGGATACAGCACCAGATAGACCACGCCGAAGATCAGCGTGATGTAGAACATCAGCATCCACCAGCGCGGCAGCGGGTTGTTGTATTCGGCCAGGTCGCCATCCCAGATATGGCCGGTGATGTCGGCTTCCTCGCCCTTTTTGACCGTGGTCTTGGATTGGGTGAATACCAGCAGGGTCAGGCCGATGATGCCCCCCAGCACGATCACGATGATCCAGATATTCCAGAATCCGCTTGTGAATTGACTCATTTTCTAGCTCCGTGGGCAGCCTCGTCCTGAGAGGCGTCCTCTACCTTGTCGTCATCGAGGAAGGGCAGGTTGGCCGCTTCCTCGTACCGGCTCTTGGAGCGCTTGCTATAGGCCATGATCAGCACCGCGATGAAGAACGCGAAGCAGACCACGGTGAACAGGGAGCGCCCGACAGTTACCCAGTCCATGGCTCAACGCACATTCTTCAGCGCAAGGCCCAGGCCTTGCAGGTAGGCGACAACGGCATCCAGTTCGGATTTGCCTTCCACTTGGGATTTCGCCTCGGCGATGTCCTTGTCGGTGTAGGGCACGCCGACCAGGCGCAGGGCTTCCATCTTCTTGGGCACCACGTCGGCGTCGGCCAGGTTCTTGGCCAGCCACGGGAAGGCCGGCATGTTCGATTCCGGCACCACGTCGCGCGGGTTGTTCAGGTGCACGCGGTGCCATTCATCGGAATAGCGGCCGCCCACGCGGGCGAGGTCGGGACCAGTGCGCTTGGAGCCCCACAGGAAGGGATGGTCGTACACCGATTCGCCGGCCACCGAATAATGGCCGTAGCGCTCGGTTTCCGCGCGGAACGGACGGATCATCTGGGTGTGGCAGGTGGTGCAGCCTTCGCGGATGTAGATGTCGCGGCCCGCCAGCTGCAGCGCGGTGAAGGGCTTGACGCCGGCGACGGGCTCGGTCACGGATTTTTGGAACGCGAGCGGCAGGATTTCCACCAGGCCGGCCACGCTGACCACCAACAGGGTCAGCACGATCAGCCAACCCACATGCTCTTCAATCAGTTTCTGGATTTTGTCCATGATTATTCTCGCCTCTTAGTGAGCTTCCGCGGTGATGGCCGGGATCTTGGCATCGACGGCGCGGCCAGCGGCGACGGTGCGGTAGGTGTTGTAGGCCATCAGCAGCATGCCGGAGAGGTAGAGGAAGCCGCCCAGCAGGCGCACGGCGTGGTAGGGATAGGTGGCTTTCACCGCTTCGACGAAGGCGTAGGTCAGGGTGCCGTCAGGGTTCAGCGCGCGCCACATCAGGCCTTGCATCACGCCGGAAATCCACAGCGCGGCGATGTACAGCACCACGCCGACAGTGGCCAGCCAGAAGTGGGCCTCGATCAGCTTGACGCTGTGCATGGTTTCGCGGCCGAACAGGCGCGGGATCAGGTAGTACATGGAGCCGATGGTGATGAAGCCCACCCAGCCCAGCGCGCCGGAGTGCACGTGGCCGATGGTCCAGTCGGTGTAGTGGGACAAGGCGTTGACGGTCTTGATCGACATCATCGGGCCTTCGAAGGTGGACATGCCGTAGAACGACAGCGACACCACCAGGAACTTCAGCACCGGGTCGGTGCGCAGCTTATGCCAGGCGCCGGACAGGGTCATGATGCCGTTGATCATGCCGCCCCAGGACGGCGCAAGCAGGATCAGGGAGAACACCATGCCGACGGACTGGGTCCAGTCGGGCAGCGCGGTGTAGTGCAGGTGGTGGGGACCGGCCCACATATAGGTGAAGATCAGCGCCCAGAAGTGCACCACGGACAGGCGGTAGGAGTACACCGGGCGGCCGGCCTGCTTGGGAACGAAGTAGTACATCATGCCGAGGAAGGCGGCGGTGAGGAAGAAACCCACCGCGTTGTGGCCGTACCACCATTGCACCATCGCGTCGACGGCGCCGGAGTAGACCGAGTAGGACTTCCAGAAGGTGACCGGCACGAAGGCGGAGTTGACGATGTGCAGCAGGGCCACGGCCAGGATGAAGGCGCCGTAGAACCAGTTGGCCACGTAGATGTGCTTGACCTTGCGGATGGCGATGGTGCCGAAGAACACGATCGCGTAGATCACCCAGATCACCGCGATCAGCACTTTGATCGGCCATTCCAGTTCCGCGTATTCCTTGGAGGTGGTGAAGCCGAGCGGCAGCGTGATGGCCGCCAGCACGATCACCAGTTGCCATCCCCAGAAGGTGACGGCGGCCAGCTTGTCGGAAATCAGCCTGACGTTACAGGTGCGCTGCACCACATAGTAGGAGGTGGCGAACAGACCGCAGCCGCCGAAGGCGAAGATGACGGCATTGGTGTGCAAGGGGCGCAGGCGGCCGAAGTGGAACCATGGTCCGAAGTTGAGTTCGGGCCATACCAGCTGGGCCGCGATGACGACGCCCACCAACATGCCGACTATGCCCCAAACAACGGTCATGATGGCAAATTGGCGCACCACCTTATAGTTATAAGTGGATTGCGTTTCCATTTAAGGTTTTCTCCAAGGTTGCTAACTTAGAACATGACAAACCAAGGCGGCTTGAACTTCTCAACCTTATCCCAATCTGGAAACTGGAAAAGCAAGCCGCGGGGAACCGTTTTACGAAAAGTCGAATCAGGTGCTTGACCTGTACCGATAGGCTTTGATGTCTGTATTAGCAGTTTGCCAGCCTTTTCGATAGCACCAAATTTCCACTTGTCCAATGCCGTTATTCTAAATCAAATGACCTATGCGAGCCAGTTGCATAGTCGGCCTGGATGGGTTCCCGCTTGTCTTCGTTCTTGTGGTATTGCGAGGGTAGCGATACGAATAGTACATGTTGCCACGCATGCAATTGTATTGGCCTGTCGGTATGACTTCTTGACATGGATCAATACGCCACGAGGCCAACCGCCCGAATCGCGAAAATGCTAAAATCATCAAGTTTTGCAACGCTTGCAGGCCGATCATGACTCAACCCGTCCCAGTACACTACACGCTGCGCCCGGTTTCACCGGAAGCGCACCTGTTCGAGGCAACCGTCACCGTCACGCATCCGGCCAAGGATGGCCAGATGTTTTTTCTGCCGGCGTGGATTCCCGGCAGTTATATGATACGTGAATTCTCCAAGCACATCGTCGAGATCGAGGCCCGCGCCGGCGGCAAGCCGGTGGCGCTGCGGCAACTGGAGAAGAACCGCTGGCAGGCGGCGCCGGCAAAGGGCGCGCTGACGCTTCGCTATCTGGTCTATGCCTTCGATCTGTCGGTGCGCGGCGCCTACCTGGACGGCGAGCGAGGCTTCTTCAACGGCACCAGCGTGTTCCTGGCGGCGGAAGGCTATGAGGGCGAGCCCTGCGCCGTGGACATCCACGCGCCGGAAGGCAAGGCCTACGCCGGCTGGAAAGTGGCGACCAGCCTGCCTGCCGTCGACATCAAGAAAAAGAGCGGCTTCGGCGCTTACCAGGCATCCAATTACGACGAGCTGATCGACCACCCGGTGGAAATGGGCGAGTTCCAAAAGGTCAGCTTCAAGGCTTGCGGCGTGCCGCACGAGTTCGTCGTCTCCGGCCGCTTCCAAGGCGATCTGAAGCGGCTGGCCGAGGACACCCGCAAGATCTGCGAATACCAGATCAAGCTGTTCGGCGAGCCGGCGCCTTTCGAGCGCTACGTGTTCATGCTGTTCGTCGGCAAGGACATCTACGGCGGTCTGGAGCACCGCGCGTCCACCGCGCTGGTGGCCAACCGCGACGACCTGCCGGCGGCGGGCGCGACGGAGATCGGCGATGGTTATCTGAAGTTGCTGGGCCTGATCAGCCACGAGTACTTCCATAGCTGGAACGTCAAGCGGATGAAGCCGGCGGCGTTCACGCCCTATGACCTGAACCGCGAAGGCATGACCCGCCTGCTGTGGGCGTTCGAAGGCATCACCTCCTATTACGACGACCTGACCCTGGTCCGTTGCGGCCTGATCGACGAAAAGCGCTACCTGGGTCTGCTGGCTGAAACCATCACCGGCGTGCGGCGCGGCGCGGGCCGCCTCAAGCAGACGCTGGAGCAATCCAGCTTCGAGGCCTGGACCAAGTACTACCGCCAGGACGAGAACAGCCCCAACAGCATCGTCAGCTACTACACCAAGGGCTCGCTGGCCGCGCTGGCGCTGGACCTGCTGATTCGCCGCGACAGCAAGGGCAAGCAATCGCTGGACGACGTGATGCGCGCGCTGTGGGCCAAATGGCTGGCCGATGGCAAGGGCCTGGAAGAGGACGAGTGGGAAAAGATCGCGATCGAAACCACCGGCCTCAAGCTCAAACCCTTCTTCGATCTGGCGCTGCGCAGCACCCTGGATCTGCCGCTGGCTGAACTATTGCAGAGCCAGGGCGTGGAACTGAAATTCGAGGCCGCGCAGGGCGCGTCCGACCGCGGCGGCGTGGTGGACGCTTTCGCCGGCAAGCCGGCGCCGCTGACGCTGGGCGTCAAGACCGCGGCCGACGCCGCCGGCGTCAAGCTGGCCCAGGTGCTGGATGGCGGCGCGGCGCAGCGGGCCGGCCTGTCCGGCGGCGACGTGGTGGTGGCGCTGGACAAGCTCCGCGCCTACGATTTGGACAAGCAGCTTGTCCGTCTGTCCGCGGGCGACACGATCAAGCTGCACGCTTTCCGCCGCGACGAACTGATGACGTTCGATGTGGCGCCGCAGGCCGCGCCGGAGGATACCTGCCGCCTCAAGCTGGAAGCCGGCGGCGGCAAATGGATTGCAGGCCGCTGACAGAGCGGTCGATTTCGACCAAGAGCGGCGCCGACTAGGCGCCGCGCCGTCTATGAAAGAGACCGGCCATGAGCCGGACCGCAAGGAGACACGAATGGCTCAACAGCCGGAAGTGAAGTACCGCAAGGATTATCAGGCCCCCGCTTTTCTGATCGACCGCGTCGATCTGGTGTTCGACATCGAAGACGAGTCCACCCGCGTGCAATCGCGGCTGGTGGTGACCCGCAACGGCGAATCCGCCGAGCGCGATCTGAAGCTGGAAGGCAGCGCCAAGCTGCTGTCCGTGCTGCTGGACGGCGAGAGGCTGGACGAAACCCGCTACGGCCTGGCCGATGACGTGCTGACCGTGAGCCAAGTGCCGGACAGCTTCATCCTGGAAGTGGAAACCGAGCTCGAACCGGCGGCCAATACCAGCCTGATGGGTTTGTACGCGTCCAGCGGCAACCTGTTCACCCAGTGCGAGCCGGAAGGCTTCCGCAAGATCACCTATTACCTGGACCGTCCGGACGTGATGGCCAAGTTCACCACCACCATCAAGGCCGACAAGCAGAAGTACCCGGTGTTGCTGTCCAACGGCAACAAGGTGGGCGAGGGCATGGTGGACAAGAAGCGCCACTGGGTCAAATGGGTGGATCCGTACCGCAAGCCTTCCTACCTGTTCGCGCTGGTGGCGGGCAAATTGGTGGCCTTGAAAGACAAATTCGTCACCATGCGCGGCCGCGAAGTGGCGCTGGAAATCTGGACCGAGCCGGCCGACCAGGACAAGACCGCGCACGCGATGGAGTCGGTCAAGCACTCTATGAAGTGGGACGAGGAGCGCTTCGGCCTGGAGTACGACCTGGACATCTACATGATCGTCGCGGTCGGAGACTTCAATATGGGGGCAATGGAGAACAAGGGCCTCAACATCTTCAACACCAAGTATGTGCTGGCCCGCCAGGACACTGCCACCGATACCGATTTCGAAGACATCGAGGCGGTGATCGGCCACGAATACTTCCACAATTGGACCGGCAACCGCGTCACCTGCCGCGACTGGTTCCAGCTGAGCCTGAAGGAGGGCCTGACCGTTTACCGCGATCAGGAGTTCAGCGCCGACATCTACAGCCGCGCGGTCAAGCGCATCGAGGACGTCAAGGGCCTGCGCATGGCGCAATTCCCGGAAGACGCCGGCCCGACCGCGCACCCGATCCGTCCGGACAGCTACATCGAAATGAACAACTTCTACACCATGACCGTGTACGAGAAGGGCGCGGAAGTGGTGCGGATGTATGAAACCCTGCTGGGCCGCGACGGCTTCCGCAAGGGCATGGACCTGTACTTCAAGCGCCATGACGGCCAGGCCGTCACCTGCGACGACTTCCGCGCCGCGATGGCCGACGCCAACGATGCCGACCTGTCGCAGTTCTCGCTGTGGTACAGCCAGGCCGGCACGCCGCGCCTGGCCATCTCGTCCAGCTACGATCCGGCCGAGCGAAGCTACACGCTGACTGTCAAGCAAAGCTGCCCGGCCACGCCGGGCCAACAGGCCAAGCTGCCCTTCCACATTCCGCTGGCGCTGGGCTTGGTGGGCGCGGACGGCCAGGACCTGCCGCTGCGCCTCGCCGGCGAGGCCGAGGCTGTCGGCGCGTCGCGGGTGCTGGACGTCAAGGCCGCCGAACATCGCTTCACCTTCGTCGATATTCCGGCCGAGCCGGTGCCGTCGCTGCTGCGCGGCTTCTCCGCGCCGGTGAAGCTGGAATACGATTGGCGCGACGACCAACTGGTGTTCCTGATGGCCAACGACAGCGACAGCTTCTGCCGCTGGGAGGCCGGCCAGATTTTCGCCGAGCGCTTGTTCAAGCAATTGATCGCCGATGTGGCCGCCGGCCGCGAACTCAAGCTGTCCGAAACCTTCATCGGCGCTTTCCGCGCGGTGTTGAAGGATTTGAATCTGGACCCGGCCTTCAAGGCGCTGATGCTGAATCTGCCGACCGAGGGCGAAATCCTGGAGATGGTGGACGTCGCCGATCCTGCCGTCATCCACCAGGTGCGCGAGTTCGTGCTGGACCAGCTGGCGCAGGCGCTGCGCGGCGAATGGCGCGAGGCTTACGAACTCAACCTGACCCGCGAATACAAGCCGCAGGACTCCGGCAAGCGCAGCCTGAAGAACCGCGCGCTGTGGATGCTGAACCGGCTGGACGACGCCTGGCCGGCGGAAATGGCGGCCAAGCAGTTCCGCGACGCGGACAATATGACCGACCAGATGGGCGCGCTGCTGGCGCTGCGCGACCGCGACGGCCAGGAGCGCGACGACTGCTTCACCGATTTCGCCTCGCGCTGGCAGGGCGAAGCCTTGGTGATGGACAAATTCTTCATGCTGATCGGCGGCAGCCAGCTGGAGGGCACGCTGCAGCGGGTGGAAGCGGCGCTCAAGCACCCGGCCTTCAGCATCAAGAACCCCAACAAGGTGCGTTCGCTGCTGGGCGCCTTCGGCGCCAACCTGTACCATTTCCACGCGGCGGACGGCAGCGGCTACCGTTTCCAGGCCGACCGCATCCTGGAACTGGACCCGATCAACGCTCAGGCGGCCAGCGGGCTGACCCGCGCCTTCCGCAGGCTGCAGAAGCTGGAGCCGGGCCGGCAGGCCCTGATGCGGGCGGAGCTGGAGCGGATGGCCAAGGCCAAGCTGTCCAAGGACGTGTACGAGATCGTGTCCAAGATTCTGGCCTGATCCCGGGCACGCCCCAATGAAAAAACGCGCCGGCGAAACCGGCGCGTTTTTTGCGTCAAAGGGGCAAGCTTATTCTATCCGCAGCCGTTGGCTGGCGCCGCCGTTGCGGCGCTTGGGCAGGATCAGACTCAGCACGCCGTTTTCATACTTGGCGGCGGAGGCGTCGCGATCGACGTCCTGCGGCAGCTGGAAACTGCGCGATACCACGCCGTAGTAGCGCTCGGTCCGCAGTTGGCGCTCATCCTTGCCTTGCTGGTCGAACTGCTTGACCTCGGCCTTGATCGTCACCAGCGCGCCGTCGATGTCGACGTGGATGTCCTCTTTGCCGACGCCGGGCAGTTCGGCCGCCACCAGATAGGCTTCGCCGGTTTCCTTGACGTCCATCTTGATCTGCGAGGGCAGCGCGTCGCCATGCAGCGGCTTGATGAAGAAACCCGGCGTGAAATCGCGGAAGAACTCATCAAACAGGCTATGGCGGGCAGGCAACATGCTCATTTGCTTCTCCTTTCGTTTCAGTGGCTTACGGCGATCGCCTTCCTATGGCTGGAGATAGGGGCGGTTCGCGCGGATTCAAGTGTCAATCGGTCGAAAGGGTTGATCGCGGTCAAGCGCGCAGCCACAGCCCGGCGAAGTCGGTCCAGCCGTTGCCGCCCAGCTGCAGTCCGGCCAGTTGCGGGCTGGCGTCGTGGCCCAGCGTTTCATGGGACAGCGGCAGCAGCCAGCCCTCGGCCACCAGCCAGTCGCCGGCGCGGCGGTAGCCCTGCTGGCGGGCGGCGAACGCCGGCTCCGCCTGCAGGCTGCGCATGTCCCGGGCCAGCCGAGCCGAGGCGTCGGAGGATAGCCCCAGCTGCAGCGTGCCGCAGCCGCTCAGCCATTCGAACATGCCATAGTCGCGGTCATCGTGCAGCAATTCGCTGCACAGGATCAGGTCCGCCTCGCCGCGCCAGGCGGCGGAGTCGAAGAACGCGCGCCGGGACAGGCAGCGGATGTCGAGCGCGACGCCGATGGACGACAGCCGTTCCGCCAAGGCGGCCGCCAGCGGCGGGAAGCAGGGCAGGTCGTAATGGAACAGCGTCAGCTCGCGGACATTCAGCCGCGGGGGCTCGCCGGATGCCGGGCGAGGATGTTCCCAGCCCGGCTGCAAGCCCAGCGCCGGCGCGCGGTCGTCGTTGGCGGCGACGGGGTGCGGCGAGGAGAGAAAGCGCATCAGCGGCAGCCGCCGGCCTTCGGGGACGCGGCAGCCTGGGCGCAGCAGCAGATAGGTGCAGGCCGATTGCAGCATGGTGGCGCCGCGCTGGGCGCCGTATTCCAGCCGCAGATGGAAATCCTGTTCGCCCGGCGACGGGATGATCCACAGCTCGATCGCATCCAGCAGCGCGCGCTCGCGGTAATGCTGTTCGAAGGCGGACAGCTTCAGCCGCTGCGGGCTGTGCAGCTCGACGCGGAACGGGCCGCTGCCCACCGGCAGATGGGCGAAGTCCTCGCCGCGTCGCCGCGGGACGATGGAGGCGTTGGCGGTGGCCAGCCGCTGCGGCCACAGGTAGTCGGCTTCGTCCAGCCGGCAGCTGAAGGACAGAGCGTCATGGATGTCGACGCTGCGCAGATGGGCGTATAGCGCGTGATAGGGGTTATCCGGCCGCTTCAGGCGCAGCAGGCTGGCGGCGGCGGTTTCGGCGTCGAGGAGGGCGCCGTCGTGAAAGCGCAGGCCGGGGCGCAGCCAGAAGCGCCAGCTCTTGCCTTCGCCGTCGCTTTCCCAGCTGTGGGCCAGCGCCGGCCGCAGCTCCCGGCCTTGCTTGTCGTGGCGGCACAGCCGGTCGAAGATCTGCCGCACCAGATGGGCCTCCAGTCTGGAGTTGACCTGCTGCGGGTCCAGCGTCAGCGGCGGATGCGGAATCGGGATGCGCAGGCTGCGGCCGCTGTCGCCGGCGCCCAGGTGCTGCGGCAAGCTGGCCAGCAGCCGCTGCTGGCTGGACGGTTCCAGCCGGGAGAAAGCCTGCTCCAATTGCCCGCGCGCCAGCATGCCTTGCAGTTGCTGCCACTCCAGCTCGTCCGGCCGTTGCAGCAGCGTGAGCGTGGAGCGATTGCCGCGCCCGCGGCCGGCTTGCCATTCCAGCCAGCCCAGCTCCCGCATCCTGGCGAGCTGCAGCCGCGCGTTGCGCTCGCCGCAGCGCCATAGCCCGGCCAGTTGGGGCAGACCGGGCTGGGCTGGCGCGTCGCCATAGGCCAGGTAGAGTTGTTGGTATTGCTGTCGCAGTCGCATCGCGGCTCCCGGTTGGGAAAATATAAAAGCGGAAGTATTTATTATGGGTTGCATCCATTTTTCTATTCCGCTTTATCGTCAATACTGCAGGCGTTTCCTTTGCTTTACAAGGTGTTGTCGTGGATCTGCGTTCTTCCGTGGTGCGGCGCGTGCTGCTGTCTTCCTTCCTGCTGTCTTTGTCGCGGGCGGTGATCTCGCCGCTGTTGGTGTTGGCGCTGGGCAAGCAATTGCAGTTGTCGGTGCAGGCCACCGGCACGTTGCTGGCCGCGGTGCTGCTGGTGTCGGCGCTGTTCGGCCTCTACGGCGGCTATTGGCTGGACCGGCTGCCGCGGGGTCCGGCTTTGCGCGGCGCGGCCATCCTGATGGCGGCGGGCGGCGCGCTGCTGCCCTATGGCCACAGCTACGCGACGGTAGTGACGGCGTTGGCGGCGGGCGAGCTGGCGATGGTGGTGTACAGCATCGCGGTGAAAGCGATACTCAGCGACGTGGTGGCCGCGCCGTGGCGCAGCAAGGCGTTTTCGATGCGCTACACGCTGGCCAATGTGGCCTGGGCGCTGGGGCCCATGCTATGCAGCCTGACGCTGTGGTGGAGCGAGCTGGCGCCTTACTGGCTGGGCGGCGCCATCGCGCTGGCGGGTCTCGCCGCCCAGCCGCGGCTGCCTGAGCGGCGCCATGATCCGGCCGCGCTGCCGGACGGCTTCGCCGCCACGTTGCGCACGCTGGCCGGCGACAGGGTGCTGGTGTGGTTCACGATCAGCAGCCTGCTCGCCTACGTGGTGTATGGCCGTTTTTCCGGCTATCTGCCGCTGTTTCTGCTGACGCGGATGGACGAGGCCGAGGCGATGCGCTGGATGTCGGCGCTGATCAGCTGCAATGCCGTCACGGTGGTGCTGTTCCAGTATCCGCTGGGGCGGTTGCTGAAGCCGCAGCGTCTGATGCGCGCCATCGTCGGCGGCTTCCTGCTGATAGGCGCCGGCATGCTTTGGGTGGGGTGGGCGGACAGCCTGGCGATGATGTGCGCGGCTATCGCCTTGTTCACGCTGGGCGAGATCGTGCTGGTGCCGGCCGAATACCTGTACATCGACGCCATCGCGCCGGACGCCTTGAAGGGCAGCTATTACGGCGCGCAGAACCTGGCTTCGCTGGGCGGCGCGCTGGGGCCGGCGATGGTGGGCGTGCTGCTGTCGCATGGGCCGTCCTGGGTGGTGTTCGCCATATTGGCGTTGTTGTGCGCGGCCGGCGCGGGGCTGGCGCTCTACAGCGAGCGGCTGCGTTTGCGGCGGAGCGGCGAGCGAGCGGCTTTTCCTTTGTCGGGTTCTTTGTCATGATCAAGCGTTTGCTTGAATCGCCGCGCAGACGGCGATGGCATCACCGAGCGAGGAAAGCATGGAGAAACTGCAGCAGGATTTGTATGTGCCGGTGGGGGGCGGAGAGCGCCTGTTCCTGAAGCGCATCGGACGGCCCGGAGGCGAGCCGGTGCTGATGGCGCATGGCGTGATGGCCAATGGCCGCATCTTTTACACTGATACAGGCAAGGGGCTGGCGCATTTCCTGGCGGATGCCGGCTACGACGTGTATGTGGCTGATCTGCGCGGCAGAGGACGCAGCACGCCCAAGATCGGGCCGCATTCCCGACATGGGCAGACCGAGACCATCTGTGAGGATCTGCCGGCGCTGCATGAATTCGTGCGCCGAAAGAGCGGCGGCCAGCGAGCGCACTGGATCGCCCACTCCTGGGGCGGCGTGCACATGACGAGCTGCCTGGTCCGTTATCCCGAAATCGCCGCCCAGGTGGCGAGCGCGGTGTATTTCGGCGCCAAGCGCAGCGTGAGGGTGCGCAACCTGAACAAGCTGATAGAAGTGGACTTCATGTGGAACACTGCTTCGCGCTGGCTGATCCGAGCCTTCGGCTACCTGCCGGCGCGTCGCATCCGGCTGGGGGCCGACGACGAAAGCGACAAGAGCCATCTGCAAAGCAAGCTGTGGGCCCAGCCCAAGCCCTGGGTGGACAGCGACGACGGTTTCGATTACGCCGCCGCCGCTGAAGCCGGCCATCTGCCGCCGATCCTGTACTTCGCCGCCGCCAACGATCCCTGCCGCGGCCACCCGGAAGACGTGCGCCGCTTCCGCGACGAATCCGGCCCGCACCTGTCGAGGCTGCACCTGTTGGGACGGCGGGCCGGCCATCTGCACGACTACAACCACGTGTCGCTGCTGACCCACCCGGACGCGCCGCGCGACCACTTCCCGTTGGCGCTGGACTGGCTGGCGGGGCGCTGCGACGCGGTGGCGGAGAATTATTGAGCAGGCTTGGCTGGATAGGCGGCGGGCCTTGGATTTCAGGGCTCGTTTTCATTTCTTTTTGTGGCGAGAGGCCGCATGGATGATGCCATGCGGCCTCTCGCGTATCTTAATTCGCGCCGCGCTCGGGAACGGCTTTGCCCGGCTGGCGAGTCATTGGCAGCGCTGTAGTTTACTGTTCACCTTCTCATTTAAAACCGTGAAAAGCAACGAATCATTTGGCGCCGCATACAGCTGAGGTTGATCATTGTCAAATCCGGCTTCTGCTGAATATGTTTGATCGTGCAGTTTTAAAGAGCAGGTGTGCAGAAAATGGCAGTGTGAAGTATTAGCATTAAAGAGCAGTTTTAGTTGAATATGCGACATGATGGATGGTTATGTCCTGTGGCGGCGGCCTTTTACTCAATTCGAATTGATTCTTTTCGCTTTGTTTTGTTGTCGTGTCGTATTGACAGCTCTGGGCGATGAGCCGATAAAATCCGGAATCTTGATTGCATTGCTTCCATTCCTCTCGGTTTCGCTCTTGGCTGATTTCGGCTTTGCCAAGACTTTATCTTGCAGTGAAGCGGATTAAATAATGGTAATGCCAATGGAGCGGCGGCCGCCGATGGTGAGGCGATATATATTCGGCCATGCTGCGGATGAATTTGAACTGAACAGGTATACCATCATGAGTAGTTTCAACGCGGTACTGGCAAGGAATTCGGAAAAGGCGCCGACTGGAATGGGGCCATATTCCCAAACGGTAGCCTTCTCGCACTACAACAATCTGTCGGCTCAGTTGCCGGTGGATCCGGCCACGGGGCGCTTGGTGGCTGGCGGCGTGAAAGAACAGGCCGAAAGATGCTTCAAAAATATCCAGGAAATTATAAAAAGCATCGGCCATGAGATGAGCGACGTGGTGAGGATCACCATTTTCCTGCAAGATATCTCGGACATGCATGCGGTCAATGCGGTGTACTCCGGCTTCTTCCCGGATTATGTCCCCACCTTGACGACTGTCGCGGTCGCGGCTTTGCCGATGGGCGCCTTGTTGCAAGTAGAGGCTCTGCTTTCCAATGGCGAAGGCACCATTCCCAATGCGCCGCAGGCGGGCGACCTGATTAAGATCGCAAGCGAGACCGGCCATGCGCCGACCAGCCATTTGTCTACCCAATCGGTAGCCTTTTCCCATTACAACAATATCTCGGCTCAATTGCCGATTGATCCTGAATCCGGAAAGCTGGTCGCCGGCGGAGCAAGAGAGCAGGCTGCCCAGTGTTTGAAGAATATCCGGGCGATTCTGGAAAATATCGCCGTGCCGTTTGACGATATTGTCAAAATCAATATTTTCCTTAAAAACCTGTCGGACATCGAGTCGGTGAACGAAGCTTACCGCGCGTGCTTCCCGGATTCCGCCATCGCTCGGGCAGTGGGTTATGTTCCGGCGCGCACCGTGGCGGAAGCCGCTGCGCTGCCTATGGACGCTCTGGTGCAAATTGAAGCGGTGGTATCGCATGGAGACGGCACGCCGCCGCAAGCGGTTGAAGACAGGCACGGCATCGTGATCAAAGCGCATAACACTGAAAACGCTCCCCGTTGCCCGCTTTCTACGCAAACGGTGGCATTCTCCCATTACAACCATCTTTCCGCTCAATTGCCTTTGGATCCCGAGACGGATGAAATGGTGGCCGGCGGCGTGAAAGAGCAGGCCGCGCAGTGCCTGAACAACATCAAGGCCATCGTGGAAAGCATAGGCCACGCGATGGGCGATGTGGTCAAGGTCAATGTTTTCCTTAAAAACATCGCGGATATGGATGCGGTGGACGAGGTTTACACCACCTTCTTCCCGGGCGGCGTTCCCGCGCGGCGGGTGGTGGGCGTTGGCGCCTTGCCTCGCGGCGCGATGATACAAATCGATGCCGTGGTGGCCAATGCCGAGGGCACGCCTCCGAAAGCATAAGCAGTCGTTTTTTTGAAAAGGGAGCGGAATCATTTTCCGCTCCCTTTTTCAATGGCGCGGTCCGCGGCAGGCCTGTCTGGAGAGCGGAGGCCAGACCCGCTGGCAACCTGTGTGCGAGCAGGGCGCGGAGACGGCGCCGCTCCGATTCGGCTGGATAAGCTGGCGAGGATTGATATTCGACATTCGCCAGCGGGTGCGGCATGTGGTAGAAAGCGTCAGCCCGTTTTCTGGACAACTTCGACATGACCGCGCTGCAATTCGAACTCGACGCCGTACTCGACACCCTGGCCGGCCAGGGCTGGATCGTCATTCCTCAAGCCCTGCCGGCGGAATGGGTCGCCAATCTGCGCGAAGCCTGCCTGCAGGTGTGGGACGAGGGCCGCTTCCACGAGGCCGCCACCGGCCGCTCCGGCGGCCAGGCGCGCCGCGCCGAGATCCGCTCCGACTCCGTATTGTGGCTGGACCAGGTGGACGAGTTGCCGGCGGTACGGGCTTATCACGCGGCGATGGACGAGATCATGCAGGCAGTGAACCGCGGCCTGTACCTGGGCTTGGCCGAGCTGGAGTCGCATTTCGCCGTCTACCCGGAAGGCGCCTTCTATAAAAAGCATCTGGACCGTTTTCAGGACGACGACGCGCGCACCCTGACCACGGTGTTCTATCTCAATGAAAACTGGCCGGCCGATGCCGGCGGCCAGATCCGGCTGTATCTGGACCAAGCTTGCGAAGCGTTCATCGACGTGGAGCCGGAGGCCGGCACCCTGGTGCTGTTCCTGGCCGACCGTTTTTGGCATGAGGTATTGCCGGCCAAGCGGCAGCGCTTGTCGGTCACCGGCTGGTATCGCCGCCAGGGCGGCAGCTTGCCGTGGTGAGTGTGTTGACGGTTCTTATCATTTGAATCCGCTGCGCGGATGATGGGTTTTCATAGCCGGGGCTGCCCGGCGAGCAGGGAGGGGATATTTGCGTGGCCAAATATCCCCTCCACCCCTAAAGGCCACCCTGCAAGCCTGGCCTTCGGCTCCCCGCCGGGTCCCGCCAGGCCCGAGGCGCGGCTGAACTCTCTGCGTGCGAATCTTCCAGATTCGCTCAGCGATGCGCGCTAACGTCGCGGGGCTCAAACAAGCAGCCGCTTAAAACCTCGGGCCTGCCACCCGGCGGCAGGCTTGAAGGGAGTTGGGGTGCGCCGGATACGTGGTTTGCTTCGTTTGCTAGTTTCTGACCAAGCTGGCCTGCCTCGCCGCCAGCGCCGCCCAGCGCGGATCGGCGGCGCTGCCGTCCTTCAGCGCCACGCCGGTAGGCTGGCGCAGCGCGGCGTCTATCAGCCAGGCCAGCTTGAACGCGGCCAATGGGTAGGGCAGGCCGTTCGGCCGCACATTGGAAATGCAGTTGCGCTCGGCGTCGCTGCGGCCGGCGCGCGGCGCGGCGGTCAGGTACAGGCCCAGGCTGTCCGGCGAGCTCAAGCCGGGTCGCTCGCCTATCAGCATCGCGGTCATCTTGGCCCCCATGATTTCTCCGGCCTCGTCGCCCAGCGCTACCCGCGCCTCGCGCGCGATCAGCAGTGGGCCGACGCTCAGGCCCATCTCCCGCACCCGCGGCAGCAGCTCGCGCAGCAATGGCGCCGCGTGCAGGGCGGGCGCGCGCGAGGACAGGCCGTCGGCGATGAGGATCAGCAGGTCGCAGCCTTTGCCGGTTTCGGCCAGCAGCCGCGCGCGGCTGGCCTCGTCCAGCCTGCGGCCCAGGTCCGGCCGCTGCAGGTATTCGGCGCGGCTGCCGGCGGCGCTGTGGATGTCGATGACGCGGTGGCCGTCGGCCGCCAGCTCTCCGGCCAGCGCGGCGGCGTCCAGCGGCGTGTGCACCGCGTCGCGCGCCTGGGCGTGGGCCAGGGCGAAGCGCAGCGTTTCGCGGCAGGGCAGGCTGTTGCCGGCGCGGCCCAGCGCGATGCGGGCGGCGGTGAGGCGGGACAGCTCGCCCCAGCCGTCTTCGGTGATGGGATTTTGCTTTTCTTTCACGCCACGCCCTCCATCAGCGCCAGCAGGCGCTGGTTTCTATCCTGCGGCAGCAGCTTGCCGCCACGGGTGATTTCCATCGCTTCCAGCCAGTCCTCGAATTCCGGCGCGCGCTTCAGTCCCAGCGCATTGCGAAGATAGAGCGCGTCGTGGAAGGAGGTGCTCTGGTAGCCCAGCATGATGTCGTCGGCGCCGGGCACGCCGATGATGAAATGCGTTCCGGCCACGCCCAGCAAGGTCAGCAGCGCGTCCATGTCGTCCTGATCGGCCTCGGCGTGGTTGGTGTAACAGATGTCGCAGCCCATCGGCAGGCCCAGCAGCTTGCCGCAGAAGTGGTCTTCCAGGCCGGCGCGGAGGATCTGCTTGCCGTTGTACAGGTACTCCGGGCCGATGAAGCCGACCACGGTGTTGACCAGCAAGGGCGAGTAGCGCCGCGCCACCGCGTAGGCGCGCGCCTCGCAAGTTTGCTGGTCCACGCCCCAGTGCGCGTTGGCCGACAGCGCGCTGCCCTGGCCGGTTTCGAAATACATCACGTTGTTGCCCACGGTGCCGCGCTTCAGTTCCCGCGCCGCCTGCTGGGCCTCGTCCAGCACGGCGAGGCTGACGCCGAAGCCGGCGTTGGCCTTCTCGCTGCCGGCGATGGACTGGAACACCAGATCCACCGGCGCCCCCTGGCGGATCAGCTGCAGCGTGCTGGTGACGTGGGTGAGCACGCAGCTTTGCGTGGGGATGGCGTAGCGCTGGCGGACCTCGTCCAGCAAGGTCAGCAGGTTGCGGATGTCGTCCGGGCTGTCGCCGGCCGGGTTGATGCCGATCACCGCGTCGCCGGCGCCGTAGAGCAGACCGTCCAGCGTGGCGGCGGCGATGGCGCGCGCGTCGTCGGCCGGGTGGTTGGGCTGCAGCCTCACGCCCATGCGGCCCGGCAGGCCCTGGGTGTTGCGAAAGGCAGTGACCACGCGGCATTTCTTCGCCGCCTGCACCAAATCCTGATTGCGCATCAGCTTGGACACCGCCGCCGCCATTTCCGGCGTGAGGCCCGGCGCCAGCGCGGCCAGCGTTTCCGCCGTGGCGGCGTCGGACAGCAGCCAGTCGCGCAGGCCGCCCACGGTCAGGTGGGACACGGTAGAGAAGGCGGCCGCATCGTGGCTGTCCAGGATCAGCCGCGTCACCTCGTCTTCCTCGTAGGGAATCAGCGCCTGGTTGAGAAAGACGCTCAACGGCAGATCGGCCAGGCACATCTGCGCCGCCACCCGCTCCTCGGCGCTGGCGGCGGCCAGGCCGGCCAGCTGGTCGCCGGAGCGCAGCGGGCTGGCCCGCGCCATCAGCGTTTTCAAGTCGGCGAAGCGATAGGTCCGCGGGCCTATGGTGATGGCGTGGCTCATGTCTGGCTCCGGATCGTGGGGGAGGGCTGGGCGGCAATCTCAGCCGAACCTTGCAGCTGAGCGTCGACGCCGGCTTCGGCGCGCTGGCGGGCGGTGGCGAGGAAGTACAGGTAGCCGGCGGCCAGCATGGCGGCGAAGATGGCGGCCAGCAGCAAGTTGTAATAAATCATGGCGATCAGGCAGATGACGGAGCAGCTCAGCGCCAGCGCTGGCAGCCAGGGGTAGCCCGGCGCGGCGTAGGGGCGATACAGCGCCGGCTCGCGGCCGCGCAGCCGGAACAGCGCCAGCATGGACACGATGTACATGACGATGGCGCCGAACACCGACAGGGTGACGATGTTGGCGGTCAGCGGCTGGCCGGCGATCTGCACCAGATCGTCGCTGAAAATGGCGGCGATGCCGACCGCGCCGCCGGCCAGGATGGCGCGGTGCGGCGTCTTGAAGCGCGGATGGACGGCGGCCAGCGCGCGCGGCAGGTAGCCGGCCCGCGCCAGGGCGAAGATCTGCCGCGAATAACCCATGATGATGCCGTGGAAGGACGCCACCAGGCCGAACAGGCCCAGCCACACCAGCATGTGCAGCCAGCCGCTGTGCTCGCCCACAATCCGCTTCATCGCCTGCGGCAGCGGGTCGTTGATATTGGCCAGCCGGCTCCAGTCGCCGGCGCCGCCGGCCATGATCATCACGCCGAAAGCCAGCGCCGCCAGGGTGAGGATGCCGGCGATATAGGCGCGCGGAATGGTGCGCGCCGGGTCCTTGGCCTCTTCGGCCGCCATCGCCGCGCCTTCTATCGCCAGGAAGAACCAGATCGCGAACGGCAGGGCGGCGAACATGCCGCCGACCGCGCCCCAATGGAAGGCGTCCTGTCCGGCCCAGCCATGATGCAGGAAGTGATCCCAGCTAAAGCCCGGCGCCACTACGCCCATGAACACCAATAATTCAAATATGGCCAGCAGCGTGACGGCGAGTTCGAACATCGCGGCGATGCCGACCCCGGCGATGTTCAGCGCCATGAACGCCAAATAAGCGCCGCAGGCGGTCCATTTCGGCGCCAGCCAAGGGAACTGCACATTGAGATAAGCGCCGATGGCCAGCGCGATGGCCGGCGGCGCGAACACGAATTCGCACAGGGTGGCGAAACCGGCGAGGAAGCCGCCTAGCGGGCCGAAGGCGCGGCGGGCGTAGGCGAACGGCCCGCCGGCGTGCGGGATGGCGGTGGTCAGCTCGGTGAAGCTGAAGATGAAGGCGGCGTACATCAGCGCCACGAACACGGTGGCGCACAGGAAGCCCAAGGTGCCGGCCTGCGCCCAGCCATAGCTCCAGCCGAAGTATTCGCCGGAAATCACCAGGCCGACGGCGATGCCCCATAATTGCCAGCCTCCGAGCTTGCGCGCGAGGCCTTGCGTCGATGCGTTCATTGCAGACTCCTGTCCGATGGGTGGGCCTTCCGCGCGGGAAGGGCGGCCAGCGCCGCATCGCCTTGCTATGCAAAAAGAATGCCAGCGTCCGGTTTGGGTTTCAATGCTTTTGGCATCTGTCTGGCGTGCGGGCCGGCTGCGCCGCGCGCCATGCTAGAATCGATCAGGATATGAAACGGAGCAGGGGAAAAGCAGATGTCTGGCAATAGCATGGGACGCTTGTTCACGGTAACTTCCTTCGGCGAAAGCCACGGGCCAGGCATAGGCTGCGTGGTGGACGGCTGCCCGCCGGGACTGGCGCTGACCGAGGCCGACATCCAGTTGGAGCTGGACCGGCGCAAGCCCGGCACCAGCCGCCACGTCACCCAGCGCCGCGAGCCGGACACGGTGGAGATCCTGTCCGGCGTCTACGAGGGCAAGACCACCGGCACGCCGATCGCGCTGTTGATCCGCAACACTGACCAGCGCAGCAAGGATTACGGCAATATCGCCGACACTTTCCGTCCCGGCCACGCCGATTACTGCTATTGGCATAAATACGGCACCCGCGATCCGCGCGGCGGCGGCCGCTCGTCGGCGCGCGAGACCGCGGTGCGCGTCGCCGCCGGCGCTATCGCTAAAAAATGGCTGAGCGAGAAATACGGCATCGTCATCCGCGGCCACATGACCCAGATCGGCGAAGTGCAGATGTCGTTCAAGGGCTGGGAGCATGTGGGCGCCAACCCCTTCTTCAGCGCCGATCCGGATATCGTGCCGCGGCTGGAAGAGTATATGGACAGCATCCGCAAGAGCCTGGATTCGATAGGCGCGCGGCTGCGCGTGGTGGCCGACAATGTGCCGGTGGGCTGGGGCGAGCCGGTGTTCGACCGCCTGGACGCCGACATCGCCTACGCGATGATGAGCATCAACGCGGTCAAGGGCGTGGAGATCGGCGCCGGCTTCGGCTGCGTGGCGCAGAGGGGAAGCGAGCACGGCGATGAGCTGACGCCGCAAGGCTTCGCCAGCAACCACGCAGGAGGCGTGTTGGGAGGCATCTCCACCGGCCAGCAGATCGATGTGTCCATCGCCATCAAGCCGACTTCGTCCATCGCCCAGCCGCGCCGCTCCATCAACAAGCAGGGCGAGGCGGTGACCATGGAAACCCATGGCCGCCACGATCCCTGCGTCGGCATCCGCGCCACGCCCATCGCGGAGGCCATGTTGGCGCTGGTGTTGATCGACCATGCGCTGCGCCATCGCGCGCAATGCGGCGATGTGCGGGTGGAAACGCCGAGAATTGCGGGGCGTATCGGCTAGAATTCAGCTATACCGGCCGGGCGGGATCAGGGCCAGTTCAACCTCGGGATGACACCATGCTGAAAAATCTGATAGATGGATTGGCCGGACGTCTGAAAAAGAATACGCACGGAGAGGAGCCGGAGCCGGAGGAGGAAAGGCCGGAGCCGCCGCCAGCCGTCATCACACCGCCGCCGGAGGAAGAGCCGGCGGAGCTGCCTCCCACGCTGGGCTTCGTGTCCCACCAGCCGGTGATGGATCGCCAGCAGCGCGTCGTCGCCTATGATTTTTTCGTCCGCCAGGGCAAGCGCAACATCGAGGCGGGCAAGCAGCAGGAGTTCGACCGGCTGCTGCTGGCCACGCTGCACAATATGGACATCTTCCGCTTGCTGGCTTACCGACGCGCCTTCGTCCATGTCGCGATGACTTCGCTGGAGGACCCCCAACTGCGCGGCATGCCGGCCGGCAGCGTGATCTTCGTGCTGGAGCCGGTGCCGGGCATGGTGGTGGCCGAGCACATGCTGCGCGAGCTGGACGATTTGCAGAAGCTGGGCTTGCGCTTCGCGCTGGAGCCGGCCGCCTACGACCAGACCATGCTGACCCCGGGCCTGCAGGCCGATCTGTTCAGCCGGGTGGATTTCATGGTGCTGGATTTCGCCGGTCCTTCCACTCGGGTGCTGGCGCCGATACTGGACCAATTGCCCAAGCGCTATCCGGGCGCGCGGTGGATGGCGCGCAACGTCGGCACCGCCGAGGATCTGGACGTCTGCCTGCGCGCGCCGGGCAACAACCGCTTCGCGTTGTTCCACGGCCCTTTCGTCACCACCGCGCACGCGCTGGAGGGCGGCAAGGTGGACACCAATCAGACCCGCGTGCTGCAGATCATGCGCCTGCTGCGCACCAGCGCCGATCCCAAGGAGGTGGAGGCGCAGTTCAAGCTGGATTCGGTGTTGCTGTTCAAGCTCTTGCGCTTTATCAATTCGCCGATACACGGCTTGAGCCGCAAGGTGCAGACCATAGAAGAAACCTTGTTGCTGTTGGGGCGCGAGACGCTGTTCAAGTGGCTGTCCATGCTGCTGTTCACTTCGCGCAAGGAGGACGGCACCGCGTTGTCGCTGCTGGAGAAGTCGCTGATCCGGGCCCGCTTCATGGAAAAGCTGGGCGGCTACCGGGGCAACAAGCTGGAGGCCGAGCACTTGTTCCTGACCGGCATGTTTTCTTTGCTGGACGTGCTGCTCAACCAGCCTTTCCCCGATGTGCTTGACCCGCTGGAGCTGCCGCTGACGGTGAGAGAGGCGGTGGTGGAGCAGAAAGGCATCTTCTCGCCCCACCTTGCGTTGGCGCTGGCCTGCGAGCAGGGCGACAGCGCGCAGATCGAGGCGCTGGTGAGGGTGCTGGATTTCGATGTGGACCTGGCCAACCAGTATTATCTGGACTCGGTGGTGTGGGCGCAGGTGGTGCTGCGCGACAGCGAGGTGCACAACAATGTAGAGGCGGTTTAGCGCCGCGCGACTCCATTCCTGCGCAAGCCTTCCGCCCTGGCATGTCAACGGACTCCCGCGGGCATTGGGCGGCGGCGTCGCTTGGAAACCGCCCCGCAGTGGCGGGGCGGGCTCAGAACAGCATCAATTCATCGTGCTCGGCCTGCTCGGCCCGGTCTCCCCAGATGTCCTTGATTTCCAGCAGCTTGGGCAGCGCGGCGTCGAACACTTCTATCAACCTGGGTTCGAAATGGCTGCCGCGCCCGTCGCGCAGCGTGGTCAGCGCTTTTTCCAGCGGCCAGGCATCCTTGTATGGGCGCTTCATCGTCAGCGCGTCGAACACGTCGGCCAAGGAGACGATGCGGGCCGATTCCGGTATCGCGGTTCCGGCCAGGCCGTCCGGGTAGCCGCTGCCGTCCCACTTTTCGTGATGGCGCAGCGCGACCTCTGCCGCCAGCTTGAAGATGGGCGCTTCGCTGCGGATCAAGATGTCGTGGCCTATCCGGGTATGCGTCTTCATCACCTCCCACTCTTCCGGCGTCAACGGGCCCGGCTTGCGCAGAATGGCGTCCGGGATGCCCAGCTTGCCTGTGTCGTGCATGGGCGCGGCCATTTCCAGCAGATGGCAGGACGGCGCGTCCCAGCCGCTGGTGGCGGCCAGCATCGCGGAATAGGCGGCCATGCGCCAGATGTGGACGCCGGTGTCGGTGTCGTTGAAGTGGCCGGCCTGGCCCAGCATGTAGATGGCGTCGCGATGGCTTTTCTCCAATTGGGTGGCCTGCACCAGCGACAAATGGGTGCGCACCCGGGCCAGCACGATGGAGGGCGAGACCGGTTTCACCAAGTAGTCGACCGCGCCGGCTTCGAAGCCTGCCGCCTCGTTGCCGATTTCAGATAACGAGGTGACGAAGATCACGGGCGTGGACGACGATTGCGAATCGCTCTTCAGCCGGCGGCATACTGTGTAGCCGTCCATGTCCGGCATCTGGATGTCCAGCAATACCAGCGCCGGCCTGTGTTTGGCGGTGGCGGACAGCGCTTCCGCGCCGTTTCTGGCAAAGACCAGCGGGTATTGCGGCGCCAGCACCTGGCGCATCGCCGCCAGGTTTTGCGGTTCGTCGTCCACGATCAGAAGGGGGGCTTGCTGTTGCATGGTCACCATTCCTCGGCAAGGCCCAGCGCTTCGGCCAGCGCTTGGGTGGCGGCTTCTCCGCCGCGGAAGTCGAAATTTTCGACCGCGTCGCGCAGCGGCGCGAGCTGGTCGCTGGGCAGAAGCTGCCCCAGTTGGCTGAGCACGGGCTCCACCTCGGCCGGATTGTCCAGGTTGAACGCCTGCATCGCTTGATGCAGCAAAAGGGCGAGGCTGGCCGACGCGGCGGCGGGAGCATCCGCGGCTGCGGGGGAGGGAACGGGAGCGTAGCGGGCGATGGACTCCAGCGCCTGGCACAACGCCACTCTCAACGCGGCTAGTTCTAAAGCGGGATCGCGTCCTGCCGCCAGGCTGGCCTCCAGCCTGGCGGCTCGGGCCGATACTTCCTCCAATGCCAGATTGCCGGCCGCGCCTTTCAGCTTGTGGGTCAGCGCCTGGGCCGCTTCGCTTTCCGCCTGAGCCAGCGCGTCCACGCAGTCGCCGTAATCGCGGGCGAATTTTCGCAAGTATTGCCGGTAGACGTCGGCGTCGCGCCAAATCAACAGCCCTCTGGATAAGGCCAGTCCGGGCAGGTCAGGGTTCAGGGAGGGAGGGCGCCGGACCGGCTCTTCCGCATCGGAGGGCTTTTTCCCGGCCAAGCGTCGCAGCAGGTTGATGGCGGTATCCACGTCAAAGGGTTTGGCGATGTAATCGGTCATGCCGGCTTCTCTGGCGGCATCCTGCTGGGTCTGGAACGCGCCGGCGGTCAATGCCACCACCGGCAAGTGGGAGAGCTCGGGCGCCGCCCGGATAGCGCGCGTCGCTTCGTAACCATCCATCACCGGCATCTGCACATCCATCAGCACGATGTCCACATCGCCGTGGTTTTGGCGCAGCCAGTCAAGCGCCTCGCGGCCGTCGCTGGCGAGCGCCACCACCGCGCCTTCGTCTTCGAAGATGCGCAGAGCGACCTCTCGGTTGATGTCGCTATCGTCAACCACCAGCAATCGCAGGCCGTCCAGGCGGTTGTTCGATTGCGGTTGGACGGCCGCCGCCGCTTGCAGCGGACGAAGCGCCCTGGCCACTGCGTTGTAGAGTCCTGACGGCGTCACCGGCTTGTTCAGCACCTCGTTGATCTCGCCGGCGGCGGGCTCCGCCTTCAGCAGCTCACGGGAGTAGGCGGTGGCCATCAGGATGATGGGCATGCGCTGGCCCCGGCAGAGCCGGCGGATGGCCTGGGCGGCGGCCAGCCCATCCATTTCCGGCATTTTCCAGTCCAGCACCACCACATCCACCGGTCGGCCCGCTTCCTGAGCGGCCCGGACCCGTTCCACCGCCTCGCCGCCGGAGGCCGTTGTAGAGACCTCCCAGCCGAGCTCGCCGGCGGTGATGTCCAATGTCTCGCGGGCGATCGGATTGTCGTCGGCGATCAGCACGCTGAGATTGGCCATTTCCGGCGCGGACAGCCGGATGCCGACCTCCCGAGGAAAACGCAGCGTGAACCAGAACTCGCAGCCTTCGCCGGGCTGGCTGTTCAAGCCGATTTCACCGCCCATCAGCGTCACCAGCCGCCGGCTGATGGCCAGCCCAAGTCCAGAGCCGCCGAAGCGGCGTGTGGTGGAGGCGTCTGCCTGGGTGAAAGGCTGGAACAGTTCCCTTTGCTTGGCTTCCGGTATGCCAATGCCGGTATCCACCACCGCGAAGCGCAGGACCACATGTTGGCTGCTGGTTTCCAGCGGCTGTATGTCTACCTTGACGTGGCCGGTTTCGGTGAACTTGATCGCGTTGCTGGTCAGATTGATCAGCACTTGCTCAAGCCTTAGCGAGTCGCCGCGCAGATGATCGATGTCCGCGGGGGGCGGGGAGATGACCAATTCGATATCGCGGTCGCCGGCATTGGCGCTCATGATAGTGGACAGGTTGTCCAGCACGTCGCCCAGGCAGAACGGCACCTGTTCTATCTCCAGATTGCCGGCCTCGATCTTGGAAAAATCGAGGATGTCATTGATGATGCCCTGCAGCGAGCGGCCGGCGACGCGTATCTTATGCACCAGGTCGAGCGCACTGGCCGGCAGGCCGGCTTTTTCCAGCAGATAGGCCAAGCCCAGCACCGCGTTCATCGGCGTGCGGATTTCGTGGCTCATGTTGGACAGGAAGTCGGCCTTGGCGCGGCTGGCCGCCTCCGCGCTTTCCTTGGCCAAGCGCAGCGCGGCCTCCGCGTCATGCTGGATGGTGATGTCGCGGTTGATGCCAGTCACACGCAGCGGCCGGCCGTCGTTGTCGCGCTCCACCAGCGCGCCGGCCTGGATGTGCCGTATCTGCCCGTCCGGCAACACGATGCGGAATGTCGGCGAGTAGGCGCCGCGTCCCGCCACCGCGTTCCGCAGTTCCCGCTCCACCGCGTCCACGTCCTCCGGGTGCAGGCGCTCGCGCCACTGGCGGTAGTGGAGGCCGTTTTGGCGAAGTTCGTGCGGAAACTGGTAGATATCGAACATTCGCGCGTTAAGCTCTAGCGCGTCGCTGTCCAGCTCCCAGCTCCAGATGCCCAGCTCGGCCACTTCCGCCGCCTTGCTCAATTGATCGCGCGCGCGCATCAGCTCGCGTTGATTGCGTTGCCGCTCGGATATGTCGACGGCGATGGCCAAAAAGCCTTGCAGCTTGCCGTCGTCGCCGCGCAGCGCGGTCATCGCCAGCGTTACCGGCAGCCGCTGTCCATCGTTCCGGGTGAAGGTCCAGTCGAATTGATTGGGCAAGCCATGGCGCGATCGCAGCGTCAACGCCTCGAAGCCTCCCCTGTGCGGCACTTCGTTTTCCCATGCCAGCTTGTCAGCCTGCCGCTCCAACTCGTCGGCGTCCATCCAGTCGGTCAGCCGCTGCTGGCGGACCGCTTCGTCTGCGGCGCAGCCGAGCAGCGATCCGGCTGCGGGATTGAGCAGCGTGATCCAGCCGTCAGGATCGGTGGCGATGATGGCGTAACTGGCGTGGTTGAGTATGGCTTGCTGCAACGAGGCGTAGCGGCGAATTTCTTCGGTGCGTTGTTGAACCTGGATTTCCAGCGAGGCGTTGAGATCGCGTATCCGCTCGTGCATGCGGCTGCGTTGGCGTTGGTAGACAAAAGCCAGCGCAGCCACCAGCAGGCCGCCCAGCAGCATGGACAGCAGGGTGTTGCGGCGCGCCGCGTCTACGGATGCGTCCAGAACGGTTTCAGGCTGCAGTTCCGCAACCATCAGAAAGCGCTGCTCCCGCTCCGGAGGGCGGGACAGCGGGAAGCGGTGGCTGACAGAATAAAAGCGCTTTTCTCCTGACTGCAGGTATTGGAGGGCCTGTTGCGACCGCGGAGACGGCAGAGAGTGGAATTCATCCTGCCATCGCCAGCGTCGGCCCCGTTCGAAGCCGAATGCCTTGTCGGCAGAGGGATGCTTGAGAAAATCGCCTCGCTGGTTGGCGATATAGAGTTTGACGTCATGCTCGCTGCGGTTCACTTGCAAGTAAGACATCATGTGGCTGGCATCCAGGCTCGCAGCCATGACCGCGAACAGCTTGCCATTCGGCGCGTATACCGGCGTGGACAAGCGCAGCACGGGCATGGTGGCACGGGTCGCGCGGGTTTCCGGATCGCGGCTGAGCGTGATGTCGCCGACGTAGATCTGTCCGGCGCGCAATTTTCCGGCTGCGATGAAGTAGTCCTCGCTTTTCTTGTCGCGCAATTGGGCATCGGCCATTTCCACGATGCCTGAGGCGGCCCGCGATACGCGGATCAGTTCGCGCCCGTCGGCGCCGATCAGGCGCAACTCCAGCGCTTCAGGCGTGGCCGAGGCGTAGGCGTGGAAGATGGTCTTCATTCGTCGCTTCCACAGCTCGCTTGAGCTTTGCTCCTGGACATCGATTCCGTGATTGAGGCTGGCTCTGGCGAGGCCCGGTATCGGCGGCGTGCCCACCAGGAATTGCAGATTCTGGCTGTAGCGCTCCAGACTTTGTTCCAGGCTGGACAGGCGCAGCTGGGCCTGGGCTTCCAGCCGGTTTCGCATCGAGTCCAGCGCCCGCTGTTCTTCGTGCGCGCCGGCCAGCCAGGTGCCGAACGAGGCGAGCAGAATCCATAGCGTCATGCCAAGCCAGAACAGCCGGCGGTCGAAGCCGAATAGTGTGCGGGACGGCGATTCTGTCATCCGGAGAGCCCCAGTGAATTAGATCAAGCCGTTGCGAGAAACATTATCCATTTAAGTTAGTTCATGTGGCGTCATTTGGCATGAACGCCATCGAAGCTTGAGTGAGGCTGGACGGAGAGGGGGGCTAGGCTACGTATAAATACTGAATCGCGTTCTGTCGGGTTTGCGGAGGGGGCGCGGTATCGACTTCCCAAGTATTCGCAATGTCATTTGTACGTCACATGGCGATTTATTTATTTTCCTGGCGACGAGGACATGCAAGAGGGCTGTCCTTTATGAGGTTTCAAAGAGTTGGTCGCTTGCGATGGTTTTAAGTTTAATTATCTATTTCAATATTTATTTTGCTCGTTTAACAATAGTGGTCGGTTAGTGATTTTATTTTAATGATAATCATGTTTGGGGGCGGAAAACGATGCCTGCCGCGGTCTTCTGAGAGTGCGAATCGGAGGTGCGTCGCTACTGCCGTGTTTTCCGGCCGTATTTTGCCGAGCGAAGGGTGAAGTATGGATTTTTTCGCTGCGCGGGCTCGCTCAATTACGGCCATAACGATGACGACATGATAGAGGCAGCCATTGCGTATATGCGCGAGGACGGCATCCTCAATGGGCTGGACTTGAATGCGTGCAGGGCGAAGGCGGCTTGAACTGCGCATCGGCAGAATGGCTGCAAGGCGTCGCCGTGCTCGCCCGCAAGCTGGGGTCTTTGCTGATCGTGGACGAGATGCAGACCGGCTGCGGCCGGACAGGGCGCTTTTATCAGTTTCGAGCATGCCTGCATCGAGCCGGCATCTTTGGTCTGTCCAAGTCTTTGGGCGGTGGAGGCTTGCCGTGTTCCCTGAACCTGATCGAGCCCGAAATCGATGCCTGGAATCCCGGCGAGCACAACAGGACTTTCCGTGGCTGCAGCCTTGCCATGGTGATGGCCGTCGCGGCGCTCAGGAAATACTGGGCCGCTCCTCATTTTGTCCATGATGTCGAAGAAAAAGGACAAGCCGTAGCAGAGTGCCTGCAACAGGCGCTTAAGCCGTTTGAAGGGCAAGTGCGCGTAGTCGGCAAAGGACTGATGCTAGGCTTGCGCTACACTGGTCGGGCCATGGATCGCGGCGCCGCAGCAGGCGCTGCACTATCTGCAAGGCGTGCGTCTGGTCAATGTGACCGCGGACGCCCTCTCGGCGCAAAAGGTGAACGGCTGGGAAAGCATCCGTCCCGAATCCACTGGACTGATCAATACTGACGGACCAACCGAGGCGACGGTTTCCTGCACGGCCTCGCGCTTGTCCGGCGAGCAGGAGGCCATCAGCGTAACCATCGGCAAGCCGTTCACCAATGCCGGCATGTCTATGCTGGATGGCAAATTGCAACCGGTGCCGATCGAGGGGCGGGAGGGCTGTACATTGCCGGTGTCCAGGCCGGGCGCGGCTACCTGAACCGGCTCGAGCTGACGGCGGAACGCTTCATTCCCGACCCGTTCCGCGCCGGGCCGTACGCCAGGCTGTACAAGGCCGGCGACCTGGAGCGCTGGCTGGCGGACGGCAGCATCGAATACCTGGGCCGCAACGACCTCCAGGCCAAGATCTGCGGTTTCCGCATCGAGCAGGGGGAGAACGAAGCCAAGCTGGCGGCGCATCCTGGCATCGCCTTCGAGTCAGGCGCAGGGACGCGAGATGGCCGCGCGACTGGCCGGCCGCGGCTAAGGCGCGAGGGCCGACGGGTGGAGGACGAGCCTGTTTGCCAACCGTCTGCTTGGCCGGTTGCCGCCCCATTTCTAACGAATAAAATATGCATTTTAATAGTTGATTGCGGTTTGGAGGCTAGGTGATAGGCAAACATGCTGCGCGGCTCACCCTCGGCGCTTTGCTGGCGGTGGGAGGGGGGGCGACTGCGCTTGCCTCGGGGGACGGCGGGGAGCAGGACTCGGCGCGGGCCTATTCCGTGCTGAGCAAGGGCGTTGAGGTGTTCCACGCGAACGCCAAACTGGCGCCGGAAGGCGTATTCCGTTACCGGCTCTATCTCGGTGATCGCTCCCGCGCCGTGGAGCCGACGCTTAGATTGTCCGGCGGCCGAAACGTCGCTGACGTGAAACTTGGCAGGGGATTGACGTTTTCGCTTCCGGAGGTCGCGGACAAGTCGGATTCCTCTCTGAAGCTGATCGCGACGCCGGCAGGCGATGGCTTCAACTGGCGGGCGGAGGTGAAGAGCCCGGGGGGGGCGCTTGGAGCCAGAAGGCTGGGCGACTTGCGCCTGGAGTGCCTGGTGGATGCCCAGAGCAATCTGAACAACCTGCAGGACGGCAAAGTGGAATGCGTTCCCGCGGCCGCCAAGGAGGCATCCTGCCTGGACGATATGCGCAATTGCGCCAAGTATGCGCCCGCGGCGGTGGGCACCGCGCTATGGGACATGCTGAAGGGCGCGTCGCAGTTGAAAGTGGATCGCGATCCGTACGAGGCGCGGCAGTACAGCTATCTGTTCATTTCGGATCGGCCTTTGTTCTCCATTTCATTGCAGCAAGGCGGGAGAGCGCTCGTATTGCCGACTGAGTGGCTTTATGGCTTGCCGCAGCAGCGAAGCCCTTTCTTCCATTGGCCGTATCCCAAGCAATACCTGTATTCGCTTCCTCTGAGCGACGCGTCGTGGTCCAACGATGCGCTGGTGGTTTTCGAATACATGGATCCGGTATGAGCGGCGGAAGGGGATGATCATGGAAAGAGGAGCGGGAGTGCGCCGGGCCTCGCGCCTGGGGTGCGTCGCGGCGCTGGCCGCATGGTTGGCCGCTTGCGCCAGCATCGGCAACGCCAAGCTGGAAGATGTGGATGAACCGTATGTCAAGCAAGCGCTGTCCCTAGGCGAGGGAAGCAAGCAAGGCATGGCGGGCCGGCTGGGCCAGCCGCAGCAAAAGATAGGCTTCGATGACGGCAGCGAAATCTGGGTGTACAGCTACAGGCAATACAAGCCCAAACTGCAGAATTTTACCAATGTGGGCGTTTTGTTCCGCGGACAAAGCAATTTCAGCAAGGAGTTGGTGCTGTTGTTCGACAAGGCGGGGAAAGTGCGTCAGTGGAAGCTGTCGGCGAGCGAAGAGAGTCTCGGGACCGGACTGGCCACACAGCCCCTGCCGGCGGAAAACTAGGCAGGTTTGAGCCAATGCGGACCGCATGGCTGGCTGATCTGGCGCTGGCCGGTTTTGTCGAAAGGCGGCGCTTGGCTGGGAGAGGGCAAAGGACGCGGCGTCGCCTTGTTGTTCGTCTTGTGCGGCGTCGGCAGCATCGCGATATCGGCTTTCGCCTTGCTGGGCACGAAACTGGCGCAGTTGGATGAATCCGTCGAAGACGCGTCCGGGCGGATGAACGAGTCCGCGGTCTGAGCGGCGGCAGCGGCGGTTAGCCGCAGGCGTCTGGCGCCGCCTGGCGGCCGGCGATGCCGAGGCGTTGCATCCTAGACAGCAGCGTGGTGCGCTTCAGCCCCAGCTTGGCCGCGGCCCCGCGCGGGCCGGCAACGATGCCGTTGCACTCCTTCAGCACGCGCAAGATGCGCTCTTTTTCCGGCTCGCTGGCGTCGAACAAGGGCGTTTCCCGCCGCGCCGGCGCGGCGGGGGGCGGACAGGGCGGGGCCTGGCGGCAGGCAAGATCCGTCTGCGGCAGTTTGAGCACCGGCCCGCGGGTGAGGATGACCGCGCGCTCGATCACGTTTTGCAGCTCGCGCACATTGCCGGGCCAATCGTGGCCTTGCAGCCGCTGCAGCGTGTCAGCCGGGATGCTTTCGATGCCGCGGCTCATCCGGCGCGAAAACTTTTGGGTGAAGAACTGCGCCAGCAGCGGAATGTCGTCCGGGCGCTCCCTAAGCGGCGGCAGGATGACGGGGAAGACGTTGAGGCGGTAGTAGAGGTCGCTGCGGTAGCGCTTGTCGGCGATCATGCCCATCAGGTCGCAGCTGGTGGCCGAGATCACGCGCACGTCCACCGGGATGATCTTTTGCCCGCCCAGCCGCTCCACCTCGCGTTCCTGCAGCACGCGCAGCAGCTTGGGCTGCAGCTCCAGCGGAATGTCGCCCACTTCGTCCAGGAACAGCGTGCCCTGGTCGGCCAGCTCGAAACGGCCCATGCGCTGGGCGGCGGCGCCGGTGAAGGCGCCTTTTTCGTGGCCGAACAGCTCGCTTTCCAGCAGGCCGGCGGGAATGGCGGCGCAGTTCATATTGACCATGCGCTTGCCGGCGCGCGGGCTGTGGGCGTGGATGGCGCGGGCGATCAGCTCTTTGCCGGTGCCGGTTTCGCCCAGAATCAGCACCGAGCAATCGCTGGCGGCGACGATCTCCACTTGCTCCAGCACGGCCGACATGGCCGCGCTCTGGCCGATGATTTCATCGAAATTCTGGTAATGCTGGATCTCGCTGGTCAGCTGCAGGTTTTCGGTCGCCAGCTGATCCTTGAGGCGGGAAATTTCCTGGTAGGACTGGGCGTTGGCCAGGCCCAGCGTCAGCCGCGCCGCCACCTGTTGCAAGAGCGGCAGCACGGCGCGGAAATAGCCGCTGTCGCCGGGGTAGGCCAGCAGCAGCGCGCCCACGGTGCCGGTGGCGCCGCACAGCGGCAGCACGCACAGCGAGCGGCAGCCGGCGCGCATCACTTCGGCGAAGCGCGGGTGGACGGCGGCCATCTGCTCCAGCGTCGGCTCGCTGGCCAGCAGCAGCTGATGGCCCAGCATCGCCTCGCGCGCGGGCAGCCGGTCGCGCGGATAGCTGCGGTGCTGGCAGCGGCCGCGGCCCTCGCGCTCGAGGAAGATGTCGTGCACCTGAAGCTCGCTGTCGTCATCGGCGCGCAGGTTGAGTCCGACGAAGCTGACGCCGAAGGCCAGCTGCAAAGCCTGCGCCGCTTTTTCCGCCAGTTCTTCCAACTGCAGCGTGGACAGCACCGCGTTGGTGACGTCCACCAGGATTTGCAGCTGGTCGCGGTCGGCGCGCAGCGCGGCGACCGGGTCGGCGGGCGGCGGCGCGTCCTGGCCGCAAGTATGGGGCGCGAGTATCGGCATGGTCGGCTTGATGGCGGGCGGATGTGCGGAATCAATTTTACCGGCCGTCCGGCGCTGCCGATAGCATGCAGGCCGCCTAATCGCCGCGCGTTTAATCTGCGTCAGACAGCCAGGGCAGGCTGTCTAGCGTCGGATCGTCCCGCAGCGCGGCGTAGAGCCGGTCCACCGCTTGGCGCACCCTATCGCTCATCGGACAGTAAAACGCCACCAGATCGGGCTGGATGCCGATGAACTCCACTTGCGGCACCGTTTCGGCCAGCCTTTCCATCAAAAAGCTCAGGGGCAGGTCGTGGGTGCTCATGATGAACATCTCGGCCAGCGCCTCCGGCGGCACGCGGCGGATTTCGCCGGGGGGCAAGCCCATGTCGGCGGCGTCCACCAGCACCACGCGGCGCGGCGCGCGCGCGGCGATGCGGTGGGCGGCGTTTTCCGGCGCGCTGCCGCCGTCCTCCACGTCCCAGCCGGCAATCGGGTTCTGTTTCATCCGGTCGGCCAGCAGCGGGCCGGCGCCGTCGTCGCCCATCATGCTGTTGCCCACGGCCAGGATCAGATCGCGCGCGTCAGTCTTCATGTCGTTTCACCATCAGGTAAAGCGCCGGCTCGGCGTCCATCGCCGCCAGCTCGCGCATCAGCGCGTCGCTCCAGCCGCGCTGCCGCTCGCTCATCGCATCGCGGCCGCGGCTGAGCGCCAGGGCCAGCAGCGCGGCATGGCTGGCGTCTATCATGATTTCGCCGAAGCGCAAGACGCCGGCCAGCTTGCGCCGCGCCTCGCCCTCGGGCAGCGCGGCCAGCCATTCGGCGTAGCCTTCTTCCGGGCAGCTGATCCTCGGTTGCAGGCAGTCGATCACGCCGATGTGGTGGCCCAGCGCCAGCGTCTGGTAGATCACTTGGCGCGCGTTGTCGTCGGCGGGCATGTCTTCTTCGCGCTGCAGGAATTTGCGGCCCAGCGCGTGAAACACGATGCGGCTCATCGCGCGCCTCCTTCCATGCTGATGTCCCATAAACGGGTGAAGATTTCGTTCTCGCGCGGGTCGGCGGTCGCCGAGAGATGGCGTTTGACGCGTTCGTCCAGCGTCAGGCCGTCGGCCCGGCCGGCCAGATCCATGAACTGGTCGGCCAGGAGGCGGCCGCTGCGGTAGCCGGCCAGCCGCCGCGCCTCGCGTTCGATGCGCACCCGCGCGTCCAGCGGGATGGACGGGTGCGGCAACAAGGCGCGGTCGCATTCGCTTTCTTCCTGATGCGTGGCGCGCAGTTTTTGCTCCAGCAGGCCCAGCGCCATGGCGAAGCCGTAAATCGTGGCGGCCGGCGTGGGCGGGCAGCCGGGAATGTAAACGTCCACCGGCACGATCTTGTCGCTGCCGCCCCATACGCAGTACAGGTCGTGGAAGATGCCGCCGCTGCAGCCGCAGGCGCCGTAGGAGACGGAAATCTTGGGATCCGGCGCGGCCTGCCAGGCGCGCAGCGCCGGCATGCGCATGGCGCGGGTGACGGCGCCGGTGAACAGCAGGATATCGGCGTGGCGCGGCGAGGCCACTACCTTGATGCCGAAGCGCTCGGCGTCGAACACCGGGGTGATGGCGGCGAAGATCTCGATCTCGCAGCCGTTGCAGCCGCCGCAGTCCACGCGGTAGACGTAGGCGGAGCGCTGGATGTCTTTCAGCAGCTTCTGTTTCAGCTGGACGATGCCCTCGCTCTCGGTCAGCGGCTTGGGCATGCCGTATTCGTCGCGCGGGACGATCAGGCCGGCGTCGGCTTGGATGGGAATCATGCTCGCTCCTCCTCGCGGCGGCTAAGCGGCAGCGCGTCGCGTTCTATGGTTCGCTTGCGCTTGCATTCGGGACAGGTGGCGTACAGGCCGCGCAGGGTGTCGTCCAGGGCGAGGCCGCTCTGGCGCAGCAGATCCATCGCGTGGTGGACTTCCTTGCGCGGCGCGAAGGGTCTGCCGCAGCAGGCGCAGTTTTCCAGCCGGAAGCTGGCGCGCTGGATCAAGTCCGCCTTGCTGGCCACCGCCAGCTCGAATTCCTGGGTCAGCTGGATGGCGCGGGTGGGGCAGACTTCCTCGCAGCGGCCGCAAAACACGCAGCGGCCCAGGTTAAGCGCCCATTCGCGCCGCCCGGCGCGGCTGTCGGTTTGCATGGTCAGCGCGCCGGCAGGGCACGCCTGGGTACAGGCGGCGCAGGCGATGCACTGGCGGGCGTTCAGCTCCGGCTTGCCGCGAAAGCCGGGGCTGACCGGAAACGGCGCGAACGGGTATTTCGTGGTCGGCTCGCCCGCCTTGGCTATGATCTTGAATAGCTTGAACATGGCGTTTTCCTATTTCAGCGGCGAATCTTTGCGCTCGCGGCCATAGCGCTCGATTTCCTGGTAGGGCACGGTGGTGGACTTTTTCTTTTTCACGTCCACCAGCGTCACGCGGTCGGTGCAGGAGTAGCAGGGGTCGATGCTGGCCACGATCAGCGGCGCGTCGGATACGGTGTTGCCGCGCAGCATGTAGCGCAGCGGCGGCCAGTTGGCGTAAGTGGGCGCGCGGCAGCGCCAGCGGTAGAGCTTCTGGTTGTCGCCGGTCATCGCCCAGTGGATGTCCTCGCCGCGCGGCGCTTCGGAGAAGCCCAGCGCGAATTTGTGCGGCTGATAGGCGAAGCCCTCCAGCAGCACCGGCCCGGCCGGCAGGTTTTCCAGCGCGTGCTGGATGATGTCCAGCGAGTTGAAGAATTCGCGGGCGCGGATCAATACCCGGCCCAGCACGTCGCAGCTGTCTTCGCTGTGCAGCTCGAAGGGCAGGCTGACATAGGCGCCGTAGGGGTGGTCGGCGCGGATGTCGCGGCGGTAGCCGCTGGCGCGCAGCAGCGGGCCTACCGGGCTGAAATCGCGCGCCACCTTGCGGTCCAGCACGCCCACGCCGCTGGTGCGCTGGCGCAGATTGGGCGTGGACAGCAGCATGTCGACCAGCCGCGTGGTTTCCTCGCGCAGTTCGATCACCAGCTTCAGCGTGCGTTGGCGTTCTTCTTTCAGGATGTCGCGGCGCACGCCGCCTATCAGGTTCATGCCGTAGGTCTTGCGCGCGCCGGTGAGCAGCTCCGCCATGGTCATGGCTTTTTCGCGGACGCGGAAAAATTGCATGAAGCCGGTGTCGAAGCCGACGAAGTGGCTGGCCAGCCCCAGGTTGAGCAAGTGGCTGTGTAGCCGCTCCACCTCCAGGAACACGCTGCGTATCATTTGCGCGCGCGGCGGCACGGCCAGGCCCAGCGCGTTTTCCACCGCGCTGGCGTAGGCCACGCTGTGGGTGAAGCCGCAGATGCCGCAGACGCGGTCGGACAGGAAGGTGACTTCGTCGTAGCCCATCCGCGTTTCGGCCAGCTTTTCCATGCCGCGGTGGACGTAGAACATGCGGTAGTCGGCGTCGACGATGGTTTCGCCGTCCACGAACAATCTGAAGTGGCCGGGCTCGTCCGAGGTGATGTGCAGCGGGCCCAGCGGCACGTCGCGGGTGACGCCGGCGGCGTCGTTGACGAAGGCGTAGGTTTCGGTGTCGGTGGTGGGGACGGGGCGCTGGTTGTAGGCCATCGCGTCCTTGCGCAAGGGGTAGAGATCGTCCGGCCAATCGTCCGGCAGCACCAGCCGCCGCTCGTCCGGGATGCCGACCGGCGTCAGGCCGTACATGTCGCGCACTTCGCGCTCGCCCCACACCGCCGCCGGCACGCGCGGCGTGACCGAAGGAAATTCCGGCCGCTCCGGGTCTATCAGCGCGCGCACCACCAGCCAGCACTTGACCGGCCCTTCCATCGACAGCACGTAGTAGACGGCGAAGTGGCCGTTCAGCGGGCGCTCGTCGTTGCCGAACAGCACCGACAGCCAGCCCTCGTTCTGGTAATACAGCCACGCCACCGCCTCGGGCAGGCTGTCCAGCTTGACGGTGACCGTCAGTTGGTCGGCGGTTTGCCATTCCGCTTCCAGCACTGCGTGCGGGAAGCGTTGCTTCAGGCCATCCAGGTAGTTTTGGCCCAGTTTGTCGTCGTTCATGTTTTTCTCCCAGGCCTCAGCGGATGGCTACAGGGTGGTCGGCTGCGGCCAGCACCAGCTGGCTGGCCTCGCGCAGCAGGGTTTGCAGGCTGTCCGGCATGAACAGGCCTATCGCCAGCATGGCCAGCATCAGCAGGATCAGCGGCAGCAGCGTCAGCCAGCCGGCCTCGCCCGGCTCCACCTCGTCCGGAGCGGGGCCGAACAAGATCGCCGCCAGCATGCGCGCGAGTCCCGCCAGCACGATGGTCAACAGCAGCAGCACGACGACGGTGAGCGCGACATGGCCCTGGCTGAAGCCGGCCGCCACGATCAGGAACTCGCTGTAGAACACGTTGAACGGCGGGATGCCGCCCAGCGCCAGCGCGCCGGCGCCGAACAGCATGGCCGTCAGCGGCGCGGCGCGCAGCAGGCCCTTGACCGAGTCCATGTCCGGCGTGCCGTACTTGAGCAGCACATTGCCGGAGCCGCAGAACAGCAGCGCCTTGGCCAGGCTGTGGTTGACGGTGTGGAACAGCGCCGCCATCACGCCCAGCGGGCCGCCCAGGCCCAGGGCGATGGCGATCAGCCCCATGTTCTCCACGCTGGAATAGGCCAGCAGCCGCTTGATGTGGCGCTGCGACAGGATGAACAGCGCGGCCACCGCCACCGACATCAGGCCGAAAACCAGCAGCAGCGTTTCCGAGAAACCCGGCCCCAGCGCGCGCGCGGCCAGCATGTGGAAGCGGATCACGATCAGCAGCGCGCAGTTGAGCAGCACGGCGGACAGCAGCGCGCTGATCGGGCTGGGGGCCTCGCTGTGCGCGTCCGGCAGCCAGGCGTGCATGGGGAAGAAGCCGGCCTTGGTGCCGAAGCCGATCAGCACAAAGACGAAGGCGATGCGCGTCAGCGCCGGGTCCAGCCGATGGGCCATGGCCAGCAGCGTGGTCCATTGCGCCGCGCCGCCGTGGTCGCCCAGCAGGCTGGCGGCGTTGGAATAGACCAGCACCACGCCGTACAGGCCGAAGGCCACGCCCACGGTGCAGATCACCATGTATTTCCAGGCGGCCTCCAGCGAGGAGCGCTGGCCGTAAAAGCCCACCAGGAAGGCCGAGCCCAGCGTGGTGGCTTCCACCGCCACCCACATCATGATGACGTTGTTGGCGGTGACGGCCAGCAGCATGGTGAACAGGAACAGCTGGAAGAGGGCATAGAAACCGGCCAGCCGTTCCGGCCCCACCTCGCCATGCTCCCGCTCATGGCGCATATAACCCACCGCGTACAGGCCGGTGGCGAAACCGAGCACGCCGATCAGCGCCAGAAACAAGGCGCCCAGCGCGTCGACGCGCAGCCAGCCGTCCAGCGCCGCCAGCGGTCCGCCGCTTACGACCCCTACGCAGGCGGCCAGCGACAGCGCCAGCAGCAACGACACGCTGGCCAGATGCAGCGCGGCGGCCAGCCTGGCGCCGCCCGCGCCCGCCAGCCGGCTGCCCGCGCACAGCGCGGAGGCGGCGAGCGGAATCAACAACAGCAGAACAAGCCAATGCGTAGCAGTCATGGCCTCAGCCCTTCAAAGCGGTCAGTTGCCGCACGTCCAGCGTTTGCAGCGTGCGATGAATGCGGCGCGCCAGCAGCGCCATGATCAGCACCGCGCACACCGCGTCGGTGGCGATGCCTATCTCCACCACCTCAGGCGCCTTGCCGGCCATCAGCGCCAGCGTCAGGTGGGCGCCGTTCTCCATCAGGCAGTAGCCGAAAATCTGCTTGAGGATGTTGCCCGAGGTGACGATGCAGGCCAGGCCCAGCAGGAAGTGGCCCAGCGACACCGCCAGCGCCGGCTTCAACTGCGCCACGACCGCCAGCCGCACGGCATCCACCGCGTACCAGCTGACCAGCACGATCAGCGCCGCCAGCACGGCCATCCAGGCCGGGCCGAGCAAGCCTTTCAGCGCCGGATCGTCCGGCAGCGGGCCCAGCAGCTTGATCAGGATCAGCGGCGCCAGCACCACCTTGGTGACGAAGGCCGAAGCCGCCCACAGCGTCAGCTCGTGAGAGCCCTGCGCAATGGCCAGCGCCAGGAACACGCCCACCAGCGTCAGCGATTGCAAGACATAGAGCCAGGCGGCCGTCGCCACGCGATTGGCGCAAATCACCAATAGCGAAGTGACGATCAACAGCCCGGCCAGGTTGTTGACGATCAGCATGCCGTCCATCCTCGCCTCCTCAAGCCAGCCACGCCGCGGCGATGAAGCTGGAAGCCAGACTCATCGCCAGCAGCGCGGCCAGCACGGTTTTCATTTGCCAAGGCAGCGGCTGGGCCGCGGCCACCACAGGGGACGGTTCGCCCGGCACCGTCTTGCCGAACCAGCGCAGGAACCAGGCGAAGCTGGCCACCGATTCCGCCATCGCCAGCAGCATCAGCGGCAGCAGCCACGGTTCGCCGGCCGATAACTGGAAGCCGGCGGCGAAGATGGCGAACTTGCTGAAGAAGCCGTTGAACGGCGGCACGCCGGCAATAGCCAGCGCGGCCACGCAAAAGCTCGCGCCCAATAGCGGCGCGCCGCGCAACAGGCCGCGCAAGGACGGCAGCAGCCGCGTGCCGCAGCTGTAGCTGAGCGCGCCGGCCACCAGGAAGAACAGGCTCTTGGCGAAGGCGTGGTTGAAGATGTGGGCGATGGCGCCGTTGAAGGCCAGGCGCGAGCCGAAGGCCGACAGCGACAGGGCCAGGAAGATGTAGGACAACTGGGTGATGGTGGAGTAGGCCAACAGCCGCTTCATGTCGGTTTGCGGCAGATACATCCAGAAGCCGTACAGCAGCGTGACGGTGGCCATCACCGCGCCCACCCAGCCCACCAGGTGCGGCACGCTGCCGGCGGCGTCCAGCGCGCGGGCGAAGATGTAGACGCCCACCTTCACCATGGAGGCCGCGTGCAGATAGGCGGACACCGGCGTCGGGGCCTCCATCGCGTCCGGCAGCCACATGTGCAGCGGCAGCTGGGCCGATTTGCCCCAGGCCGCCCACAGCACGCCCAGCAGCACCACGACCTTGGCGGCATCCGGCAGCGCCGAGATCGCGGAGAGGCTGAAGCTGCCGC
Source organism: Chromobacterium phragmitis (assembly GCF_003325475.1). Lineage (NCBI taxonomy): Bacteria > Pseudomonadati > Pseudomonadota > Betaproteobacteria > Neisseriales > Chromobacteriaceae > Chromobacterium > Chromobacterium phragmitis. Next base: position 2,842,025 of record NZ_CP029495.1, read on the forward strand.
TATGCGCGAACAGCCAGCCGGCGGCCAGGTACAGGCCCAGCGAGCCGGCATGGGTGATCAGCAAGGCTTTCAAGGCAGACTGCAGCGCCTTGGGCTTCTGGTAATAGCCGATCAGCCCCCAGGAACAGGCGCCGGTAATCTCGAAGCACACCAACTGGCCCAAGAGGGTGGACGACAGCACCAGGCCGGCCATCGCGCCGATGAACACCAGCAGGTAGGCGTAGTAGCGCGGCGCGGCGGCGTGCGGATGCTCGCGGTTGGCCGGCGTCATGTAGGCGGTGGAGTAAAGCGCCACCAGAAAGCCCAGCCCCACCACGGCCATGCCTATCAGCGTGCTGAGCCGGTCTACGGCCAGGCCCAACAGCTCGATGCCGTTGAAGCTGAGCAAGGGGTAGTGCGCGGCCATGCCGCCGGCCGTTTTGAAGGCCGCGGCCAGCCAGATGGCGCCTATGGTCGCCAGCAGCGCGAACAGCGGCGCCAGGAAGCGGCCGGCTGGGCGCGGGCTGGCCAATACCAGGGCCGCGCCTAGGAAGGGCAGCAGGATGGTCGCCAGAGCGAGTGGTTCCATGAATGCTCCTTAAAGACCGGTGAGATAGAAAGCAAAGGACAGCGCGGCCAGGCCGAAGCCCACCCAGGTGACGCGCGCGGTGAGCAGGAAGCGGCCGCGCGCCATGCTGTTCTCGATGACGGAGGCGATGAGGAACACCGCCAGCAGCTTGAGCGGCAGCCAGGCCGCTGCGGCCAGCAGCGCGGCCGGCGCCAGGCTGTCGGCCGCGCCCAGCGGCAGGAACACGCCCAGCATGAACTGCGCCAGCACCACTTTCTTCAGCGCCAGGCCGAGTTTCAACAGCGCCAGCGAGGGGCCGGAGTATTCGGTCAGCGGGCCTTCCTGCAACTCCTGCTCGGCTTCGGCCAAGTCGAAGGGCAGCTTGCCCATCTCGATGAACACGGCGAAGGCGAAAGCGGCCAGCGCCAGGCCGATGGCGGCCGGCGACTGCAGATAGCTGCCGGACATGCCGGTGGCGATGGCGCCCAGATTGGTGCTGCCCTCGATCAAGGCCACCACCAGCAGCGAGAGCATCATCGTCGGCTCCACCAGAATGCCCAGCGTCAGCTCGCGGCCCGCGCCGATGCCGGCGAATGAACTGCCGGAATCCACGCCGGACAGGGCGAAGAAAAAGCGCGCCAAGCCGAACAGGTAGACGAAGGTGATCAAGTCGGCCAGCGGGCCGGCCGGCGAGTGGCGGGTGAGCGCCGGCAGCGCCATCGCCAGCATCAGCATGGCGGACAGCTGCACCGCCGGCGCCAGGCGGAAGGCGAGGCCGGCCCGGCCCGGCGCCACATCCTGGCGGCGGAACAGCTTGAAAATGTCGCGGTAGTCCTGCAGCACGCCGGGGCCGCGCCGCGAATGCATGCGGGCGCGGATCATCCGCGACACGCCGGTGAACAGCGGCGCCAGCGCCAGCAGCAGCGCGGCTTGCGCGACGGCCAGAGGGAGGGATGGCAAGGGGTGCATGGTGGTTCTCCTAGCGCGCGGCGATCAAGAGCAGCGCCAATAGCGCGATCACCACGTACAGGCAGTACAGGCGGAAATCGCCGTGCTGCAGCCAGCGGACGCGGGCCGCCAGCCTGTCCGCCCAGCGGGCGATGGGCAGGGTCAGCGCCCGGTCCCACAGCGGCTCGGCGCGGCTGGCCCCGGCGATGGTCTTCTCCAGCGCGGCGTCCAGCCTGGCGGCCGGCGACAACTGGCCGCGCAGGCGGTAAAGCGGGGCGAACATATGCGCCACCGGCTGGGTCAGACCTTGCGGGCCGACCGACATCGACGCTTCCTGCGCATAGCCGCAGGCCCAGGCATCGCCCTGCTGGCGGCGGGCCAGCCGCGCGCCGCGCAGGATGGACAAGGCCAGCAGCACGCACAAGGGCAGCGAGATCAGCAATACCGCCAACAGCGGCATGGACACCATGGTTTGGGCATGCAGGCCGGGATGGATGGCCAGGCCTTCCGTCACGGAGGCCGGCGCGGCATGCGTCAAGGACGCCGCCACATTGGCCATCAGCGGCGACACCGCGCTCGCGCCCACGCCTAGCAGCAACAGCGCCAGCGCGGCCAGCAGCATCGCCGCGCGCATGGGCAACGGCACCTCGGTCGCCTCCGCGGCATGGCGGCTGCGCGGCGCGCCGGAGAAGCACATGCCGTAAGCCTTGACGAAGGCCATGGCCGCCAGCGCGCCGGTCAAGGCCAGCATCACCATGGCCAGCGGCCCGGTCAGCCGCAGCGCGAAGCCGGCGTCCTGGCTGACGGCGAACAGCGTCTGGTAGGTGAACCACTCGGACACGAAGCCGTTGAACGGCGGCAGCGCGCAGATGGCCAGGCTGCCGGCCAGGAAGCTCAGCGCCGTCCACGGCATGCGCGAGGCCAGCCCGCCCAGCCGCTCCATGTCCTTGCTGTGGGCGCGGTAAAGGATGGAACCCGCGCCCATGAACAGCAGGCCCTTGAACAGCGCGTGGTTGAGCAGGTGGTAGCCGGCGGCGACAAAGCCCAGGGCCGCCAGCAGCGGCTGATGCTCGGCCAGGCCCAGCATGCCCGCGCCCACGCCCAACAGGATGATGCCGACGTTCTCCACGGTGGAGTAGGCCAGCAGCCTTTTCAGGTCCTGCTCGGCCAGCGCGTACAACACGCCCAGCACCGCGGAGGCGCCGCCTATGGCCAGCACCAAGAGGCCCCACCAGGCGGCGCGCGCGCCCAGGATGTCGACGCCCACCTTGATGATGCCGAACACGCCTATCTTCACCATCACGCCGGACATGAGGGCCGAGGCGTGCGAGGGCGCGGCCGGGTGGGCGCGCGGCAGCCAGCCGTGCAGCGGCGCCATGCCTGCCTTGGCGCCGAAGCCGAACAGGGCCAGCAGGAACACCGCGGAGGCGAGCGGGCCGTCCAGCTTCAAGGCGCGGAAGCTGTCGAAGTCCAGGCTGCCGCTTTGCGCGTACAGGAGGAAAAAGGCGGTCAGGATCAGCACCGAGCCGGCGTGGGCGATCAGGAAGTACAGGAAGCCCGCGTTCACCGCCTCCTCGTCCTGCTCGAAAATCACCAGGAAGTAAGACGCCAGCGACATCGCCTCGAATAGGATCAGGAAGTAAAACGCGTTGTCCATCGCCACCAGCCCTGTCATCGAGGCGATGAAGGCATTGGCGAAGAATCCCATCGCGCCGACGCCGCGGCCGCGGTATTCCCGCACATACGACCAGCCATACAGCGAGGCGAGCAGCGTCAGCGCCGAAATGGCCAGCAGCAGCAGCGCGGCCAGCGGGTCCAGCCGCGCGGCGAAATGGGCGAATGCGAACGGTCCGTCCATCACCAAGCGTTCTACCGTCCCGCTTTGCAATACCGGCAGCGAGGCGGCCAGTCCGCAGGCCGCGCCGGCGATGCCGAACAGCGACGACGCGGCGATGGCCAGCGTTTCCAGGCGGGCCAGCAGCAGGCTGAGCAGCGCGCCCGCGCCGTACAGACAGACGGCCAGCAACAGCCATTGCAGGGGCGCGAGGCTCATGGTCTTTCCTCCGGCATGTCCCACTCCGCGCCCAGCGCGAACAGCGCCGCCTGGCGGCGGACATCGGCGGCGCGCGCGAGCGCATCGTTGTCTTCCAGCCGCAGCGCCCGCGTCGGGCACACCCGCATGCATTCCGGGCCATCGGCCAGGCCCTGGCACAGGTCGCACTTGATGGCGATGGCCTTCACGCCAGGCTCCCAGGCCAAGAGCGGCGACAGCGTGGCGTTGCTGTCGCGCGGGGCGGCGGCCGGCTCGGTTTCCGCCGGCGGCGCTTGCCAGCTAGGACTGACGGCGGCCACGCCACCGCACGGCGTGCCGGAGAGCTGGATGGCGCCGAAAGGGCAGGCGATGGCGCACAGCTTGCAGCCTATGCACAGCGTTTCATTGAGATCGACGGAATGGCCGGACAGCGAGATCGCCGCCACCGGACAGACGCGCGCGCAAGGCGCGTCGTCGCAATGGCGGCACAGCACCGGCGCGGTGACGGCGGCCGTGCGGGTGACGGCCAGCCGCGGATGCGCCTGCAGGCCGGCCGCGCGGTGCAGCGCGGAACAGGCGGCCATGCAGGTATGGCATCCATTGCAAAGCTCGGGCTCTGCAATGACGAAGCGGTTCATGATTCCCCCAAGTAAAGCCAGGCGGGGCCCGGGATGGCTTATGGCTTGCAGGAGGCGTGCCAGATTGGATTCTTGATTGGATCTCTTTGTTTTCAGCGGCTTGCGCGCGCGCCGGCGTCGGATGTGTCGTGTCGATGCGGTGTCGGCGGGTAAGGGATGTCGTCAGAAGTGACGAGGATTTATGGATTGGGACGCGAAGGGGAGCATGCCGCCCGGGCAACGTTCCGGTCCCATCTGGCTTGCCGTCTGGCGGGAATCGGTTTGCGGGCGGCGCATCTGTCCGATGATGGAACTCGTTCTTCGAACCCATCTCTACCCTTAATGTGCCAAGGATGCGGCCCACTTTGCAAAGGAAGAGAGCGATGCCACAAGAGTCCTGTCCGGTAGACCATTTGTCCAGCGCAGTCAGCGTGGCTTGCTGTCAGCTGGCGCCTGTTTTCGGTGATATCTCAGGCAATATGCGCCGCAGCCGCGACATTCTGATGCGGGCGGCGGATATGGGCGCTCAATTGGCGGTCTTGCCGGAACTGGCGAATACCGGCTATGCATTTTCCAATCGAGATGAGGCAAGGGGCCTTGCTCAATCCGACGCGGGGGAGTGCGTGAGCGAATGGCGAGAGTTGGCCGCGCAACTGGATTTGATCGTGGTCGCCGGCTTTTGCGAGGGAGATGGGGACGGGTTGTACAATAGCGCGGTGCTGCTGACGCCAGATGGCCGCCAAGCGCGCTATCGCAAAGCCCACCTGTGGGATGGCGAGAAGAGGATTTTCGATTTAGGTTGCCAGCCTCCGCCGGTGGTGGAAACGGCAATAGGCCGCCTTGGGGTGATGATTTGTTACGACCTGGAAATCCCCGAGTGGGTACGCCTGCCCGCGCTGGAAGGCGCCGATCTGCTCTGTGTTCCGGTCAATTGGCCCGTCCTGCCGCAACATCGCGAAGCGCTTCCAATAGAGGTGATCAAGGCGCAAGCCAATGCCGCGTTCAACCGCTTGCCGGTGGCGGTATGCGACCGCGCTGGCCACGAGCGGGGAATAGACTGGGCGGGCTGCTCGCTGATCACCGATGCGGACGGCTGCAAGTTGGCGCTGGCGAGCCGCCAAGAACAGGCCGGGGCTGATGAGATCGTTTTCGCTCAGATCGATCTGCGCGCCAGTCGCGACAAACATATCAGCCGGCATAATCATGTGCTGTCGGATCGTAGGCCAGACTTATACGGCAAACTTCATGGCACTGCGATTTAGACCCGCTAGCCCGCCCTGCTCCAGCGTTGCGCCTCCTTGTCGCACGCCTTGTACGGCCTGCGTCGGCGCGCCTTGGCTCAGGTTCTTGGCGAGGGTTTTGTTAGCTGCCTTAGTCGGTTATTGGCAATAGTACCGCTGCGATAGAAGGAATGAGAGGGCTGGCAGGCGTAAACTATGCGTTTTGCTTGTTGCGCCGCCTGCCGCGGCCGTTTCCGAATCGCCGACATGAAAAACGCTTTCGCTTTCCTCGCCTGTTCCTTTCTCGTTTCTGGCTGCGCCGATCTGCAGCAGCACGCCACCAAGATCGCCGATGAGACCCTCCGCGCGATGAACGCGCAGTCCAGTCCGTCCGCTCAAACCTCCACGTCTTCGGGCCGCGCCGAGACGCCGGCCGCATCGGTTTCCCTGGGCATGGATTTGAGGCCGATATTGACTTGCCAGTCCAAGGGCTACGATCTGGATGCCTTGCGCCGCAATCTGAAGCGGAGCCCGGCGGTGAGCCGGAGTTTCGTCACTCGCGATGAGGAGTCGATTTACGTTCTGCGCCCGGGCGTAAGCATCAATGGGCTGCCGGTTTCTTATATCGCGGTGTGGGGAATCATGAATTCCGGCACCGGGAGTTCGGTCGTGGCGATGACGGATCGCTCGGTTGCCGCGGTCGGGAAGGCGATGAAGATGAAAAACCAGAAGCCGCGCTCCGGGTATTTCACCTTTGTCAAAAACATGAAGCTGGACTTCGCCGGGGGCAAGCGGCTGACGCAGTTCGGCTGCGTCCTCGCCTCGCTGGATGAGGAGTGAGGCCAAGCCGACCGGGGGGAAAGGTTTAGCCCGGCTGGCATAGGAGAGGACGATCGCCCCGGACGGCGGGCATCGCCTCGATCAGCAAATCCTCGGCAGTTGCTCGCCGTTGATCCAGTCCACCATCCGTCGTCCCCCGAAGGCGGTTTCCATCTGCGCGAACCGGTTTGAGTCGGCGACAGCTTCGCCGATGATCGCCGCGTCGCGTCCTCGCGGGTGGGCGCGCATCGCGGCCAGCAGCGCGTCGGCGTCCTCCGGCGCGCACACGGCCACCAGCTTGCCCTCGTTGGCCACGTAGAGCGGGTCCAGGCCCAGCAGTTCGCAGGCGGCGGCCACTTCTTGCCGTATCGGCAGCGCGGATTCGCGGATCCGCATGCCGCAGCCGGCTTGCTGGGCGAATTCGTTCAGCACCGCCGCCAGGCCGCCGCGCGTCGGGTCGCGCAGGCAGCGGACATCCGGCGCGGCGCGCAGCATGTCCGCCACCAGCGTGTGCAGGGCGGCGCTGTCGGACTGCAAGGCGGTTTCAAAGCCCAGGTTTTCGCGCAAGGACATGATGGCCACGCCGTGGTCGCCCAGGTGGCCTGACAGCAGGATTTTGTCGCCGGGCCGGATGCGGCGCGGCGAGATGGCTATGCCGGCCGGCGCATGGCCGACGCCGGTGGTGGAAATGAACACGCCGTCGCCCTTGCCTTGCTGCACCACCTTGGTGTCGCCGGTGACGATGGCGACGTTCGCCTCGCGCGCGGCGGCGGCCATGGACTGGACGATCCGGCGCAGATCGGCCAGCGGGAAGCCTTCCTCCAGAATGAAGCCGGCGGTCAGATACAGCGGCGCGCCGCCGCACATCGCCACATCGTTGACGGTGCCGTGCACCGCCAGGCTGCCGATGTCTCCGCCGGGGAAGAACAGCGGCGAGACGACATGGCTGTCGGTGGCCAAGATCAGCCGGCTGTCGGCCGGCGGCATGGGCAGGGCGGCGCCGTCGTGCTGCGCGCCCAGATAGCCGTTGTCGAACTCGGCGACGAACAGCTGCTCGATCAGCTTGGCCATCGCCCTGCCGCCGCTGCCGTGGCTGAGGTCCACCCGGCCGTGGGCAAAGTCTATGCGGTTCATGCCGCGTCTCCGTTGTGATCGGCCGCGCGGAAGCGGCCATAGGTGAAATGGGCGGCGCAAGCGCCTTCGGACGACACCATACAGGCGCCCAGCGGCCGCTCCGGCGTGCAGGCGGTTCCAAAGGCGCGGCAGTCGGCCGGCTGTTTTTGGCCGCGCAGGATGGCGGCGCACTCGCAGGCCTTGTGGTCCGGCACTTGGCGGTAGGGCAGGGCAAAGCGCTGTTCGGCGTCCAGGTCCGCGTATTCCTCGCGGATGCGCAAGGCGCTCAGCGGCACTGTGCCCAGGCCGCGCCAGTCGTATTCGTCGCGCAGCTCGAATACTTGTTCGCATATCGCCTGCGCCTTGCGGTTTCCCTCGCGGCTGACCACGCGGCTGAACTGGTTTTCCACTTCGGCGCGGCCTGCGTTGAGCTGGCGCGCCAGCATGAGGATGGACTGCATCACGTCCAGCGGTTCGAAGCCGGAAATCACCACCGGCCGGCGATAGCGGGCGGCGAAGCTCTCGTACGCGCCGTAGCCTATCACCGTGCTGACGTGGGCCGGGCCGATGAAGCCGTCCAGCGCCACCGCGTCCGGGTCGCCTTGCGACTCTATGATGTGAACCATGGCGGCAGGGGTGAGCACGTGGTTGCAGAACACGCTGAAATTGGCCAGGCCCAGTTGCTGCGCGCGCAGGATGACGGCGGCGGTGGGCGGGGTGGTGGTTTCGAAGCCGATCGCGAAAAAGACGACTTGCCGCTCCGGATTCGCCTGGGCGATGGCCAGCGCGTCGCCGCAGCTGTAGACCATGCGCACGTCGGCGCCGGCGGCGCGGGCCTTGAGCAGGGAAACGCCCCCGCTGGCCGGCACGCGCAGGGTGTCGGCATAGGTGCACAGGATCAGGCCCGGCTCGCGCGCCAGCGCGATGGCGCTGTCGATGCGGCCGGCGGGCAGCACGCACACCGGGCAGCCGGGGCCGTGGATCAGACGGATGTTGGCGGGCAAGAGATCCGGCAGGCCGTAGCGGGCGATGGCGTGGGTGTGGCCGCCGCAGAATTCCATCAGCCGGTATGGCCGCGCCGGATCGGCCTCGGCATGGATGGCGGCGGCCAGCCGCCGCGCCAGTTCGCCGTCGCGGAACGCTTCAATGTATTTCATCTGGTTTTCCTAGCGGTAGGCCGCGGGGTTGTCCGGCATGGCGCCCATTTCGGCCAGCAGCGCCAGCGTGCGCTCGGCCTCGGCCGGGTCCAGCCTGCCGATGGCGAAGCCGACGTGGACGATCAGGTAGTCGCCTACCCGCGCGGCGTCCACCAGCGCGGTGGAAATGATCTTGTGCACGCCGCCCAGCTCCACCCTGGCTTGGTCGGGCTCCAGGACTTCGGTGACGCGGGCGGGAATGGCCAGGCACATAGCGGGCTCCTCAGGGATGGAAATGTCTTTGCGCCACCCAGGCCTGGCCCAGGGCCAGGCCGCCGTCGCCGGCGGGCGCCCGCCGCGCCTGCAGCATGGACAGGCCGCGTCGGCCCAGCGCGGCATGCAGGCCGCGCGCCAGGATGGCGTTTTGCAGGCAGCCGCCGCCGCACGCCACGCGGCGCAGCCCGTGGCGGCGAGCCGCCTGGGCGGCCCAGTCGGCCAGCGCTTCGATCAGGCAGGCATGGAACAGCGCCGCGCCCTCGGCCGGGGCCATGCCGTCGGCCAGCCGGCGCAACAGCGGCGACAGGTCCAGCGTCTGCTCCTCGTCTATCCGGTGCAGCCGTGGCGGCTTGTCCGGCAAGCCGTGGCGTTCGGCCAGGCCTTCCAGCCGCATCGCCGCCTGGGCTTCGAAGCTGGTGCGGGCAGCCACGCCCAGCAGCGCGGCGGCGGCGTCGAATTGCCGCCCCAGGCTGGTGGTCGCGGCCATGGGTTTGCCGTTGGCCAGCCAGCGCGCCAGTTGCGGCGCGGCCGCCTCGCGGGGGAAGCGGTGGGCGATTTCCTCGTCCGCGCCCCAGCCGTGCAGCGCGGCGGCGGCCATGCGCCAGGGCTCGCGCGCGGCGCGGTCGCCGCCGGGCAAGGGCAGCGGGGCCAGATGCGCCAGCCGCTGGCTATGGGCGCCGTCCACCAGCAGCAGCTCGCCGCCCCAGGCCGCGCCGTCGTCGCCCAATCCGGCGCCGTCCAGCGCCAGGCCCAGCACCGCGTCGTCGCATTGCTGTTCGGCCAGGATGGCGGCGATGTGGGCATGGTGATGCTGCACCGCCAGGGCCGGGAGGCCCCAGCGTTCGGCCAGCTCGCGCGCCAGCCGGCTGCTGAAGTAGTCGGGGTGCAGGTCGTGGGCGACGCATTCCGGCCGGGTGGCCAATAGCGTCTGCAAGTGGGCGACGGCGGCCTCCAGCGCCTGGCAGTTGGCCACGCGGTCCAGGTCGCCGATGTGTTGGGACAGGAAGGCTTCGTTGCCGCGGGTCAGGCACAGCGTGTTTTTCTGCTGCGCGCCCAGCGCCAGCACGGACGGCCCGCCGCGCGACAGGCCGATGGCGCAGGGTGTGTAGCCGCGGCCGCGGCGCAGGAATTGCGCGTGGCCGTGGCAGCCCATGCGCAGCACGCTGTCGTCGCAGCGGGTGACGATGTCGCGGTTATGCTCCAGCACCGCGTCGGCCAGCACCGGCAGCAGCACGCGGGCGTCCTCGTCCGCGGTGATCAGCGGCTCGCCGCGAAGGTTGGCGCTGGTCATCACCAGCAGCAGCGGCTGCGGTTGTTTCAGCCAGCCGGCGCCGGCCGGCCGGCCGGCGGCTTCGTGGAACAGCAGGTAATGCAGCGGGGTGTAGGGCAGCATCGCGCCCAGCCAGGCCACATCCGGCGCCACGCCGGCCAGCGCCTTGTCGCAGGCGGCGGTCTTGGGCAGCAGCGCGATGGGGCGCTGGGCCGAGTTCAACAGCCGCAGCGACAGTTCGTCCGGCTCAGCCAGGCCGGCCAGCGAGACGGCGTTGGCGGCCATCACCGCCAGCGGCTTTTCCTCGCGGGCCTTGCGCTGGCGCAGCCGGGCCACGGCGCCGGCGTCGCGGGCGTCGCAGGCCAGGTGATAGCCGCCCAGGCCCTTGATGGCGACGATCTCGCCGCGCCGCAGCCGCTTCAGCGTTTCGGCGATGGCATCGCCGGCGACAAGGCCCGCCGCGTCTCGCAGCGAGAGCCTTGGGCCGCAATGCGCGCAGGCGTTGGGTTCGGCATGGAAGCGGCGGTGCCGCGGGTCGCGGTATTCGGCCAGGCAGGCGGGGCACTGCGGAAACACGGCCATGCTGGTTTGGGCGCGGTCGTAGGGCAGGCGGTTGACCAGGGTGTAGCGCGGCCCGCAATCGGTGCAGTTGATGAAAGGGTAGCGGTAGCGCCGGTCGGCGGGGTCGAACAGTTCGGCCAGGCAGGCGTCGCAGACGCAGCTGTCGGCGCCGATGGCGGCGCGGTTGCCGCCGGCGGCGCTGTCCAGGATGGCGAAGCCGGCGTCTTCTTCCCGCTCGGGCCGCGGCTGGCGCAGTACTTGGTCGATGCGCGCCAGCGGCGGCTTTTCGGCCAGCAGGCGGCTGGCGAAGCCGTCCAGCTGGGCGCGGCCGCCTTGCAGCTCCAGCGTGACGCCGTCGCCGTCGTTGCGTATCCAGCCGGACAAGGCGAGCTCGTCCGCCAGCCGGTAGGCGAAGGGGCGGAAGCCAACCCCCTGCACGATGCCTCTCACCGTCAACTGTTCGCGCGCCATGGTCAACCTCCTTCGCCGCAACCGGCCGCCAGCCAGTTCAGCCATTCGTCGCAGCCTTCGCCGGTTTTGACCGACAGCCGGATCACCGGCAGGCCGGGGCGAACCCGGCGCGCCATGCGGATGGCGGCGGCGATGTCGAAGTCCAGATGGGGCAGCAGGTCGGTCTTGCTGATGATCAACAGGTCGGCCGCGCGGAACATGTCCGGATATTTGAGCGGCTTGTCCTCGCCCTCGGTCACCGACAGGATGGCCACCTTGTGCGCCTCTCCCAGATCGAAGGCGGCGGGGCACACCAGGTTGCCCACGTTCTCGATCAGCAGCAGGCCGCCGTTCGGCATGGCCCGGTCGCGCTCCAGCCGCGCCAGCGCCTGGGCCACCATGCGGGCGTCCAGATGGCAGCCCTTGCCGGTGTTGATCTGCACCGCCGGCGCGCCGGCGGCGCGGATGCGTTCGGCGTCGTTGGCGGTTTGCTGGTCGCCTTCCACCACCGCCACCGGCTTGCGCCCGGCCCAGCGGCCAATGGTGTCCACCAGCAGGCTGGTTTTGCCGGAGCCGGGGCTGGACACCAGATTGAGCGCGAAGACGCCGCGTTCGGCCAGCAGCCTGCGATTGCGCGCGGCGCGGGCGTTGTTGTCGGCGAGGATGTCCTGCTCGATGGCGACGATGCGTTCGGCCGGGGTGTCCGGCGCGTGCGCGGCGTCCAGCGGGCCATGGCGCTGGCCGGCCAGCCGGTAGCCGCTTCCGGGCGCGCCATGGCCATGGCCGCGCTTGCCGTTGATGCTGACTTGTCCGTGGCCGCAGCCGCAGGTTGTGCACATGGTGTTTCCTCCTAGCGGATTCCGATATCGACCACCCTCATCTCGTCGCCGCCTTCCAGCGCCAGGTTTTCGCCGCCGCAGCGCGGGCAACGGGCCGGGAGGGAGGCGATTTCGGCGCGCTGCCCGCAGTCGCCGCAATGGGCCTGGGCGGGGCGGCGCTCGGCCTGGAATTCGGCGTCGGCCGCCAGGGTGTCCCGCGCCGCCAGCTGGCAGCAGTAGAGCAGGGTGTCTGTCTCCGCATGGGCTAGCAAACCCAGTGCCAGGCGGACGCGGGTGACGCGGCGGGCGCCGGCGCGGCGCGCGGCGGCCTCGGCGATGGCGACCACGCTTTCCGCAAGTGTCAGTTCGTGCACGGTTTTTTTCTCCTGGCCGGCCCGCGCCTCGATGCGGGCGATGCGGCGGCTTGGCGGCGGGCGACGGTGTCGAGGCGTCGTCACTTCTGACGATGCGCGGCTGGGCGGTTGCGGCGTTCGACACCGGCGTCAAGCCGGATTTCTGTTTCGAAACAGGACATTGCGCGGAAGCGGGCGGCTGGCATGGCTTATGCAAGGCATGAACGCGAGTTTTCGCAAAGCTTGCAATCGACGTTCGGGCGGCTGCCGCCGCTTGAGGAGGCTGAAATGAATCGGTTCATCATCGCTGAACCCCAAAACTGCATCGGCTGCCGCACCTGCGAAGTGGCGTGCGCGCTGGCCCATCCGCTGAGCCCTGGCGATCCATTGTCGCCGGACAACTTCCATCCCCGGCTGACGGTGATCAAGAGCGCGCGAATCAGCACGCCGGTGTTGTGCCGGCAGTGCGACGACGCGCCCTGTCTGAACGCCTGTCCCAACGCCGCCATCGTCTACGCCGGCGACAGTGTGCAGGTGCTGCAGGAGCGCTGCGTGGGCTGCAAGACCTGCATGGTGGCCTGTCCTTACGGCGCGATGCAGGTGGTGACGGTGAGGCAGCGGCCGGAGCCGGGCGGCTTCGCCACGCGCCAGCTCAAGGCCAAGGCTTTGAAGTGCGACTTGTGCGTAGGGAAGACCGGCGGGCCGGCATGCATCGCCACCTGTCCCACCAACGCGCTGCGCATGGTGGAGCCGCAGGCGCTGGAGGCCGCCATGAAGAAACGCCGGGAGCAGGCCGCGCTGGACACGCCGGCGCTATCGCTCTGAATCGAACGCAACGCGCAAAAGGACAGGAAAATGGAGAAGGTGATTTCGGTTTGCCCGTACTGCGGTTCGGGCTGCAAGCTCAATCTCTTGGTGGAAAACGGCAAGATCGTCGGCGCGGAAGGCGCGGACGGCGTGACCAACCAGGGCGAGCTGTGTTTGAAGGGCTATTACGGCTGGGACTTCCTCAACGACACCAAGCTGCTGACGCCGCGTTTGCGCCATCCGATGATACGCCGCCGGCGCGGCGGCGAGTTCGAGCGCGTCGGCTGGGACGAGGCGGTGGCCTTCGTGGCCGGCCGGCTTAGTCAGATCAAGGGCGAGCATGGTCCGGACGCCATCATGTTCACCGGCTCCTCGCGCGGCACCGGCAACGAGTCCAACTACATCGCGCAGAAGTTCGCCCGCGCGGTGATCGGCACCAACAACATCGATTGCTGCGCCCGGGTCTGCCACGGGCCGTCGGTGTCCGGGCTGATGGCCACGCTGGGCAACGGCGCGATGAGCAACTCGATCTGCGAGATCGAGGACACCGACTGCATTCTGGTGTTCGGCTACAACGCGGCCGATTCCCACCCCATCGTCGCCCGCCGCATTCTCAAGGCCAAGCAAAAGGGCGCCAAGATCATCGTCTGCGACCCGCGCTACATCGAAACCGCGCGCGTGGCCGACTTGCATCTGCAATTGAAGAACGGCTCCAATATGGCGCTGGTCAACGCCTTCGCCCATGTGCTGATCAGCGAAGGCTTGTACAAGGCGGATTTCGTCGCCGAGCACGCCGAAGGCTTCGAGGAATACAAGGCCGCCGTCGCCAAGTACACGCCGGAATACGCGGCCGAGATCACCGGCCTGCCGGCCGAACTGATCCGCCAGGCCATCCGGATGTATGCCGCCGCGCCCAGCGCCACCATCCTGTGGGGCATGGGCGTGACCCAGTGGGGCCAGGCGGTGGACGTGGTCAAGGGCTTGTCCAGCCTCGCCACCCTCACCGGCAACCTGGGGCGGCCCCATGTCGGCGTCGGCCCGGTGCGCGGCCAGAACAATGTCCAGGGCGCTTGCGACATGGGCGCGCTGCCGAACACGCTGCCGGGTTATTACGACGTCAGCGACGCCGAGGCGCGCGCGCGCTTCGCTGAGGCTTGGGGCGTGGACAGCCTGCCGGCGGAGAAGGGCTGCAGCATCACCGAGGTGGCGCATCGCATCGAGGCCGGCTCGCTGAAGGCGTATTACATCTTCGGCGAAGACCCGCTGCAGACCGAGCCCGATCTGGGCATGATGCGCCGCGCTTTCGAGAAGCTGGACCTGATCGTGGTGCAGGACATCTTCATGACCAAGACGGCGATGGCGGCCGACGTGATCCTGCCCGCCACCTCCTGGGGCGAGCACGAAAACGTGTTCTCCAGCGCCGACCGCGGCTTTCAGCGCTGCTACAAGGCGATAGCGCCTCCGGCCGACGTCAAGGACGATTGGGAAATCTACAGCCTGATCGCCACGGCCATGGGCTATCCCATGCATTACGACAACGCCCAGCAGATTTGGGACGAGCTGCGCGGCCTGTGCCATCTCTACACCGGCGCCAGCTACGACAAGATGGCCGGCCTCGGCTATGTGCAATGGCCGTGTCCCAGCGAAGACCATCCCGGCACGCCGTGGCTGTACGAGGGCCGCCGGTTCGACACGCCCAGCGGCAAGGCCAGGCTGTTCGCCGCCGAGTGGCGGCCGCCGCTGGAAACGGTGGACGCTGAATATCCGCTGGGCCTGTGCACGGTGCGCGAGGTGGGCCACTACTCCTGCCGCTCGATGACCGGCAATTGCGCGGCCTTGCAAACGCTGGCCGACGAGCCGGGCTTTGTGCAGATCCACCCGAATGACGCCAAGAAGTTCGGCATCGCTGACCAAGCGCTGGTGTGGGTGGCCTCGCGCCGCGGCAAGGTGATCACCCGAGCCAACCATAATCCGCGCGTCAACGCTGGCGCGGTCTACATGACCTACCAGTGGTGGATAGGCGCCTGCAACGAGCTGACGGTGGACCACCTGGACCCGATCTCCAAAACGCCGGAGCTGAAATACTGCACGGTGCGGCTGGAACCCATCGCCGACCAGGCCTGGGCGGAAAACCACGCGCGCGGCGTTTACGCGCGGCTGAAGGCGGACCTGCGCAAGGCCGCGCTGGCGGAGTAGGGCATGGACAAGCCGCCGCTGATCGACCGCCACGGCAGGCGCATCGCCTATCTGCGGCTGTCGGTGACCGACCGCTGCGATCTGCGCTGCCGCTATTGCCGGCCGGCGGGCGGCGGGTCTTACGCCGAGCGGGCGGATTGGCTGAGTTTCGCCGAAATCCGCCGTCTGGTGGGCCTGTTCGCCGCCATGGGCGTGGGCCGGGTGCGGCTGACCGGCGGCGAGCCGCTGCTGCGCGCCGGCATCGTCGATCTGGTGGGCGAGCTGGCCGCCGCGCCCGGCGTGCGCGACCTGTCGCTATCCACCAACGCCACCCGGCTGGCCCGGCACGCCGCCGCGCTGAAGGCGGCCGGCCTGGGCCGGGTCAATGTCAGCCTGGATTCGCTCAGGCGCGAATGCGTGAGCGCCTTGTGCGGGCGGGACTGCCTGGACGCCACCCTGGCCGGGCTGATGGCGGCCAAGACGGCGGGGCTCGCGCCGATCAAGCTGAACATGGTGGCGCTGCAAGGCGTCAACGACGGCGAGATCGAGTCGATGGCGGCATTTTGCTTCGTGCACGGCTTCATCCTGCGCCTGATCGAGGCGATGCCGATGGGCGAGGCCGGCCGCGCCGCCGCCTACCTGCCGTTGGACGGCGCGCGGGACCGGCTGGTCCGCCGCTTTCACCTGCGGCCGTGCGCCAGCGAGCTGGGCGGCGGGCCGGCGCGATATTGGCAGACGGCGGACGGGCATGGGCAGGTGGGGTTCATCACGCCCATCTCCCAACACTTTTGCGCCAGTTGCAACCGGGTGCGGCTGGCGGTGGACGGCGCGCTGTACCTGTGCCTGGGGCAGGAGAACAAGCTGGAATTGCGCCCGCTGCTGCGCGGCGGGGCCGACGATGGCGAGCTGGAGGACGCCATCCGGCGCGCGGTGGACGGCAAGCCCTGGGGCCATGATTTTGGCGCGCCGGGCGGCGCCGTTGTACGATTCATGTCGCATACCGGCGGCTAAGCCGGATTTCTGGATTGAACCATGAGGAAAACAAGATGAAGACACGCACCTGGATATCGCTGCCCTTGCTGGCGCTGTTGCCGGGCCTGGCCATGGCGCATATCGGCAGCGACGCCGGCATTCACCATGGCTCTGCCTTTTTCATCGGCTTCGTCCACCCGTTCACCGGGATGGACCACTTCGCCGCCATGCTGGCGGTGGGCGTCTGGAGCGTGCTGGCCACCCGCCAAGTGTGGGCGATGCCGTTCGCCTTCGCCGGACTGTTGCTGGCAGGCGGGTTGATAGGCTTTACCGGCGCGGCGGTGCCGGCGGTGGAGCCGATGATCGCCGCTTCCTTGCTGGTGTTGGGCCTCCTGGTGTGCGCCCGGGTGAAGATGGCGCTGCCCTGGGGCATGGCGGTGGTGGGGCTGTTCGCCGTGTTCCACGGCATCGCCCACGGCGGCGAGTTGCCGGCAGGCCAGGCCGCCGCCGCCCTGTCCGGCATGGTGCTGGGCACCATGATCCTGCACGTCGCCGGCATGGGCATCGGCGCTTTTTTCAAGCAACGCAGCGCCTGGTACGCGCGGGCGTTGGGCGGCGGCATCGCCGTGCTGGGCGTCGGATATCTGGCCGGCGTGCTGTGACGCGCGGCGCGTGAAACCGCGATTCCGGCCCTGCGTCGGCGCGCGGAATAGAGAAATGGATCGGAAGCCAGGCTTCCGATTTTTTATGCTATTCGATAATTATGCGCCGGCGTGAAACGGCCTGGCAGGCGGCATCGAAATGAGTACCGGCATGGAATGTTGTCTATTGTTTTTTAATGACTTTATCCATTTCGGCCACTTGGGGAAAGCTGCGGCTGGGAGCCGTTTCGGTGTGGCGCGACAGATTTTACAGAGAGTACATTAGAATCAAAAAAATAGATAAATTTCGATTTTTATTTCGCAATATCAAGATTATTATGGATTTTTTGAATATTAGATTGTTTGCATGTTGATTTGGTCGATGTTATAGTATTTTCCAGTTCTTCGGCGCTTCGCGCGCCGCTCAATCTCGGGCTTGCGCCCGTTCCCGCGTTTTACGCGCCTCGTATCCGGCTCGGCCGGATGTCCTGAAAATCTACTGGCAGCTCTCTGGTTGTCGCGATCATTACAGCGGATCGCCGACGGTTTCATCGTCGCTATCCGCCAAGGAGGACGCAGATGCACAAAAGAGCGTTTGGCAAGCGCAGCATGATCTGGCTGATCCCGGCCGCCCTGGCGGCGGGACTGTATTACGGCCTTGGCCCGGCCGTGTGGGCGGAATACCGCGAAGACCTGCTCTATCTGGGCGGGCGGCATCTTTATCTGGTCGGCGTGTCGATGGCGCTGGCGCTGGCGGTGGGCTTGCCCAGCGGCATCCTGCTGAGCCGGCCGGGGCTGCGGCGCAGCGCCGAATCCTGGATGCAGATCTTCAATATCGGCAACACCCTGCCGCCGATGGCGGTGCTGGCGCTGGCCATGGTGGCGCTGGGCATCGGCGACGCGCCGGCCGTCGCGGCCCTGTTCCTGGCGTCCTTGCTGCCCATTGTGCGCAACGTCTACGCCGGCCTGGCCGGCTTGCCGCCGGCCATGCTGGAGGCCGCCGACGCCATCGGCATGACGCCGCGCCAGCGGCTGTGGCGGGTGGAGCTGCCCAATGCCTTGCCGGTGATCCTGTCCGGCGTGCGCGTGGCGCTGGCGTTGAACGTCGGCACCGCGCCGCTGGCCTTCCTGATCGGCGCCAGCAGCTACGGCGAGCTGATCTTTCCCGGCATCTACCTCAACAACCATACCGCCCTGTTGCTGGGCGCCGGCGGCACCGCGCTGATCGCGCTGGCGCTGGACCAGATGGTGGCGGCCCTGGGCCGCGCGGCCGCCGCGCGCGGCATGGCCTGAGGCGCCAGCTCGCGACGCGGGCTCGCATGGAGAAATTATGAAAATGATCGTTATGTTTCGGCGCGGCCTGGCCGCGGCGGCGGCATTCGCCATCGCGCTGTCGTGCGCGCCGGCTTGGGCGGCCAGCCTGACGCTGGGCAGCAAGAACTTCACCGAGCAGCATCTGCTGTCCGAGCTGACCACGCAATACCTTGCCGGCAAGGGCTATGAGGTGACGCAAAAGACCGACCTCGCCTCGGTGATCCTGCGCAAGGCGCAGGAGAGCGGGCAGATCGATCTGGCCTGGGACTACACCGGCACCGGCCTCATCGTCCATCACGGCATTCAGAAGAAGATGAGCAACGAGGAGGCCTATGCCGAGATCAAGCGGCTGGACGAGCCTATGGGCCTGATCTGGCTGAACCCGGCCGCGCTCAACAACACCTACGCGCTGGCGATGAAGCGCAGCCGCGCCGAGGCCGAAGGCGTGCGCGCGCTGTCCGATCTGGTGCGGGCGGTGAACCGCAACAACGGCGGCGGCAAGCGCTGGCAGCTGGGCTTCGACATGGAGTTCGCCGGCCGGCCTGACGGGCTCAGGCCGTTGCAAAAGCTGTACGGCATGGTCTTGAGCCGGCCGCAAATCCGGCAGATGGATTCCGGCCTGGTCTACAACGCCATTCGGGACGGCTTCGTCGACGCCGGCCTGGTCTACACCACCGACGGCAGGATTCCAGGTTTCGACCTGCTGGTGCTGGAAGACGACCAGGGCTTCTTCCCCGCCTATTCGGCGACGCCGGTGGCGCGCAAGGACGTGCTGGACCGCCATCCCGGACTGGCCGACGAGCTGAACCGGCTGTCCGCCTTGTTGGACAACGACGCGATGTCGGCGATGAACGCCGAGGTGGATATCCGGCACCGTCCGGTCAGGGACGTGGCGGCCGAGTTCCTGCGCAGCCATGGCCTGGCGAAGGAGGAGGCATGATGGAAACCCTGCTGGAAACCGGCCGCTACATGCTGGCCAATCTGCCTTATATCGGGGCATTGGCCTGGCAGCATCTGTCGCTGGTCGGCATCGCCGTCAGCCTGGCGGTGCTGCTGGGCGTGCCCTTGGGCATCGCCATCGTACGCTTTCCCGCCCTAGCCGGCGCGGTGCTGAGCCTGGCTACCGTGCTGTTGACCATTCCGGCCATCGCATTGTTCGGCCTGATGATCCCGCTGTTTTCGCTGATCGGCCACGGCATCGGCGCGGTGCCGGCCGTCACCGCGGCGTTCCTCTACTCGCTGCTGCCCATCGTGCGCAACACCCATGCCGCGCTGACGCAGCTGGAGCCCGGCGTGCGGGAGGCCGGCCGCGGCATCGGCCTGACATTCTGGCAGCGCTTGCGCTGGGTGGAGCTGCCGCTGGCGGTGCCGGTGATTTTCGGCGGCATCCGCACCGCGGTGGTGCTGAACATCGGCGTGATGGCCATCGCCGCCATCGTCGGCGCCGGCGGTCTCGGCACCTTGATCCTGCATGGCATCAGCCAGAGCGACATCCGCAAATTGATCGCCGGCGCCGTCGTGGTAAGCCTGCTCGCCGTGGCCATGGACTGGCTGCTGCTGCGCGCCCAGCGCGCGCTGACACCGAAAGGAATCCGCTGATGATAGAACTGCAAAACCTGTGCAAGCGCTTCACCCAGAAAAATGGCCAACCGGTCCGCGCGGTGGACGATGTCAGCCTGAAAGTGCCGGAGGGCGAGATTTGCGTGTTGCTCGGCCCGTCCGGCTGCGGCAAGACCACCACCATGAAGATGATCAACCGGCTGATCGAGCCCACGTCCGGCAGAGTGCTGATAGGCGGCGAGGACACCGCCGGCATCGACACCGTGACGCTGCGCCGGCACATCGGCTACGTGATCCAGCAGATCGGCCTGTTTCCCAATATGACCATCGAAGAGAACATCATGGTTGTGCCGCGGATGCTGGGCTGGGACAAGAAGCGCTGCCGCGAGCGCGCCCGCGAGCTGATGCACATGGTGGCGCTGGACCCGGACCGCTTTCTGCAGCGCTATCCGCGCGAGATGTCGGGCGGCCAGCAGCAGCGAATCGGCGTGATCCGCGCGCTGGCGGCCGACGCGCCGGTGCTGCTGATGGATGAGCCGTTCGGCGCGGTGGACCCGATCAACCGCGAACAAATCCAGAACGAATTCCTGCAGATGCAGCGCCAGTTGGGCAAGACCGTGATGCTGGTCAGCCACGACATCGACGAGGCGATCAAGCTGGGCGATCGCATCGCGGTGTTCCGCCAGGGGAAGATGGTGCAGTGCGCCGGCGCCGACGAGGTGCTGGCGAACCCCGCTGACGATTTCGTCGCCAGCTTCGTCGGCCATGACCGCACGCTGAAGCGCCTGCTGCTGGTGCGGGCGGGCGAAGTGGCCGAGCAGCGGGAGACGCTGACCGCCCGGCTGGATACGCCGCTGTCCGCCGCTTACGGCATGATGGACGACGCAGACTTGTTGCATCTGACCGTGGTGGACGAGGCCGGCGAGCCGCTGGGCTTCGTCAAGCGCCGAGACGCCAAGTCCGGCGGCGATGGCCGCTGCCGCGACAAGATCAATAGTATCGAAGTGACGGCCGGCGTCGGCGAGAACCTGCGCATCGTGCTGTCGCGCCTGTACGAGCACAACCTTACCTGGATGCCGGTGGTGGACGAGGCCGGCCGCTATTGCGGCGAGGTGTCGCAGGACTATATCGCCGATTACCTGCATTCGGGTCGCACGCGCAAAAAGGAAGCCGCGTTGGCTTGATGAGGTTGCGGGCGGCTGAGGAGGGCGCGATATTCGCGCCTTTTTTACGTCCGCGAACGTCGTTCTTGTGGAGGCGCTGGACTGGATTGGGCGTGTCTTTCCGCTGCCGAACGCGGAGAGCATCCCGCGCGGGGATGCTAGGAAAGCAGGCAACAAAAAAGCCCTTGATCGCTCAAGGGCTTGATTGCGTTCTACTGGCGGAGAGGGAGGGATTCGAACCCTCGGTACGCTCGCACGTACGCCTGATTTCGAGTCAGGTACATTCGACCACTCTGCCACCTCTCCGGTGTCAGTCGAGGAGCGCATTATGTCCGTGCGAGCCTGTGCTGTCAATAGTTTCTTGCAGTTTTGCGGCCATGCAAAACGCCACCGCAAGGGTGGCGTTTTGCATGAGGCTGAGCGGGATCAGTGGCGCTTCAATTCGCCTTCCCACTTGGCGACCACGGCGGTGGCGACGGAGTTGCCCACCACGTTGGTGGCGGAGCGGCCCATGTCCAGGAAGTGGTCGATGCCCAAGAGCAGCAGCAGGCCGGCCTCCGGGATGTTGAACTGCGCCAGGGTGGCGGCGATCACCACCAGCGACGCGCGCGGCACGCCGGCCATGCCTTTGGAGGTCAGCATCAGGATCAGCAGCATGGAGATTTCCTGGGCCAGCGTCAGGTCGATGCCGTAGGCCTGGGCGATGAAGATCACCGCGAAGGTGCAGTACATCATCGAGCCGTCCAGGTTGAACGAGTAGCCCATCGGCAGCACGAAGCTGGCGATCTTGTTGGACACGCCGAAGCGCTCCAGCTGTTCCAGCGTCTTCGGATAGGCGGCTTCGGAGCTGGCGGTGGTGAACGACAGCAGCAGCGGCTCTTTGATCATGCCCATCAGGTGCAGCAGACGCGGGCCGACGATCAGCACGCCGACGGCGATCAGCAGCGCCCACAGGATGCCGATGGAGAAGTAAAACTGCGCCATGAACTTGCCGTAGGTGCCGAGAATGGACAGGCCTTCCTTGGCGACGGTGGCGGCGATGGCGCCGAATACCGCCAGCGGAGCGAAGTTCATCACGTAGCTGGTGACTTTCAGCATCACGTGGGCGACGACGTCGATCACGTCGATCAGCGCCTTGGAGCGCTCGCCCAGAGCGGCCATCGCGCTGCCGAAGAACACCGAGAAAATCACGATCTGCAGGATTTCGTTGTTGGCCATCGCCTCGAACACGCTCTTGGGAATGGCGTGGGTGACGAAGTCCTTCAGCGAGATGGCGCCGGCCTTGATGCCGGATTCGGCGTGCATGTCCGGCAGCGGCAGATTCAGCGCCACGCCCGGCTTCAGGATATTGACCATGATCAGGCCCAGGGTCAGCGACGCCAGCGAGGCGCCGATGAACCAGCCCATGGTTTTGCCGCCGATGCGGCCCACCGACTTGGCGTCGCCCATCTTGGCGATGCCGACCACCAGCGTGGAGATCACCAAGGGCGCGATGATCATCTTGATCAGCCGCAGGAAGATGTCGGTAAGGATGGACATGCCGTCGACAAAGGTTTTGATCGCGGCGGCGTCGTCGCCGGCATGTTGACGGAAGAGGTAGCCGACCAGAATGCCCAGCAGCATCCCGACCAGGATCAAGGCCGTGAGTTTTTTAGACTTCATTCAGTTGTTCCTGCCTGTTCTTGAGACGTTTTCAAACGAGCGTCGCATTTTCATGACATGACATGCGGTCAATGGATGGGGTCATGTTTGCGTGCCGTGTGTCCGGCATGTTTCGCCATGTAGCGGCCGGGCTACTTTGTTGTTTTTAGCCCGTTTTCAGGGCCTTGTGCCTGTTGTTGTCCGACAGGAGCAGCCGGCTGAAGGTTAGCGATTATAGAGTGTTAGTACGAGGTTGTCTTGACGGGATTTCGACAATTGCAGTTCGAATTCGAATATTTTGCAATCATTTTAATAACTTAAGCATTTTATGATTCTTGGGGCGTGACGGGGGCATGGCTGGCCGTTTCCGGTCGCGCGTCATGCGTGTAGCGCGGCGACAACGAAAAAGCGCCGAGGCTCAGGCTTGGCCTGAGCGCGCGCGGCGCTTTCGGGCGGCGCCCCGTGGCCGGGGCGAGGCGTCAGTGGTGAATGTCCAGCGTCACGTCGCCGCGCTCTTCCGCCACGGTTTCGAGAATTTCCAGCACGGTGGCGTAAACATCGGCGCCCATGCCTTGCCTGGCTTCGGCGGTGTCGCGCCAGACCAGCTCGAAGGGGCCGGCCACGTCGTTGGCCAAGCAGTCGTACAGCGCGTCCAGATTGCGGCCGAAGCGGGCGGGGAGAAGCAACTGGGTCTGCAGCTCGTTGTAGAACTGTTCCAGGCTGCGTATGTGGCGCAGCTCGCACACTTTTACTGGCATGAGGGAACCTCGATGAAGCTATTGTAATGATCCACGGTGACGAAACGCTGGCCGTGGCGGCTGAATAGCAGCCGCTTGGCGCCGCGTTTGCCACCTTTATAGCTTAGATCGGCTTCCTGCCATTGGCCGGCAGGGAGCCGCTTTTCGTAATTGCCGAAGCGGTCGCCGCCCATGGATTTGCCTTGCAGCTCGGGCACGCTCCACAGGTTGACGCCTGGGCGCCAGCCCGAGCTTTGGGCTTGGCGCTTGGTGACGAATTTGTCCGGCAGGCGGCCGTCCAGATTGAGCTTGAGCAGCATGTCGCCCAGCTCGGCCGCGTCTAGCCGCATGCCGGCTTGCTGATTGACCTTGCCGGCGACGATGCGACAGGAGGGGGCGGCAAGGGCCGGCAGGCTGAATGCCGTCAGCGCGAGCCATAATAGTCTTGTTTTCATGGTTGAGACCTGGGCAAAGGATTGCCGTCCCATTTTAGCGGCGCGGCGCGCGCGGGAACAGCGTCCGCGGCCAGAAGGCATGAATCCGGCGCGGCGGCTGCCGCCTCGCGCCGGATTCTTGCTCGATAGGGCCGGCCAGGCGCGCATCGCGCCCCGTGAACGCGGCTGGCGCTCAATCCAGTAGTTGCGATTCCACCGGGAAGGGCTGGCCTATCAGTTGCGGCAGGCGCAGCGCCATGTCTGCTGCGTCTTCGGCGGTGGTGATGAAGCGGTAGTAATGATCCCCCTGGCTATCGCAGCCGTGCTGCTGGATCAGGTCCGCCGCGCGGCGGGCGATGGCCTCGGCCGGGTCGTACAGGCGGATGCCGTCGCCGATGATTTCCTGGATCAGCGGCGCGAGGAAGGGGTAGTGGGTACAGCCCAGCGCGATGTGGTCGATGTTCTCGGCCAGCAACGGCTCCACCACGCGGCGCACCAGCGCGCGGGTGCGCTCGCCGGCGAGTTCGCCGGCCTCCACCTGTTCCACCCAGCCGTGTCCGGCGCGGCGCAAGACTTCCACATCGCCGGCATGGGCGTCGAGCAGCGTTTTCACTCGCTCGCTGGCCAGTGTGTATTCGGTGGCCAGCACGGCGATGCGGCCGGTGCGGCTCATCGCCGCCGCCGGCTTGATGGCGGGCTCGATGCCGACGATGGGGAGAGACAGCTCGGCGCGCAGCGCGGCGATGGCGGCGGTGGTGGCGGTGTTGCAGGCCACTATCAGGATGGTGGCGCCCTGGCTGGCCAGGTAATGTCCCACCTTCAGCGCGCGGTCTATGATTTCCTCGCGGCTGCGCGGGCCGTAGGGGCAATAGGCCTGGTCGGCGAGATAGGTGATCGGCCAGGCGGGCAGGGCGGCGCGCACCGCGCGCCACACCGACAGCCCGCCCAGGCCGGAATCGTACATCGCTATCATATTGCCGCTCAGTTGTTCTGGATGACGATCTTGGGGAATTTGGCGGAGAAGTCCTGCGCCTTTTCGCCTACCTTCACCGCCACGCGGCGGGCGATGGCGCGGTACAGCTCGGCCGGCTTGCCTTCCGGGTCGGCGGCCACGCTGGGCTTGCCTTCGTCCACCGCCAGGCGGATGGCCAGGTCGAGCGGCAGCGAGCCCAACAGCTCCACGCCGAAGTCCTGCGCCATCTTGGCCGCGCCGCCCTCGCCGAAGATGTGTTCGGCGTGGCCGCAGTGGGAGCAGATGTGGATGGCCATGTTCTCCACCAGGCCCAGGATGGGCACGCCCACCTTCTGGAACATGGTGACGCCCTTGCGCGCGTCCAAGAGGGCGATGTCCTGTGGCGTGGTGACGATCAGCGCGCCGGTGACCGGCACTTTTTGCGACAGCGTCAGCTGCACGTCGCCGGTGCCCGGCGGCATATCGATGACCAGATAGTCCAAATCGTCCCAGCGGGTGTCGTTCAACAGCTGCTGCAGCGCCTGGCTGACCATCGGGCCGCGCCATACCATGGCCTGGTCGGCGTCCACCAGGTAGCCGATGGACATGGTCTGCACGCCGTGATTGGACAGTGGCGTCAGCTTGCCTTCGACCGATTCCGGACGCTGGCCCTGCAAGCCCATCATCAGCGGTTGCGACGGGCCGTAAATGTCCGCGTCCAACAGGCCGACGCGCGCGCCCTCTGCGGCCAGCGCCAGCGCCAGGTTGGCCGCGGTGGTGGATTTGCCGACGCCGCCCTTGCCGGAGGCGACGGCGATCACGTTCTTCACGCCGGGCAGCAGCGGCACGCCGCGCTGGGCGGAGTGGCTGGCGATCTGGCTGCTCACCGCCACCTTGACGGCGCGGCCTTCCGCCAATGGCGCCAGCGCCGCCTCGAACTGCTGGCGGACGGCGTCGAACTGGCTCTTGGCCGGGTAGGCCAGCACCACGTCCAGGCTGATCTCGGCGTCGCCGCACTTGAGGTTCTTGACGTTTTTGGCCGCTACGTAGCTTTTGCCGGTATTGGCGTCGATCAGCGGCTTCAGGATTTCGAGGATCTGGTTTTCGAGCTGTGCCATGGTTTCGTTCTGGGTGGCCCGGTCGGCTTGGCCGCCGAACAGGCGGGTGAGTTTGGAGAACATGCGAGGGTCCGGATGGATATTTCCGACAATTTTAATCGGATTTCGTCTCGGGCGCACCGCGCTCCGCGATGTCCGCATCTTACTCCTGCGGGCTCCCGTCGGTCAGGGAATTTATTGTGTATCAGGGCTTGGTTTATAAGTTTTTTTTGATAAAAGTCTTTGAAAAGCGTAGTATTACCGGTTCTTTACGCAATGCGCGACGCTTGCGTTCCAAGGCTCGGCCCCGTCAGGCCGCGGGCCCTGCTCTTTGATCGAAAGGCTTTCTCCGCTTTATGCAGTCCAAACACGCCAAGCTTACCTGGGCCAATCTGCTGTTCCCGCTGGCCCTGGTCCTGTTCGAATTCGCCGTCTACATCTGCAATGATATGGTCCAGCCCGCGATGCTGGCCGTGACCCGCGAGTTCCTGGTCGACGCCTCCTGGGCGCCGACGTCGATGACCGCCTTCCTGATTGGCGGCGCGCTGCTGCCGTGGCTGACCGGCCCGCTGTCCGACCGCATCGGCCGCCGTCCGGTGCTGCTGTTCGGCGTCGCTTATTTCACCGTCGCCTGCCTGGCCACCTATCTGGTCAGCTCGATCGAGGCCTTCATCGCGCTGCGTTTGCTGCAGGGCGTGGGCCTGTGCTTCATCAATGCGGTGGGCTACGCCTCGCTGCAGGAGTCGTTCGAGGAAACCGCCGCGGTGCGCGTCACCGCGCTGATGGCCAATGTGGCGCTGATCGCGCCGCTGGTCGGCCCGCTGGCCGGCGCTGCGCTGCTGGAACTGGCGCCGTGGCGCAGCGGCTTCCTGTTCATCGCCGGCCTGTCCTTCCTGGCCTTGATCGGCCTGTTCCTGCGGATGCCGGAAACCGTCGCGCCCAGCCATGAGAAGCTGCCGCTGTCCAGCATGGGCCGCGACTACCTGAAGGTGTTCGGCCACAACCGCTTCGTGCTGGCCGCGCTGTGCATTCCGCTGCTGGCGCTGCCGCTGATGGGCTGGATCGCGCTGTCGCCGGTGCTGCTGGTGCGCGACTTGCATATGAGCACCGTCGAATACGGCCTGATGCAGCTGCCGGTGTTCGGCGGCTTGATCGCCGGCAACCTGGCGCTGGCCGTGATCGCCGATCGCTGGCCGCTGGGCCGTTCCGCGCTGGTGGGCATGTGGCCCATCGTTGGCGGCCTGGCCGTGATGGTTGGCGGTGTGCTGTTTTCGTCGGTGCCGCAGTACTGGATGGTGGCCGGCATGAGCCTGATGGCCTTTGGCGAGGGCATGGCCTTTGGCGTGCTGTACCGCTTCGCGCTGATGTCCTGCGACCTGGCCGGCCGCGGCACCATCTCCGCCAGCATGAGCATGATCTCGATGGCCGGCTATGCGGTGGGCATCGAGCTGTTCCGCCAGGTGTACCAGGCTAGCGGCCTCACCGGTTTCGCGGTGCTGTCCTTGTGCTTCTCGCTGGCCTACGTGCTGCTGGGCCGCAAGATGGTGGGCGTTGCGATGGCCGAGCGCGCCGCGCCGGCCGAGCCTAAGGGCGAATGGGCGAATCAGGGCGCCTGAGCCGCCGTTTTCTCCGCCGCGAGCCCGGACGCCCAGCGTTCCGGGCTTGTGTTTTTTGTGCGCGGCAATAAGGGCGGCGCGGCGCGATGGCCGCCCGTCCGTTCTGTCTCTATAATCGATCGCTTGAGATTGCCTGATTAGGGAATGATTCGAATGACCAAACGCAAGATTCTGGTGACCAGCGCGCTGCCTTACGCCAACGCGGGGCTGCACCTGGGCCACATGCTGGAACAGATCCAGACCGACATCTGGGTGCGCTTCCAGAAGATGCGCGGACACGAGTGCTACTATGTGTGCGCCGACGATACCCACGGCGCCCCCATCATGCTGGCCGCCGAGAAGCGCGGCATCACGCCCGAGCAGCTGGTGAACGAAGTGCGCGAGCTGCACGTCGCCGATTCGCAGGGCTTCCTGATCGGCCACGACAACTACTACAGCACCAACAGCCCGGAAAACAAGGCGCTGGCGGAGCAGGTCTACCTGGCGCTGAAGGCCGACGACAAGATTGCCTGCCGCACCATCGAGCAGTTGTTCGACCCGGAAAAGCAGATGTTCCTGCCGGACCGCTTCGTCAAGGGCGAATGCCCGAAGTGTTCCGCCAAGGACCAGTACGGCGACAACTGCGAAGTGTGCGGCGCCACCTACGCGCCGACCGAGCTGAAGAACCCGTACTCGGCGGTGTCCGGCGCCAAGCCGGTGCTGAAGACCTCCGAACACTACTTCTTCCGCCTGGGCGATTGCGCCGACTTCCTGAAGGCCTGGACCAGCGGCTCCAGCCGCCGCGCCGACGGCGCCGTGCAGCCGCACCTGCAGCCGGAATCGCTGAACAAGATGAACGAGTGGATCGGCGGCGGCCTGCAGGACTGGGACATCAGCCGCGACGCGCCGTACTTCGGCTTCGAGATTCCGGGCGCGCCGGGCAAGTACTTCTATGTGTGGCTGGACGCGCCGATCGGCTACATGGCCAGCTTCAAGAATCTGTGCGAGCGCCTGAACCTGAATTTCGACGAGTGGTTCGCCAAGGACAGCCAGACCGAGATGTACCACTTCATCGGCAAGGACATCCTGTACTTCCACGCGCTGTTCTGGCCGGCGATGCTGAACTATTCCGGCCTGCGCGCGCCGACCGGCGTGTTCGCGCACGGCTTCCTGACCGTGGACGGACAGAAGATGTCCAAGTCGCGCGGCACCTTCATCCAGGCCAAGAGCTATCTGGATTGCGGCCTGAATCCGGAGTGGATGCGCTACTACATCGCCGCCAAGCTGAACGGCCGCATCGAGGACATCGACCTCAACCTGAACGACTTCGTCGCGCGGGTGAACTCGGACCTGGTGGGCAAGTTCGTCAACATCGCCAGCCGCTCCGCCGGCTTCATCGCCAAGCGTTTCGACGGCATGCTGGCCGCTCAGGTGTCCGATGGCGACATTCTGGTCAAGCTGCAGGCCGCGGCTGAAGAGCTGGCCGCCGCCTACGAGGCGCGCGAATACGCGAAGGCGCTGCGCGACGTGATGGCGCTTGCCGACGTGGTCAACGGCTACGTGGACGCCAACAAGCCGTGGGAGCTGGCCAAGCAGGAAGGCCAGGACGCGCGCCTGCAGGACGTCTGCACCGTGCTGGTCAACGCCTTCCGCCTGTTGGCCATCTACCTGAAGCCGGTGCTGCCGAAGCTGGCCGAAGGCGTGGAAGCCTTCCTGGACGTGGCGCCGCTGTCCTGGAGCGACGCGGAAACCCTGCTGTTGGGCAAAAAGATCAATGCCTACCAGCACCTGATGCAGCGCATCGACCCGGCGCTGATCGACAAATTGATAGAAGCGAACAAACAGAATATGCAAGCTACCCAAGACGCGCCGGCCGCAGCCGCGCACGAGCCGCTGGCCGAAACCATCAAGATCGACGACTTCGCCAAGGTGGACCTGCGCGTAGGCAAAGTGCTGGAGTGCAACTTCGTCGAAGGCTCGGACAAGCTGCTGCAGTTCAAGGTGGATCTGGGCTTCGAGACCCGCAATATCTTCTCCGGCATCCGCAAGGCTTACCAGGAGCCGGAAAAGCTGGTGGGCCGCCACGTGATCGTGGTCGCCAACCTGGCCGAGCGCAAGATGCGCTTCGGCGTGTCGCAGGGCATGATCGTCTGCGCGTCCGGCGTGGACGACAGTGAAGGCTTGTTCCTGCTGGACGTGGATGCCGGAGTGAAGCCCGGCATGCGCGTAGGCTGATGCTGCTGTCAGGTATTGATCTAGATCATGGCGGTTAAGTAGTATCACCAGGTATCTTGATGATGCTTGGTTATCTGAACCCTGGTTGCCATATTGGTAGCTGGGGTTCTTGTTTTAGGCGGGTGGCGGCTAGACTTGCCCTGACAACGCTTGTCAGGTTTACTGACGAAAGTCTTGCTGAAGCGGCGGGAGAACTGCTTTAGCATGGACGATTGGTCTGATGGAGCATCCCCTGTCTGAATGAGCGTGACGGCGGTTTTCGGTCACGGCGCTGTCATTCTTGCCTGCTAGATTGACGCAGGCGGCTGTTTGAACATGAGCTGGCTGGAACTTTTTCTGGCAGCTACGGACAAATAGCAAATATCCATCTGTTTTTTATCGAGAAAAAGAATAAGGATTGAATTATGAAAATCTCGCAACTGAAGCCAGGCTACAAAGTTTTCGAACATAAGGACTGCGGTGGCGTGGTCCATTATGAAGTGATCAGCGTACGCCAGGTTGGCAAGATGTTTGAAGTGACTTTCAAGTCGGCGCTGGGTTTGGCCAGCGCGATGTATCCGGCAAACGGATTCATTCAGGCCGCTGCCTGAGTCTTCCCGATTCAACCGATTGCCGGCTAGGTGTGTCGGCGTCAGAAAACCCCGCCTCGCGCGGGGTTTGGCTTTTCCGGCGGCGCCATGTTGGTTTACATTTCATTGACAATGGCATGATTGCCCGGCACCTTAACGTTTTCCCTCAGAGTGCTTCCCATGTCCCGACGCGTCTCTCTATTGGCGGAGTTAATCGTCAATTTCTTGTTGCCTTGGCTTTGCTATCGCTGGGGCAAGCCGCATTGGGGCGAGATGGGAGGTTTGCTGCTATCCGCCGCTCCGCCTATCGTCTGGAGCTTGTGGGAGCTCTGGAGAAATCGGCGCGTGGACGCCTTGAGCATGCTGGTATTGCTGGGCATCGCATTATCGTTGCTGGCGATGTTGTTGGGTGGCAGCGAAAAAATGATGCTGCTGCGGGAGTCGTTGTTGAGCGGTTTGTTTGGCGGGGCGTTTCTGTTGTCTCTGCTGTTTCCTCGCCCGCTGGTGTTTTATCTGGCTCGCGCCACGATAGAGCGACGAGAGGAGGGGGGGCGAGAGCGATGTGATCGGTTGTGGGGGCAGGCGGAGTTTCGGCGGGTGATTCGGTTTATGACGGCGATGTGGGGTGTGGGGCTTTTGGCCGAGATGGCGCTGCGCAGCTGGTTGGCTTGGCATTGGCCGGTAGAGCGTTCGCTGTTGCTATTGCCGTGGATCAGCTATGGTGTAATGGGCCTGCTGACGGCAGCTACTTGGTTGATGCGCAAGCGCTTGGCGCGCGCTATCCCGCGCGAGGCTGCGGGATAGCGCATTCGGCTAGCGTGCGGGGAGTGGTGGAATGACAGGCGGGCATTGTCGAAGGGGAAATCATGCAAGGAAGACCATGAGGCAATCCCGGATGCGGCGGCGCTAGCGCCTGTACTATGCCCGGCACTGGATCAGCAGGGCATGGCGTTCCGCAGCTTAAGACATAAAGAACTGGTATCTCATTGGCATTTTATATTTACTTGGTATAGACTTGAGCCAATTCTATAAAAAAAGAGGGCCGCGCTAGGCGGCCCGAAGTTCCGTGATGAACACTTAGGAGAACAGGCACCGCCATGACTGTTTGCGCTGGCAGTCGCATTCAGTTTGCAATACCTGTCAAAATGCACAGGCCGGTTGGCTCTCCACCAGGTTGGCAGACCTGAATGCAAAGCTGGCCGCCTTTGCTTACGCATCGGCGCCGACCACGATGTCAATGTAGCGGTTTTTTGTTGATCGCTTATGTTTTTGCTACTGGCATCTGTTAAAGATTATGAAGTGCGTCGGACGGCATGATGAAAATAAAAATTCATAAAACTATTGACGCGTGATGCGTGATGTCTTATAGTTCACTCCTCTGCACGAAACGCAGAGCAGAACACAGACGCGGGGTGGAGCAGTCTGGTAGCTCGTCGGGCTCATAACCCGAAGGTCGTAGGTTCGAATCCTGCCCCCGCAACCAATATCAAGAAGCCAACTTCACAAATGAAGTTGGCTTCTTGTATTTTTAGTCTTGGCGCGCGCCCGAATCCGGGATGGCATACGCAATTACATGCGTCGTCCGCTAGGCAGCGGGTCAGTTCGCTAGC
Organism: Chromobacterium phragmitis; assembly: GCF_003325475.1. Classification (NCBI taxonomy): domain Bacteria; kingdom Pseudomonadati; phylum Pseudomonadota; class Betaproteobacteria; order Neisseriales; family Chromobacteriaceae; genus Chromobacterium; species Chromobacterium phragmitis. Next base: position 2,873,687 of record NZ_CP029495.1, read on the forward strand.
GTTCGGGCTTCAACTCGCTTCTCTAGTTTTTGCCTGTCCTCCAGCTTGCTG